>JBHJOF010000142.1:0-11977 GCA_050330055.1 Kiloniellales bacterium
GGGAGGGTGAGGGGACGTTTGTTCACGATGTGCTGAGCCGCCATGAACGACGGCGCAAAGGATTTCCTGCGGGTTGTCTCTGACGCCGACGAAGCGCAAAGCCTGAGCGAGGCGGCGCAGCGCGTCTTTCCCGATGGCCTGGCGGCGCGCTGGCTGCGCGCCTGCCGCAAGCTGGCCGACGCCGGCTACGGCGAAGGGGTGGTCATGGCCTACCGCCAGCGGTCGGTCGACTGCGCCGAGCTGATCGGCCCCGAAGTCGCCATCGAACTGGCCGACGTCGTATCGGTCATCGCCATCAAGGCCGGCCGCAAGGCCGCCGCCGCCCTGCCCGTGGCCGCGGCCAAGGCGGCCGCGCGGCTGCAGGACGAGCCGCGCTTCCGCTCCTGGCTCAGCCTGATGCAGCGCTTCGCCGCGCTGGCCCCGGAATCCACCGCACTGGTGCTGGACCGCATGGAAAGTCTGCTCTCCAGCCTGAACGTCTCGCGCCTGGAATCCTGGCTCCTGGCCGGCGTGCGCTCGGCTGGCGGCGATGCAGAGCGGCGGCGCCGCTTCTTTGCCATGGAGGATCCGGAGGCCGAGCGCTGGCTGCAGCGCGAGGCCGGCGAGGTTCTTTTCACCGACGTGGAGCGCCGCCTGAAGGCCTACCTGACGGCGCTCTGGAAACTGCGCGTGCCGATCCGCGAACCCTCGCTCAGCGCGCCGGAGCCATCGCGGCGCCGCACCTCCTTCGGCCAGGGCCTGATCCGCGTGCCGCCGACCTTCCCTGGTTATCGCGGCGCCCAGGCCGAGGACCTGTTCCGCGCCGCCCTGGCGCACATCGCCGCGCACTTCATGTATTCGCGGCAGAAGTTCCCGATCCGCAGCCTGAAGCCGATCCAGGTCGCCCTGGTCTCGCTGATCGAGGACGCCCGCGTCGAGCACTTGGCGATGCGCGAGTTCCCAGGCCTGCGCCGGCTCTGGCTGCCGTTCCACATCGCCCAGTCGGGCGGCGCCCTGACCGCGCCCAGCCTGCTGGCCCGCCTGTCGCGCGCCTTGATCGACCCGGACTTCCACGACGTCGACGGCTGGGTCGAGAAGGGCCGCGACATGTTCTTCGACCGCGAGCCGGAGTGGGAGAACCCGGCGATCAGCCGCCGCATCGGCGATCTGCTCGGCAACGACCTCGGCCAGATGCGCATCCAGTTCAACCCGCGCACCTACGTGGTCGAGCCACCCTACCGCGACGACAACATGGGCCTGTGGGACTTCGGCGAGCAGCAAAACCCCGAGATGGAGGAGGCCGAGCTACTGTTCGAGTCGGTGCGCATCGAACAGCAGGAGAAGGACGAGACCACGCCGCCGGATCGCGAGCGCCACGAAGAAGAGAGAGAGGAGGAAGTCAACCAGGCGGCGCTGTCGCCCGAGGCCTACGAGGAGGAGGGCATGCCGGTCGCGCGCTATCCCGAGTTCGACTATGTGACCGGACACGAACGGCCCGACTGGACCACCCTGGTCGAGTACCAGCCGCGGCCGGGGCCCGCCGGCCTGGTGCGCGACATCCTCGAGCGGCGCCAGGACGTGGTCGAGCGCCTGACCGGCCTGATCCGCTCGGCCCGGGTCAGCCGGCCGCAGCGTCTGAAGCGCCAGGCCGAGGGCGACGGCCTCGATCTCGACGCCGCGATCGAGGCGGTGATCAGCCGGCGCATGGGTCACAGCCCCGATCCGCGGGTCTACAGCACGACCGAGCGCCGGCATCGCGACCTTTCGGTGCTGCTGCTGCTCGACATCTCGGAATCGACCCGGGACCGGGTGAAGCACAGCAGCGACAGCGTGCTCGACCTGGAGCGCGAGGCCGCCGCGCTCTTCGCCCACGCCATGGCCGAGCTTGGCGACCCCTTCGCCATCGCCGCCTTCTGCTCCAACAAGCGTGAGGACGTGCACTACCTGCGGATCAAGGACTTCGGCGGGCCCTACGACGCGCTCGCCCAGTCCTATCTGGCCGGCCTCGAAGGCGGGCTCTCGACCCGCATCGGCGCGGCCATGCGCCATGCCGGCGCCGACCTGCGCCAGTGCTTGACCCACCGGCGCCTACTGCTGGTGGTGACCGACGGGGAGCCCTCGGATCTCGACGTGAGCGACCTCAACTACCTGGTCGAAGATGCCCGCAGGGCCGTCATTTCACTCGCAAACGACGGCATCGACGTGTTCTGCGTCGGTCTCGATTCCGGCGGCGACAGCTACCTGACCCGCATCTTCGGCCGGCGCAACGTGGTGCAGATCGACCGCGTGGAGCGCCTGCCGGAGCGGCTGCCTATGCTCTATCTCCGGCTGACTGCCTGAGTCGATTCGCTGCAGGAGGCCCTGCAGCGATTGATGATCGACTCGGGCGATCGGCGTGGCCGGTCAAGCACGCCATTGGTTCTCCGAGCGCCAAAGCCGCCTCACCCCAGTCATGCCCCTTCGCAGAGCCGACCTTGCTCACGTTCACCGCCCGCCCCTACTATACTTCGATCCGGTCCATCGAGGGTGCATGGATGATTCCCTGGCGGCAGAGCATCGTTGCCCGCTATGTCGCGCTCTCGCTGATCGCGGCGGTGCTGCCGTTGCTGGCGGTCGGCGTCCTCTACGACCGCTACTCCAGCGACCTGCTCTCGCGCCTCACGGGCGAGCGGCTCGAGCGCCGCTTGACCGTGATGTCGAGCCGCCTGTCCGCCTTCACGGCGGTGCAGCTCTACCAGCTCGAGACCCTGGCCGAGTATCCCTTCCTCAGCTCGCTTCTGGTGACGGTGGGCACCAGCAACGTCGACCAGAGCCTCAAGGCCCTGGTCGAGTTCGAGGCCAATCAGCCCGATCTCTACGGCATCCTTCTCTTCTCTCCGGCCGGCACCATCGTTCGCGCGGTGCCGGGGCAAGCGGCTTCGGGGCCGCCCTATTGGGGCGGCGGCACGCTGCAGCTCGACGGATTTGCGCGCGTCTGGAGCGACGACACGGAGATCATCGGGCCTATCCCGGGCGGCAACGGCCGAGCCGGCTCGCTGGTGCTGGCCCGCGAGCTCCTGGGCGAGGGCGAGGCGATCGGAGAGGGCGGTCGGATCGCCCTGCACCTGCGCCTCGCCTCCCTCACCGAGCTGCTCGGTGCCGAGGACGAGGCCGGTATCTACCAACCCCTCCTGCTGGTCCCCAGCGGCGAGGTCTATTCGAACGTCGCAACGCCGATTGCCGCGCCTGCCAGAGTGATCGAGGGCCCGGAGTTCCTGCCCGGCTGGCGCGCCGCCCTGGCGGTGCGGGAGGGCTGGCTCTCGACCTCGCTGAAGCTGGTCCGCTATGCGCTGCTCGCCGGCTTCCTGATCGTAGTGATCGTCCTGACCTGGCTGTTCCTCAGCCTGCTGGATCGCATCCGCGGCCGCGTCGAGCTGCTGGTCGACGGCGCGGAAACCGTCGCCGGGGGCGACCTCTCCTGGCGCATCGATGCCCGCGGCAACGACGAGATCGACACCTTGGCGCGCGCCTTCAACGCCATGGCCGAGCGCCTGCAGACGGTGATCAGGTCCGCCGTCGAGGTCGAGAAGATGGCGGTGCTGGGCCGCTTCGCGACCGGCGTCGCGCACGAGGTACGCAACCCACTGGCGGCGCTCAAGACCAGCGTCCAGGTCCTGCTGCCGGGCGAGACCGACCGTGACCGGCAGCGCATCCTGGCCGGCATGGCCGAGGAGATCGATCGCCTCGACGGCAATATGACCGATCTCCTAACCTTCGCCCGGCCGCGCGATCCGTCGTTCGATCGCGTCGCCGTCCACGAAGTACTCCGTCACCTTCTGGAGCTGGTCGATCAGACTGCCCGGGAGATCAAGGTCGAGATCGATTGCGTCGTCGATGAGGAGCTCTCGATCCGGGCCGATCCGGGCCACCTGCAACAGGTCCTGATGAATCTGGTTCTGAACGGGCTCGAGGCCATGTCGCAGGGCGGCCGGCTGAGCCTGCGCGGCTATCGCCGGAATGGAAACGCGATGCTCGAGGTCGCAGATACCGGCGTCGGCATATCCGACGCAGCGCTGGCGCGCATAACAGATGCCTTCTTCACCACTCGGCCGGGCGGCACCGGGCTCGGCCTCGCCATCTCGCGCCAGCTCGTGGAGATGAATGGCGGTCGCCTGGAGTTCTCCAGCAAGCTCGGCGCGGGTACGACCGCCACCGTCGTTCTGCCAGAGTACGAGGAGCGGTGAGTCATGCAAGAAAGCCGGATCCTCATTATCGACGACGAGAAGAACCTCATCAACTCGCTGGTCTATGGCCTCAGCAGCCGCGGCATCGAGGCCGAGGGCGCGCTCGACGGGCGCAGCGGGATCGAGCGCGCAGTCGCGTCCGCGCCCGATCTCGTGCTGCTCGATCTCAAGTTGCCCGATTTGTCGGGGCTCGACGTGCTGCAGCGCCTCAAGGAGCAGCGGCCGGACACGCCGGTCATCATCATATCGGCGCATGGCGACACCCGTGCCGCGGTCGAGGCGGTGAAGGCCGGCGCCGAGGACTACTTCACCAAGCCCTTCGATCTCGACGAGCTGCTGCACGTGATCCGGCGCACCGTCGCCCAGGCGCGCCTCAGCCGCGAGGTGGCGTACCGGCGCCGCAAGACCACCGAGGAGCTGGGCGCCATCATCGGCAATAGCCCGGCCATGGTTCGGCTGCGCCAGGAGGTCGAGCTGGTCGGCCGCAGCGTTACGCGGGCCGTTCTGATCCTCGGCCAATCGGGAACCGGCAAGGCCCTGGTGGCCCGGGCGATTCACCGCTGCAGCAGCCGTGCCGAGGGCTCCTTCGTCGAGGTCAACTGCGCGGCCCTGCCGGAGACGCTGCTCGAGGCCGAGCTGTTCGGCGCCGAGCGCGGCGCCTACACCGGCGCAGAGCGCCGGCGGGCCGGCCTGGTCGAATATGCCGAAGGCGGCACGCTGTTCCTCGACGAGATCGGCGAGATGCCGGCCAGTCTGCAGGCCAAGCTGCTCAACTTTCTCGATGACTATCGCTTCCGTCCGGTCGGCGCGACCCGGGAACGCAGGGCCGACATTCGCGTCCTCGCGGCAACCAACCGCGACATCGCCCATGAGGTCGCGGCACAGCGCTTCCGCGCCGATCTCTACTATCGCCTGAACGTGGTCACCATAGCCGTTCCGCCGCTCGCCGAGCGCGGCGTTGACGTGACGCAGCTCGCTCTGCATTTCGCGCGGACCATCGCCGCCGAGGCGGGCTGCGCGCCGATCGAGCTTGACCGCTCGGCGATCGATGCCCTGCTGGCCTATCCCTGGCCCGGCAACGTGCGCGAGTTGCGCAACCTGATCGAGCGGCTCACGATCCTCCATCCGGGCAGGACTATCGGACGCGGCGATCTGCCGCCGGAATTCAGGCTGGCTGCACCAAGCAACGCCGAGAGCATCGCCGATCACTTGGCGGCAACCGAGCGCGCCATCCTGCAGCGCACGCTCGAGGAGGTTGGCGGCCACAAGGGGCGCGCGGCCCAGGAGCTCGGCATCTCGCGCCATGCGCTGAAGCGGCGCCTGAAACGGCTCAAGCTGCCGGAGTAACGCCCCGCCACCTGAGCGGATTCCGCTCAGGTGGCCAAGGAGCATGAGCGGAATCCGCCCGTCACTGCCAGGTCATTCGAGCTGTGATTCATATAAAACAACAACTTAGGCCTCGGCCGCTCGTTGGTCCGAAAATTGCTCATTCACAGCCTGGAGACCAAAGAATGAATAAGGGGCTGCCGCCCAAGTGCGGCTGGAGGGACGGATTGCTCACGGGGATCACGCGCCGTCAAGGCGGCGCGGCGCTGGTTGCGCTTGGCCTTAGCTTGTTTCCCGCTCCTGCCGCCATGTGGGACCGCGCGGCCAGAGCCGGCCAAGCCGAAGTCCTGGTCGGCTGCATGTTCCCCATGACGGGGCCGGGCGGGCTCTATGGCCAGGACAGCGCGGCGGCGATCCAGCTCGCCCTCGACGAAGTGAACGCACGAGGGGGCGCAGCCGGCCTTCCGGTGCGCGCCCTGATCGAGGACTCCAAGTCCAAGCCGGCCTTCGCCGTACGAATCGCAGAGCGCTTCATCCATGAGGAGCAGGTCGACTTCCTGTGCGGCGCCGTCAGCTCCGCGGTCGGGCTGGCGGTCAGCGAGGTGGCGCGCCGCAATCGCAAGATCTTCATCGGCACGGACCACGCCTCCTCGCGCCTCACGCTTGAGAACTTCCATCCCTACTACTTCCGCCTGTCGAACAACACCTACCAGTCCATGGCGGCGGGCGCGCTCTACCTGGCCGACCTGCAGAGGACGGAGGACTGGGAAACCGTCGCCTTCGTCGGGCCGGACTACGAGTACGGCCACATCATGTGGGACGACCTTCGCTCCAAGCTCGACGAGCTGAACGTCCGCTACCAGGTTGTCGGGGAGTTCTGGCCGAAGCTCTACGAACCCGACTTCACGGCCTATATCACGGCGATCCTGCGTCTCGCGCCAGACGTCGTGGTGGGCGGCCATTGGGGAGGCGACGCCGTCGCCTTCATTCGCCAGGGCAAGGCTTACGGCCTGTTCGAGAGCGTCCGCTTCTTCAACTTCGATGCCGGCGGCAACTACGAGGTCATGGCCGCCTTGGGCGCCGACATGCCGCTCGGGCTCGTGCTCTCGGCGCGGCATCATAACAACTGGCCCGACACCGCGCTCAATCGCGACTTTGTCGCCCGCTTTCACGAGGCGACCGGCCGCTACCCGAGCTATGCCGCCGAGGGAGCCTATGCGGGGATCCTGGCCATCGCCGCTGCCGTCGATTCGCTGGGCGACGCAAAGGACACGGAGGGGCTGATCGAGACGCTGGAGAACCTCTCCTTGAAGTTGCCCGAGGACCCGGAGGGCTTCACCTCCTATATCGACCCGCTGACGCATCAGATCGTGCAGATGCAGGCAATCGGCGAGGTGATCGCGAACAGCGACTTTCCGCCGGCGACGACCATGTTGGGCAACTGGAAGGTGTTTCCGGCGGAGCTGCTGATGCCTTCGCCGGAGGTCCTGTCCCGCCGCCTCAACCAGGCGGCCTACGCGATGGATTGAGGAGGGCCGCACCTCGTTAGAAGCGATTGGAAAAAGACAATCACGCCAAACCACAAGGGAGGAAACGATGGTCCGACTACGCATTAGAACAGCTGCTCCCGCGATTGCGGCGGCCGCCGCGCTGGCAACCGCCTTTGCCGTCTTCGGCCCGGCCACGCAGGCCCAGGATACGGCCAAGCTGAGGATCGGCTTCGTCACCTTCCTCTCGGGCGGCGCGGCGGGGCCGTTCGGCGTGCCGGCACGCAACGCGGCGGAGCTGATGATCGACGCGCTCAACGGCGGCACGGCCCCCGAGCCTTACGCGACCAAGGGCATCGCCGAGGCCATGATCGAGCCGATCATCGTGGACGAGGCGGGCGGCGCGCAGACCCAGGTGACCGAGTACCGCACGCTGGTCGAGCGCCAGAACGTCGACCTGGTGATCGGCTACATCTCGAGCGGAGACTGCCAGGCGATCGCGCCGGTGGTCGAGGAGCTGCAGAAGCTTACCGTCTTCTTCGACTGCGGCACGCCGCAGATCTTCGAGGAGGTGGTGACGGAGCCCAAGTACCTCTTCCGCACCGGCCCCACGGCGACGATGGACAGCGTCGCCGCCGCCCGCTACCTGCTGGAGGTCGCGCCTGACACCAAAAGCATCGCGGGGATCAACCAGAACTACGCCTGGGGTCAGGACTCCTGGCGCGACTTCGTCGCCGCCATGCAGACCCTGAAGCCCGACATCGAGGTCGTCTCGGAGCAGTTACCGAAGATCTACGCCGGTCAGTACGGCGCCGAGATCTCGGCCCTGCTGACCAGCGGCGCCGACGCCGTCCACTCCAGCTTCTGGGGCGGCGACATGGAGGCCTTCGTGTTCCAGGCAGCGGCCCGCGGCCTGTTCGACAAGAGCAAGATCGTGCTCACGACCGGCGAGACGGCGATGCACCGTTTGGGCGCCCAGATGCCTGAGGGCACGATCCTCGGCGCCCGCGGAACGCACGGCAACTTCGCACCGGAGTCGGCGCTCAACGACTGGTTCCGCAAGACCTACTTCGACCGCTACGGCACCTGGCCGACCTATCCGTCCTACAAGATGGCGCAGGCCATCCTGGGCGTGAAGGCGGCTTACGAGAAGGCCGCCGCGGCCAAGGGTGGTACGATGCCGGACGTGGAGGAGGTGATCGCCGCGCTCGAAGGACTGGTATACGAGACGCCCAGCGGCACCGTCAGCATGGCGATCGGCAAGGGTCATCAGGCGATTCAGGATATCGCCTACGGCCTCTACACGTTCGATCGGGACAGCGGTCAGGCGAACTTGACCGACGTGAAGTACTACGAGGCCAAGTGCGTCAATCCGCCGGACGGCGTCAAGAGTCTGGACTGGATCAAGGGCGGCTTCCAGGGCGCGAGCTGCTGACCCTTGGCTGCCGTCGGGGGCGGCCAGCCGCCCCCGGCGGGCCAAGGCGATGCAGGCACCGGCTAAAGCGCCATGCTGACCGCGCCATGCTGACCGCCCTATGCTGACCGCCCCATGCTGACCGCCCCATGCTGACCACTGTCGCTATCCTGGTCGACGGAGCCGTGTTCGCCGCCTGGCTGTTCATGGTTTCGGTCGGCCTCACGCTGATCTACGGCGTCATGCGCATCCTCAACATCGCGCATGGCAGCCTCTATGCGCTTGGCGCCTACGCCGCAGCCTCGATGGTCGGCGTCTACTTCACTCAGGGCCACGCGCCGCTGCTCAGCTTCGCGCTGCTGCCCTTGTCCGCCATCATCGTCGGCGTCGTCGCCGGTCTGTTGATCGAGCGCGGCGTCCTGCGCCTCATGTACGGTCGCGATGAGGTGATCATGGTCCTGGTCACCTACGCCCTGTTTCTCATCCTCGAAGATCTCATCAAGCTGGTCTGGGGCGTCGATCCCTATTTCGCCTATCAGCCCTATGGCCTGCTCGGCATCGTCGACGTCTTCGGGCTGGTCTATCCGGTCTACGATCTGCTCACCATCGTCGTTGCTGTCGCGGTCGGCGCCGGCGTCTGGTGGGGCCTCAAGGGCACCAAGGTCGGCAAGCTGCTGGTCGCCGTGATCCACGACCGCGAGATGAGCATGGCGGTCGGCATCAACGTGACCGCGCTCTTCGCCGCTACATTCGCGCTTGGCGCCGTGCTGGCCGCGCTCGGCGGCGCCGTCTCGGCGCCCAAGATCTCGGTCGTGCCGGGGATCGGCGTCGAGGTCATCGTGCTCGCCTTCGCCGTCGTCGTGATCGGCGGACTGGGCAGCATAGGCGGCGCCATGCTCGGCGCCGTGGTCGTCGGCCTGGCGCGCGCCGCGTCGGTGCACCTGCTGCCGGAGGCGGAGCTCTTCGTCATCTACGCCGCCATGGCGCTCGTGCTCGCGGTGCGGCCCTACGGCCTCTTCGCCAAGCCGGAGGCGCGAAAGATATGAGCGCCCTGCGCGATCGCACCTTTCTGGTTCTGCTGCTCGCCCTGCCGGCGCTGCTGCTTGCCGGCCTCGCGTTGCCCGACTGGCTGCGCTTCCTGCTGCAGCTGTCGCTCGCCAACAGCCTCGTCGTCCTGGGCGTGATGCTGCAGATGCGCGCCGGCCTGGTCTCGTTCGGCCAGGGCCTCTACTACTGCATCGGCGGCTACGCCGCCGGAATGGCTGGACGGTTCTTTGGCCTGTCGGACATCTTCGCGGTGCTGGCGCTCGGGCTCTTCGGCGCCGCGCTTGCCGCCATGGTGCTCGGCCTGCTGATGTCGCGCTACCGCGAAATCTTCTTCGCCATGTTGAGCCTGGCGCTGTCGATGATCCTCTACGGCCTGCTGGTCAAGGCCGAGGCGCTGGGCAGCACGGACGGCTTCAACGTGCCGCAGGCCAGGTTCCTCGGGGTGCAGCTGACCGGCTGGGCGCACCGCTATGCGACCTTCGCGCTGACCTGCGTCCTGGCCGTGGGGGTCGCCGCGGTACTGCACCGCTATCTGAAGTCCACCTTGGGGGCGCTGGGCGATGCGATCCGGCAGAACGAGCTGCGCGTCGAGTTCCTGGGCGCCTCGGTGCGCCGCGCGCTCTACGCCAAGTACGTCATCGCCGCCGCGATATCCGGCCTCGGCGGCGGGCTGGTCGCCGTCACCGTGGGGCATGTCGATCCCGATCTGGCCTATTGGACGACCTCGGGCGAGTTCGTCTTCATCGCGCTCTTGAGCGGCACCGGCAACGTGCTGGCGCCTTTCGTGGGCTCCTTCCTGCTCGAGATTGTCCGCTCCTTCGCCTTCTCCTATGCGCCCTACAGCTGGCAGATGATCATCGGCGGCACGATGCTGCTGGTGATCCTCTTCCTTCCGGGCGGCCTCTGGTCGCTGGTCCTGCAGAGGGGGCGCAGCTGACATGCCGGCGGTGCTCGAAGCCGACGACCTCTGCATCAGCTTCGGCGCGGTCATCGCCGCCGACCGGGTCACGGTCTCCGTGGCCGAGCGCGAGGTGCTGGGCATCATCGGCGCCAACGGCGCGGGCAAGACCACCTTCGTCAACATGGTGACCGGCCACCTCAAGCCCACGCGGGGTACGATCCGCTTCCTCGGCCGGGACATCACCCACCTGCCGTCGCGGGCGATCACCCAACTCGGCATCTGCCGCTCGTTCCAGATCCCGCAGGTCTTCGCCGAGCTGTCCGTGCTCGATAACCTGCTGATGGCGATCGGCATCGCCAAAGGCAAGGGCTGGCAAGCCTGGCGGCCGATCAGGCATGGCGAGGCCGTACAGCAGGCGGAGGAACTCCTCGCCCGGTACGATCTCGCCGATTACGCCGAGCGCAAGGCGGGCCTGCTGCCGCAGGGCGTCCGCAAGCTGCTCGACATCGCCATGGCGACCGTCCGGGCGCCGCGAATCGTTCTGCTGGACGAGCCGACCAGCGGCATCAGTTTCGACGAGAAGTTCGCCGTCATGGACATCCTCATGGCGGCGCTCGCGGCGGTCGAGACGACGGTGCTCTTCGTCGAGCACGACATGGAAATCGTCGAGCGCTACGCCGGGCGGGTGGTCGCCTTCTATGACGGCAAGGTGATCGCCGACGGCGAGCCGCAGTCCGTCCTGGCCGACCCGGACGTCCGGCAATACGTGGTCGGATCGCAGCTGCATCGCCGCGCCGCAGCGGGGGGCACCTGATGCTGAGCATTCGGGACCTCGACGTCGCAATCGGCCGCACCGACGTGCTGCACGGCGTCGCGCTCGCTATCCCGGACGGCGCGACCGCCGGCCTGATCGGCCGCAATGGTGCCGGCAAGACGACGCTGATGCGCAGCATCATGGGACTGCTGCCGGCCGGGCGCGGTCAGGTCGAGTTCGACGGCCGCGACCTCTCCGCGCTGCCGGCCTACCGGCGGGCTCGCCTCGGCATTGGCTACATGCCGGAGGACCGGCGCCTGGTTCCGGACCTGACCGTGGAGGAGAATATCCTGCTGCCGGCCTGGGCTGGCCGGCTGAACGGCGCCAGCGACAGGCTGCGACGCATCTACGAGTTGATGCCCGAGGTTGCGGCTTTCGCGCCGCGGCGGGCGCTGCAGCTCAGCGGCGGCTAGCAGAAGCTGGTGGCACTGGCTCGGGCCCTGCTCTCCGGCACGCGTTTGCTTCTGCTCGACGAGCCCTTCGAAGGCGTGGCGCCAGCCCTGGCGCAGCGCCTGGCCGAGGTCATCGGCGACCTCAAAGGCACGGGCCTCTCGGTCCTGCTGTCGGAATCGGACTTCACGCACTCTGTCGAGCTGCTCGACCGGCTCTTCGTCATCGAGCGCGGCGTGGTCGAGGAGCGGCCGATCAAGATTCGCAGCCTCGAGGGCTTTTCGACGGGAGATCAATCATGAAGATCAAAGCCGCTGTGCTGCACGAGATGGGGCGACCGCAGCCCTATGCGGAAAGCCGGCCACTGGCCATCGAGGAGCTCGATCTCGATCCGCC
>JBHJOF010000143.1:0-8733 GCA_050330055.1 Kiloniellales bacterium
ACACCAGCAAGGGGTGCGCATGATCGGCGGCATGGTTTCGGTGGGCCAGCGCTTCCAGGTCGACCCTGGGGCTCGCCTGGCGCAGCTCGATTCGCCGGGTTGCGAAGCCTATGCGGCCGAGGATACGGAGCCCGGCGGCAAGCCCCTCTTCGCCCTGGTGTGCAGTCCCGAGCTGCCGCCGCGACTGGACTACTTCACCAGCCTGGTGCGGATCGAGAAGATGCCGCTCCTGGTGCCGCTGGCCTGGACCGTCGCGACCTGGCCGACGTTCGGCAAGGAGCGCTACATCCTGGTCTTCGAGCGGCCCGGCGGCGCCCGGGTGCTGTCGGGGCCGGACGCCAGGATCGAGCCGCTGCGCGAAGAGGACATCTTCCGCAAGGTACTGCGCCCGCTGGTGCCGCTTTTCGAAGACCTGAACGTTCGCTCCATCCCGCATCGGGCGGTCCGCGCCGACAACCTGTTCTATGGCGGCAGTGCGGCCGACGGGGCGGTGTTGGGTGAATGCATCAGCGCGCCGGCCGCCTATCACCAGCCGCTGATCTACGAAACAATCGAGAATGCCATGGCCGGCCGCTCCGGCCGCGCCATCAGCCAGCTTTCGGACGATCTCTATGCCCTGGGCGTGCTGCTGGCGGTACTGATTGCCGGCGGCAACCCCTGCGCCGGAATGAGCGACGAGCAGATCATCACCGCCAAGATCGAGAAGGGCAGCTACGCAACCTTGATCGGGAGCACCCGCACCTCGCTCACCATGATGGAACCCTTGCGGGGCCTGCTGTGCGACGACCCGGGGGTGCGCTGGCGCATCTCCGACCTGCTGCTCTGGCTCGACGGGCGCAAGCAGACGCCGCAGCAGGCGCCGCTGCCGCCCAAGGCGGCCCGCAGCTTCGAGTTCGCCGGGCGCTCCCACCTGGATTTGCGCACGCTGGCCTTCACCATGTCGCGCAATTGGCAGGAAGCGACCAGCACCATCAAGGAGCAGGAGCTAGCCAAGTGGGTCAAGCGCAGCCTGCCGGTAAAGGAAGTCGCGGGGCCGCTGTTCAACAAGCTGATGCTGGCGCATGCCTCGAGCGTGCGCGGCAGCGGGCGCGAGACCCTGGCCAGCGTGCTGATCGCATTCGATCCGTCGGCGCCGGTCCGCTATCCGGGCTTCGCTTCGATCCCGGAATCCCTCGGCCAGGCGCTGGCAATCGACTTTCGCAAGCCCGATACCGTCGAGGTCTTCAGCGCCCTCATCACCGCGCGCCTGCCCAACATCTGGCTCGAGGCCCAGGCGCACACGCGACCGGAGTTCGTGCCGCTCAAGAAGATGCTGGAGATGGCGGCGTTTCACCTCCACCGGGCGGGCTGGGGCTTCGGTGCCGAGCGCTGTGTCTACGAGTTCAATCAGGATTGGCCTTGCCGCAGCCCGCTGTTCGACGATTATGTCGTCTCGGACATCGATCGCCTCTTGCCGACGCTGGAGCGCATCGCCGCCGCCGGGCCGCAGGAAGCGGAGCCGGTCGACCGGCACATCGCCGCTTTCTGCCTCGCTCGGCTCAAGAACGTACCGGAGCGGGTGGCATCGGCCTTGGGTGGTCGCCAGGGATCCTCGAGCCACCGCATCGGCATGCTGCGGTTGCTCGCAACCGTCCAGCACCTGACGGAAGCGCCGCCTTTGCCGGCGCTCGCGCGCTGGCTCGTCCGCCTGCTCTCGCCGGTCATCGAGAGCTTCCACAACCGGCCCTATCGGCAGGATCTTGCCCTCGAGATTCAGAACGCGGCGCAGAAGGGCGACCTGACCCAGCTCCTCGCGCTGATCGACAACACTACGGAAAAGCAGGCCGACGAGCAGGGCTATGCCGAGGCACGGACGCTCTATGCCAAGGCCGAGCGGGAAATCAAATGGCTCGAAGCCGGCGGGTTGACCAATGCCAAGCAGATTGCGCGCGGCAGCGGGCAGGCCGCGGTGCTGCTCTCGGCGATCCTGTCGGGCATGACCCTGGTCATTCTCACCCTGCTCTACGTGAGCGGGATGTAGGCCGGCGCAGGGGCAATGGCGGTGGAGGAGGCAACGCATGGCGGCCGTTGAGCAAGGTGCGGCGAAACCAGGCACGGCGAAACGAGCCGGTGCCGCGAAGCCGAAGCTGCAGCCGCGGGCCGGGATGAACGCCTCGGCGAAGCTGATCATCGGCGTGCTGGGCCTGCCGCTGGTCGGCGTGCTGTTCCCGACCTGCCTGGTGCTCGGTGCCGGCATGCTGCCGACCGCGCTGGCCTTTCTGTTCGATCGCGGTCGCGAAAAGTACCTGGTGCTGACGATCGCCATGACGAACTTCTGCGGCATCCTGCCGGCGGTCACCGAGCTCTGGGCGCGCGGCCAGAGCCTGGGCTCTGCGGCGGCGACGCTGGCCGACCCGCTGCACTGGGTCATGGCCTATGGCGCAGCGACGGTTGGCTGGCTGCTGCACATGGGCATGCCGCCGATCATCTCCGTCTACTACGAGCAGCTTACAAGGACCAGAGTCCGCCAGCTCGCGCAGCAGCAGAAGCGGCTGGTGGATACTTGGGGCGAGGACGTGAAGCTGGAGGCCAAGTCGGAGGCCGCCGCGGAAGAGAAGCTGAAGAGGAAAAGCGGCCCGACCCTGGAGCCGCGCTCTGAGCTCGACGCCTCGGAAGTACTTGGACTCTAGAGCATGATCCGATCGGATCGAATCGGATCATGCTCTATAACTTCTTGATTGGTCGCATTTTCGGACGGCGAACCGGCTTCCACTTCGCCCGAAAATGCTCTAGGAGGGCGATCAGCCTAGTCCGCTGAAAACTCCGGCGCGGCGCGGGCCGCCATTCGCTCCTGCGAGGCAGCCGTCAGGCGCTGACGGAGCACGATCAGATAGAACAGGATGAAGAGATAGAAGTAGAGTTCCTGCAGTTCGCTCGGCCGCTCGTAGAGAATCGGCTGCGTACCGATCAGACCGGGCACTCGCTCGGTCAGGCGAATGACCTCCGCGAGGACGGCAACCGGCAGACAGAGCAGAGGCGGCAGGATCACCGCAAAGCGGACCTGGCGCAGGGCCGGCCGAAAGAGCGCGGCGATCGGTATGATGATGCCGCCGATGATAACGCCCAGCTCGAGTACGAGTCGGGGCTTCTGGTCCAACCAGGAGCTGACGTTGTGCAGGTTGGTTTCCTGCTGGTCGTTGATCTCTTGCCACCGTTCCGGGGTCGACCAGCCGACGTAATGCTGGCCCCAGCTCGCTTCCTCGCCGGCGATGTAAAGGCAGGCCGCAGCGCCGAGCGCGACCCAGGCGACGAGCCAGGGGTGCCTGCGTGTTTCGCGCAGCATCAGGATGCGAATCGCGATCACCATGGCGGCTAGCGGGATGAGGACATGGGAGCCTTCGAGCAGGCCCAGCTCGCTTCCGATATAGACCTTGTAGAACTCGGGCCAGCTTAGATCGACAACCGCCAACACCAGCGCGACCGCGATCGGCATCGCCAGCCACCACCAGGCCGAGAAACCCTCGCCATTCGCTCTGCGCGGCTTGGCGCCAGCACTCACCGTCGTATCCATAGCGTACCCGTGCGATGACGCACCCTAGTGTTCGTCACGTCATAGTCGAGGTGTAGCACGCCTGTCGTATAGCTGCACGGCGGCTTGCCGCGCAACGGGAAATGCCGAGGATACCCGACGGCAGCCTTCCGCTTGGCGTGGTTCTTGGAGCCCCGTCTGGAGCGGGCTGCAGCACCCTAGCTGGTGGCCAGGCGCTCCTCGATGGCGGCGTTGCGGATCGCCTTCTGCAGCTTCTCGAAGGCGCGCACCTCGATCTGGCGGACCCGCTCGCGGCTGATGCCGTAGTGCTGGCTCAGGTCCTCCAACGTGGTCGGGTCGTCGCGCAGGCGCCGCTCCTCCAGGATGTGCCGCTCGCGCTCGTTCAACGTCTGCATGGCGTTGGTCAAGAGGGCGCGGCGCTTGGTCAGCTCCTCGTTCTCGGCCAGCATGGTCTCCTGGTCGTCCGTATCATCGACCAGCCAGTCCTGCCATTCACCGTCGCCGTCGATGCGCAGCGGCGCGTTCAGCGAGTGGTCGGGCGCCGCCAGGCGGCGGTTCATCTGCACCACGTCGTCTTCCGGCACGTCGAGGGCGGTGGCGATCTTGGCCACCTGCTCCGGCGATAGGTCGCCCTCCTCGATCGCCTGCATCTGGCCCTTCAGCTTGCGCAGGTTGAAGAACAGCTTCTTCTGCGCCGCCGTGGTGCCCATCTTCACCAGCGACCAGGAGTGCAGGATGTACTCCTGGATCGCCGCGCGGATCCACCACATGGCATAGGTGGCGAGGCGGAAACCGCGCTCCGGATCGAAGCGCTTGACTGCCTGCATCATGCCGACGTTGCCCTCGGAGATCAGCTCCGAGACCGGCAGGCCGTAGCCGCGGTAGCCCATGGCGATCTTGGCGACCAGGCGCAGGTGCGAGGTGACCAGCTTGTGGGCGGCCTCGGTGTCGCCATGCTCGCGCCAGCTCTTGGCCAGCATGTATTCCTCATCCGGCTCCAGCATCGGGAACTTGCGGATGTCCTGCAGGTAGCGCGCCAGATTGCCTTCTGATCCGAGGACAGGAACTCTTGGCGTCGATGCGGTCACGAGACTGCTCCGTCAATTGTCGATCGAGGGGGCTGCACTGCGTCCCGATCTACCGTACCTGGCGGATGGCTGGGCTGACTGGTTACGCGATCCAATTATACGATCCGCTCGCCGATGCCGTCCCCCGCTGGGCTGAGCCGGTAGCAGACTGCAAGATCGCATATCTGACCAAATTCGTCAAGATAAGTCTAAAGTCGTTCTAAGGTATAAATTAAGTCGCTTATATCGTTAGGTAACAAGATTTCAAATCTGTGTGATCGGCCGCTCGTCGGATGGCGGAATCCGAGGCTGCGGGCGTGCAGCGCCTGGCGCGGGAAGGCCGCCACGGCCGCGGCGGCGGCGGGTGGCAGATCCCTGGCCCGCCGCTGCGCCCGGGCGCCGTAGAGCCGGTCGCCGACCAGGGGATGACCCTTGGCGCTGAGGTGGACCCGGATCTGATGGGTACGCCCGGTCAGGAGCCGACATTCCAGCAGGCTGATCGCGCCGCCGGCGAAGCTCTTCAGGGTTTTGTAGCGTGTGGTCGCGGCGCGGCCGCCGTGCCTCAGCAGGTCCATTTTTTTCCGGTTCCTCGGGTCGCGTCCGATGTTGCCAACGATTTCGCCGCTGGAAGGTTCCGGCCGGCCCCAGACCAGGCAGAGGTAGGCGCGCTCGATGCTGCGCCCGGCGAACTGGGCGATCAGGCCCTGGTGCGCCGCCTCGGTCTTGGCCGCCACCATCAGGCCCGAGGTGTCCTTGTCGAGACGGTGCACGATGCCGGGCCGGCGCACCCCGCCGACCCCGGTGAGCGAGGCGCCGCAGTGCGCGATGAGCGCGTTGACCAGGGTGCGGTCCGGATTGCCCGGGGCCGGGTGCACCACCATGCCAGGCGGCTTGTCGATCACGATCAGATCCGCGTCCTCGTAGATGACGGTCAGGGGAATCGGCTGGGCTTCGGGACTAGGCGCGCGAGCTTCCGGGAGGAAGATGGCGAAACTTTGACCGGCCCGGACCTTGTGCGAGGGCTGCGTGAGCGCCGCGCCGTCGGCCTTCAGGCAGCCCTCCTCGATCAGCGCCTTGAGGCGCGAGCGGGACAGCGCCGGCAGGCGCCCGGCCAGCACCCGGTCAATGCGCTGGCCGGCCTCGGCCGCCGCAGCGACGAAGCTGACCCGGCGCCCGGCCGCCGCGTTCTCCTGTTCTCCGGTCATGACCCGCTTGCCGGTCCCCGCTCTGGCCCGTAGGTTACCGCGCCCTGCCCAAGGTTTGGCCGCGGTCTGGCGCCCGGCAGCGGTCGGGGCGGGGACAAGGGCGAAAGGGAGCCACAGGCATGCAAGCCCTCAAGGCCGCCGTGATCGTCATGGGCCTGCTGATTCTCGCCGCCTTCGGGCTGGTCGTCTATACCCTGATCGGCCGCCTCTCGGGCGAGGGCGCCGGGGCGGGATTCGGCGCGGTCGACCTGGTGATCCCGGCCGGCTGCAGCATCGCCGCCGCCGAGCCGGAGGGCGACCGCCTGGTGATCCGGCTCGCGGGCCTGGCCGAGCGCGGCTGCCAGCAGGTCCTGGTGCTCGACCTGGAGAGCGGCCGCGAGTTGGGCCGCATCGGCTTCGGCGCCAAGCCTTGAAGCCAAGAAAGGGGAACACGGGGCCTTGCCGGACACTACGGTGAACTTCTGCTCGGACAATGTCGCAGGCGCCGCGCCGGAGATCCTGGAGGCGCTGGCGCGCGCCGGCCAGGGCAGCGCCATGCCCTACGGCGCCGACGACTGGACCCGGCGGGTCGAGCGCAGGCTGGCCGAGGTCTTCGAGTGCGATCTCGCCGCCTTCCCGGTGGCGACCGGCACGGCGGCCAACGCGCTGGGACTGAGCCTGCTGGCACCGGCCTATGGCGCGATCTACTGCCACGAGGGCGCGCACATCCACGAGGACGAGTGCGGCGCGCCCGAGTTCTTCAGCGGCGGCGCCAAGCTGATCGCGCTCGAAGGCGAACACGGCAGGCTCGACCCCGACGATCTGGCCAACGCCATCGTCGGCGCCGGCGACGTGCACCACGTGCAGCCGGCGGCGGTCAGCCTGTCGCAGGCGACCGAGGCCGGCACGCTCTACCGGCCGCACGAGGTGGCCGCCATCGCCGAGGTCGCCCGCGCCAAGCGGCTCGGCCTGCAGATGGACGGCGCCCGCTTCGCCAACGCGTTGGTCGCGGCCGGCTGCAGCCCGGCCGAGCTGACCTGGAAGGCGGGAGTCGACGTGCTGGCCTTCGGCGCCACCAAGAACGGCGCGCTGGCGGCCGAGGCGGTGGTGGTGTTCCGGCCCGCGCTGGCCGCCGGTTTCGGCTACCGGCGCAAGCGCGGCGGCCATCTTTTCTCCAAGATGCGCTTCCTCTCGGCCCAGCTCGAGGCCTATCTGGCGGATGACCTCTGGCTGCGCCACGCGCGCAACGCCAATGCCATGGCGGCGCGCCTGGCGGCCGGCTTGACCGCCCTGCCGGGCGTCATCCTGCGCCATCCGGTCGAGACCAACGAGCTCTTCGCCGCCTTGCCCGAGGCCTTGGCCGAGGGCCTGGAGGCCGCCGGCTTCCAGTTCTATCGCTGGCCCCCGCGCGAGCCGGGCCTGGCCGAGGTGCGCCTGGTCACCGCCTTCAGCACCACGGAAGCCGAGGTCGAGACCTTCCTCGCCGCGGTCCGCCGCCTGGCCGAGACGCCGCGGCGCAGCGCAGGGTGAGGGAGGGGCGCCTCTTGGCAGGGGCAGGGGTTGCGCTTCTGCCCGCTCAGCGCGGACTTGTAACCGGGCCCGGCATTCGCTAAATCAGGGGCCGCTTCCGGCCACCTGCGTCCCCTTCGTCTAGTGGCCCAGGACGTCGCCCTCTCACGGCGAAAACAGGGGTTCGACTCCCCTAGGGGACGCCACTATTCTAAGCCCTTGATTTCCTAATCGGCGACTTTCGCCAAGCTGTCTTTAGCAGCGCTTGAGTATAGCAAAATGTGCAGCAAGCCGGAATTCCTCTAGTGCACTGACTCATACGGATGGTGCAGGCAGTCGGCTGAGTTTGTCGAGGATGACATCGGCCGGCTTGGTCCAGACGAAGGGCTTTGCGGTGGTGTTGTGCTCGCGGATGTAGCGGCGGATGGCGTGCTGGAGGTCGGCGACGGACTTGAAGACGCCGCGGCGGATACGCCTGCGCGTGAGGATGGAGAAGAAGCCTTCGACGGCATTGAGCCAGGAGGCGGAGGTTGGGGTGAAATGGAACACCCAGCGCGGATGATCGGCCAGCCATTGCAGGACCTTGGGATGCTTGTGGGTGGCGTAGTTGTCGGCAATGGCGTGGATGATCTTGCCCGGCGGGACGGCGCGCTCGACGGCGTTGAGGAAGCTGATGAACTCCTTGTGGGTGTGCTTGGGCATGCAGCGACCGACCACGCTGCCGTCGAGGATGTTGAGGGCGGCGAACAGCGTGGTGGTGCCGTTGCGCTTGTAGTCATGGGTCATGGTTCCGCACTTGCCGGGCTTGAGCGGCAGGCCGGGCTGGGTGCGGTCGAGCGCCTGGATCTGGCTCTTCTCGTCGATCGAGACGACGACGGCGTGGGCCGGCGGGTTCATGTAGAGGCCGACGATGTCCTCGACCTTCGCGGCGAAGGCGGGATCGTTGGACTTCTTGAAGGTGCGGATGCGATGAGGCTGGAGGCGGTGTGCTTCCCAGATGCGCTGGACGGCGCGCAGGCTGATACCGACGGCCTTGGCGACCAGGCGGCCGGTCCAGTGGGTGGCCTGACCGGGCGGCTCGCCGCAGGGCAACGACAGGACCTTGGCGACGATCTCGGCCGGCAGCGGCGCCTTGCCGGGCTTGCGCGTCTTGTCGCGCAGCAGCCCCGCCACTCCTTTCTCGGCGAAGCGCTGCTGCCAGCGCCATACCGCGGGACGGCTGGCGCCGCTGCGCCGGGCGACCTCAAGCACGGGCAGCCGCTCGGCCGAGAACAGGATGATGCGCGCCCGCTGGACATGCTTCTGCGGGCGGTTCCGATCACCGACGACGGCGGCCAAACGCTCGCGATCTTCGGTGGAAAGTAAGATGCAGACGGTCTGAGCCATGCCCACAGACTCGCACGACCCGGCCCGCTTGTGAATCCTCTGATTATGTCAGTGCACT
>JBHJOF010000144.1:0-7243 GCA_050330055.1 Kiloniellales bacterium
ACCATGCCGCCCATCAGCTGCACGTCGAAGTGGCGCTGGCCCAGGGTCCGCTTGGCCGCCTCGCGCACCGTGGCGAAGGCCTCGACCAGCAGGTCGTCCAGGCTCTCGCCAGCGGCGGCGCGGCCGCGCAGCCAGTCGGTGCGGGCTCGCAGATCGGTGTCGCTCAGCGCCTCGAGCTGCGGCTCCAGTGCGTTGATCGCGTCGACGGCCTTGGAAAGTCCCTTGATGTAGCGCTCGTTGGCCGATCCAAAGAGTCGCTTGGCGAGCGCGCCGATCATGAAGACCTCGAGACTGGAAAGGGGCTGGAAAAGGCCGCGCCTTGGTGCCGACAGACATAGGGCCGGCTACCGGGTCTGTCAACGCGCGCCGCCGCTCCGGATTGCCTTGGGATCGCTGGGATTCGGCACTCATGCAAGCCTGATCCGGAGGCCCGGTCGGCCGTGATCGCGGCGGCGCCCTACGCGCTCGAACAAATAGCGAACATCAACCCGCACTCGGCGGATGACAGGCGGATGACGCCGGGCTGCCACGAAGATTGCCGCGGCAGGCGGCGCTGGCTAGTCTGGCCGCCCGGCCCGAGCGGGGTGGTGGGCCGCCGGGGCGGCAGCGAGGAACTAGAGGACATGACGGCAGACAAGCCAGTTTCCATCGACGTCTACCGTGGCCGCCTGGTGCCCCGGCCATCGCGCAAGGAGGCCGAGGACGCGGTCAAGACCCTGATCCGCTGGGCCGGCGACGATCCCGAGCGCGAGGGCCTGGCCGGCACGCCGGACCGCGTGCTGCGTGCCTACGAGGAGTTTTTCTCGGGCTACGACGACGACCCGGTGCAGCTGCTGCAGCGCACCTTCGAGGAGGTCGAGGACTACGACGAGATGGTGCTGCTGCGCGACATCCGCTTCGAATCGCACTGCGAGCACCACATGCTGCCGATCATCGGCAAGGCGCACGTCGGCTACCTGCCCGAAAAGCGCGTGGTCGGCCTCAGCAAGCTGGCGCGCCTGGTCGAGGTCTACGCCTGCCGGCTGCAGATCCAGGAGAAGATGACGGCACAGATCGCCAACACCATCAACGAGGTGCTGCAGCCCAAGGGGGTCGCCGTGGTGATCGAGGCGGCGCACCAGTGCATGACCACGCGCGGCGTCTACAAGCCCGGGGCCTCGATGGTGACCAGCCGGATGCTGGGCGGCTTCCGCGAGGACGCCCGCACCCGGCGCGAGTTCCTGGCTATGATCGGCCATTCCAACCTGGGCACCGGCGGCTAGCCTCCATTCGCCGGCCATTTCCGGCCATTCTCCCCGATAGCTCACTCCCGTCGCCCTGTATTTCGCCCAGGCCATCCGCGCGTCTCAGGCAGGAGAAGCTCGCCCTTGCCACAGCCACGGCTGCAGCGCTGCGCATAGCTTCGCGCCGCGCAGTCGTCCCGGCACTTGTTGCCGGGACCCAATGGCCTATCCATGCCACGCTCTGACGCCATTGGGTCTCGGGGACGAGCCCCGCCTGCGCGGCCGAAGCCGCTTCGGCGCGGCGAAGGCCCGGGACGACAGTGGTGTGTAGATGGGCGCTGCGAAACCGACGCGCGAAAACTGTGAATCTCCTAGGCCGTTCGCCCATATCGTTCGTGGGCCACAAATTCGCTACCGCCCCGCCGGCAAAAGCGTGATAGTCTGGTATACCACGGCGAGGGAAGGCCCCTGGCCGGCATGCCGGCTCGCCCTCCCAGCGCCGACAAGTGACGCGCCAAGCGGCGACGCGCGGGCCTTGGCCCGCGGCAACGATAAGGCTTAGGGAGGTTTCCATGACGCTCATCAGGCTATGCGTGCTGCTGCTGGCCACGGCCCTGCTGTGGGGCAAGGCGGAGGCGGCCGAGATCGAGCTCAAGTTCGGCCACGTCGGGGCGCCCGGCTCGCTCTTCGCCCTCTCGGCCGAGGAGTTCGCCAAGCGCGCCAATGAGAAGCTCGGCGACAAGGCAGAGGTGGTTGTCTTCGGCTCGAGCCAGCTCGGCAAGGACCAGGAGCTGCTGCAGAAGCTGAAGCTGGGTACGGTCGACTTCGCCCTGCCCTCGACCGTCATGTCGTCCGTGGCCGGCGAGTTCGGCCTGTTCGAGATGCCCTATCTGGTGCAGGACCGCGACCACATGGCGCGGATCGAGAAGGAGATCGTCTGGCCGAAGCTGGTGCCGGCTGCCGAGGCCAAGGGCTATCAGATCATCGCGATCTGGGAGAACGGCTTCCGTCACATCACCAACAACGTACGCCCGATCAACACGCCCGAGGACCTGCAGGACATCAAGCTGCGCACGCCGAAGGGCGAGTGGCGCGTCAAGATGTTCCAGTCCTATGGCGCCAACCCGACGCCGATGGCCTTCTCCGAAGTCTTCACCGCGCTGCAGACCGGCGTGATCGACGGCCAGGAGAATCCCTTCGCGCAGATCCACAGCGCCAAGTTCCAGGAGGTGCAGAAGTACCTCTCGCTGACCGGCCACGTCTACACGCCGGCCTACGTCGCCGTCGGCAAGGAGAAGTGGGCGAGCCTGCCGGACGACGTGCGCCAGATCCTGGAGGAGACGGCGCGCGAGACCCAGGCCTACGTCTACGAGACCGCGGCCAATTTCGACGTCGACCTGCTGGAGAAGCTGAAGGCCGGCGGCATCGAGGTCAACGAGGCCGACAAGGCGGCCTTCGTCGCGGCCAGCAAGGGCATCTACGAGGAGTTCGGCAGCACCGTCGACGGCGGCCAGGAGATGGTCGATAGGGCGCTCAGCCTGGCCGAAGGCTCGTAACGAGGGCTCTTAGCTTTGCGCAGGCCCGCCCCGGTCGCCGCCGGGGCGGGCCGCGCCGCCCCGCGCACCATCCGAACCTGCACGGCAATCTCTGAGAGGGGGCCGCCGACGTGACCCTGGTGCAGTTGCGCACTGCCTTCGAGCGTCTGCTCGAGGCGATCCTGATCTTCCTCATGGTGGCGCTCACCGTGGTTGTCGTGCTGGCGGTGATCTATCGCAAGGCCGGCGCCTCGCTCACCTGGTACGACGAGATCGCCTCCATCATGCTGGCCTGGATCACCTACTACGGCGCCGCACTGGCGGCCCTCAAGCGGGCGCACATCGGCTTCGACGGCCTGCTGCTGGCGCTGCCGCCGGGCTGGCGGGCCGCCGGCGTGGTGCTGGCCGAGCTCTGCGTGATCGGCTTCTTCAGCGTGCTGGCCTGGACCGGTTGGCGCGTGCTGCAGGTGCTGGCGGGGGATACTCTGGTCAGCCTGCCGCAGGTGCCGGTACAGATCACCCAGTCGGTGATTCCGATCGGCGCCGCGCTCTTCATCCTCTGCGAGCTGCTGTCGCTGCCCGCCTACTGGCGCCGCGTGCGCGCCGGCCAGTCGAGCGAGGCGCCGCCGCCAGTTGATCCAAACTCCGCCGACCAATCGGGCGGGACTGACCCGCGATGACTCTGCTGCTGATGCTGGTCGGGCTGATCGGCCTCATCGCGATCAACGTGCCGATCGGGATCGCGCTGGCCAGCGTCGCCGTGGTCGCCATGGTTATGACCCAGGGCACCTACATCCTGCCCAACGTGGCGCTGGTCATGTTCGACGGCGCCACCAGTTTCCCGCTGCTGGCGATTCCCATGTTCATCCTCGCGGGCGCGATCATGAACTCGTCCGGCATTTCGCGCCGGCTGATCGCTTTTGCATCAGCGCTGCTCGGCTTCATCCGCGGCGGCCTTGCCATGGTCAACATTGGCGTCTCGCTGTTCTTCGCCGAAATCTCCGGCTCGGCCGTGGCCGACGTGGCGGCGATCGGCTCGATCCTGATCCCGGCCATGAAAAAGCGCGGCTATCCGCGCGGTTTCGCCGCCGCGGTCACCTCTTCCTCGGCCAGCCTGGCGATCATCATCCCGCCCTCGATCCCCATGATCCTCTACGGCGTGATGTCGGACTCGTCGATCGTGCAGCTCTTCGTCGCCGGCATCGTCCCGGGCGTGCTGGGCGGCTTCTCGATGATGCTGCTGTCCTATTGGCTGGCCCGCCGCTACGGCTGGCCGGTCGAGGAGATCTTCCAGCTCGGCCGTCTCTGGCGTGCCTTCAAGGAGGCGGCCTGGGCCTTCTTGCTGCCGGTCATCATCCTGGGCAGCATCTTCGGCGGTCTCGTCACCGCGACCGAGGGCGCTGGCCTGGCCGTGGCCGCGGCGCTCTTCATCGGCGGCGTGATCTACCGTGAGCTCGACCTGAGGTTCCTGCGCGAGGCGATCGTCGAGGGCGGCGTGCAGACCGCGGTGGTGATGATCCTGGTCGCCGCCTCAGCCCTGGTCGGCGTTTATCTGACCGAGCAGCAGGTGCCGCAGACCCTGGCCCGCGCCATCCTCAGCGTGACTGACGATCGCTATGTCGTACTCGCCATCCTCAACGTTTTTTTCCTGGTGATCGGCCTGTTCCTGCATTCCGCGGCGGCGATCATTCTGGTGGTGCCGGTGGTCATGCCGCTGATCAACCAGGTCGGCATCGATCCGGTGCACTTCGGCCTGGTGGTGACGCTCAACCTGGCGATCGGCCAGCAGACCCCGCCAGTGGCGAGCGTGCTCATCACCGCCTGCTCGATCGCCAAGGCCGACATCTGGGAGGTCAGCAAGGTCAACATCCACTTCATCGTGGTTCTCTTCGCCGTGCTGATGCTGGTCACCTACGTGCCCGCCATCCCCATGTCGCTGGTGCGGCTGTTCTACGGCTGATCGTTTCGCAACCGCTGCAAATCCGGGCGGCGGCGCGGGATCGCGTCGCCAAGTGTCGAAAAACCGGCGCAGAACAGCTATCGGTTGCTCCGGCGGGTCATACATGCTTGCATGCGGGATAAGGTGGGGATGCGCGACCGAAGCAGCGAACCAGCCGGCGAGAACAATCATAGGTGCCGGCGACAGACCGGGAACTTCGAACCCGGCCAGGAAAAGCAAGGGCGGAGAAGCGCATGTACAAGAAGATTATGGTGCCGGTCGATCTGGCACATATCGAGAAGCTCCATAAGGCCATCAATACCTCGACGGATCTCGCCAAGCACTACGGCATACCGATCTGCTTCGTCGGGGTGACGGCGGAAACGCCGACCGAGGTGGCGCACAATCCCAAGGAGTTCGGAGAGAGGCTTGAGCGGTTCGGCGCCAAACAGTCGGAAAGACACGGTTTGCAGATCGACACGGCGGCTTACCCGAGCCACGATCCTGCCATCGATCTGGACGAGACTTTGATCAAGGCGGCGCAGGAGAACGGCGCCGACCTGATTGTCATGGCCTCGCATGTGCCGGGCGTTCCGGAACATATCTTCGCCTCGAACGCCGGGGCCGTCGCCTCGCACGCCGGAGTTTCCGTCTTCGTCATCCGATGACTGCCGGATCTTCTCGACGAGCCGGGAGCGAGGGCACAAGTGAGAGCATTTCAGCCAATCAAACCGATTCGGTTAGGGCCTGCACGTTGCGGTGCCGCAACGTCGAGCCGACAAAGCGACTGTGAGGAGGCATTATGAGCGACGAAGCCAGTGTGGCCCCAGAGGGCCCCGCCGATTTGATCGAAACTGATTACACGATCGGCCAAGACAATATACAACCGCAGCTCGGTCCCTTCGGCCTCGATATCCACAACCCGGTGTTCCTGATTTCCGGTCTGGTTATCGTGGCCTTCGTTTTCTTTAGCCTGGCGCTACCGGAGCAGGCGGGCGCATTGTTCGGCTGGCTGCGCCCAGCCATCACCTCGACATTCGATTGGTTCTTCCTGCTCGCCGGCAACATTTTCGTCATCGTATC
The DNA here is from genome assembly GCA_050330055.1 of Kiloniellales bacterium. Classification (GTDB taxonomy): domain Bacteria; phylum Pseudomonadota; class Alphaproteobacteria; order Kiloniellales; family JAKSDN01; genus JBHJOF01. Next base: position 5,781 of record JBHJOF010000144.1, read on the forward strand.
GCTCGGCATCATGCTCTCACCGCTGGGCAAGGTCCGCATCGGCGGCATGGATGCGACGCCCGACTATTCCTACTCCGGGTGGTTCGCCATGCTGTTTGCCGCCGGCATGGGCATCGGTCTGATGTTTTTCGGCGTCTCCGAGCCGATCTCGCACTTCTCCTCCTCGGTCGCGGAAGGCGCCGGCTCGCCCGACAGCTGGGCGCCGCTCGCCGGTGCGGCGGGCAATCAGGAAGAGGCGATACGCCTCGGCATGGCCGCCACGATCTTCCACTGGGGACTCCATCCCTGGGCCATCTACGCCATTGTCGCCCTTTCACTGGCGCTCTTCGCCTACAACAAGGGGCTGCCGCTCAGCGTGCGCTCGATCTTCTATCCGATCTTCGGCGAGCGCGTCTGGGGCTGGACCGGGCACATCATCGACACGCTGGCGGTATTCGCCACGCTGTTCGGACTGGCCACATCGCTCGGCATCGGCGCCGAGCAGGCCAACGCCGGTCTCGAGTACCTCTTCGGGGTGCCGGTGAGCGACGTCTCCAAGGTGCTGCTGATCACCGGCATCACCGCGATCGCGCTGATCTCGGTGCTCATGGGGCTCGACGCCGGGGTCAAGCGCCTGTCGGAAATCAACATGGTGCTGGCGGCGCTGCTTCTGCTCTTCGTTATCCTCGCCGGCCCGACGCTGGCCATCGTCACCGGCTTCTTCGGCAATCTGGTTGCCTACGCTGAGTACCTGCCGGCGCTGTCCAATCCCTTCGGGCGCGACGATGCCAACTTCAGCCAGGGCTGGACCTCGTTCTACTGGGCCTGGTGGATTTCCTGGTCGCCCTTCGTCGGCATGTTCATCGCCCGCGTCAGCCGTGGCCGCACCGTACGGGAGTTCATCTTCTGCGTGCTGCTGATACCGTCGCTGGTCTCGGTGCTGTGGATGACGTCGTTCGGCGGCACGGCCATCAGCCTGCTAAACGAGGGCTATCAGACGATCAGCGAGGCACCGCTGGAGCTCAAGCTCTTCAGCATGCTCGACCAGCTGCCGCTGGCCGCGATCACCTCCTTCATCGGCATCGTGCTGGTGATCGTGTTCTTCACCACCTCGTCGGATTCCGGCTCGCTGGTGATCGACACCATCACCGCCGGCGGCAAGGTCAACGCACCGGTATCGCAGCGGATCTTCTGGTGCACCTTCGAGGGGCTCGTGGCGATCGCGCTGCTGCTCGGCGGCGGTTTGGGTGCGCTGCAGGCGGCCTCGGTGTCGACGGGTCTCCCCTTCGCCGTCGTGCTGCTGCTCGGCTGCTATGCGCTGGTCAAGGGACTGATGTCAGAACCGCGCACGCGGCAGACGGAGGCATAGGCATCCCGTTGGCAGGGGACTTGGCCTGTCGCGACCCTGGGCAGCGCCCCTCTGGACAGTAATGGGACGCCCTGCTTTGATCTCCTTGGCGGCCCGCCGCGCTTCCGGCGGGCCG
>JBHJOF010000145.1:0-17704 GCA_050330055.1 Kiloniellales bacterium
CGCCATGCCGCCGCCCATGGCGCCCAGGCCGATGACTCCGATGGTCGCGCTCACACCTGCCTCCTTCGGCTTGTCCCGTTGCGCGGCCCCTGCCGCAGTTGCGCGACAGCCTAGCGCAAGGGATGCCAGACAGTCCTTCTGGAAAAGCCTACATCCAATCCGGCCGACGTGGGGACTGCGCGTTGACGATGCGGCGCAGTTCGCGTCGCGGCCGAGCGTCGAGGGGAGTTGCCGGCGCCGAACGGCGCGCCTAAAGTCGCGCCCTGCTCCGGCCAGGGGGCCCGCCGGAGGGGATGCCGGGGCAATAGGGAAACGAGGTTGGTGTCATGGCAGATAGCCTGAAGTGCGTCTCGCCGGTTGACGGCAAGGTCTACGTCGAGCGGCCGCTGGCCGACGAGCGGAGCATCGAGCGGGCGCTGGAGGCAGCGCGCCGGGCGCAGGTCGCCTGGCGCCAGGTGCCGATCGCCGAGCGCCAGGTGCTGCTGAGCAAGGCGGTCGACGCCTTCGTCGCCAAGGGCGACGCGATCGCCGAGGAGATCGCCTGGCAGATGGGCCGCCCAGCGGCGCAGGCCAAGGGCGAGGTGCGCGGCTTCGAGGAACGATCGCGCTACATGATCGAGATCGCGCCCGAGGCGCTGGCCGACGTCGATCCCGGGCCGAAGCCCGGCTTCGACCGCTTCATCCGGCGCGACCCGCTGGGCGTGGTCTTCGTCATGGCGCCCTGGAACTACCCCTACCTGACGGCGGTCAACGCCATCGTGCCGGCGCTGATGGCCGGCAACGCGGTGATCCTGAAGCATTCCGCCCAGACGCCGCTCTGCGCCGAGCGCTTCGCCGAGGCTTTCCGCGCCGCCGGCCTGCCCGAAGGCGTGTTCCAGTATCTGCACCTGAGCCACGACGCCGCACTCCGGATGATCGGCAGCGACGCGGTCGACTTCGTCGCCTTCACCGGCTCGGTCGAAGGCGGGCACGCCGTGCAGAAGGCAGCCGCCGGCCGCTTCATCGGTACCGGCCTGGAGCTCGGGGGCAAGGACCCGGCCTACGTGCGGGCCGACGCCAAGCTGCCGCACGCAATCGAGAACGTGGTCGACGGCGCCTTCTTCAACAGCGGCCAGTCCTGCTGCGGCATCGAGCGCGTCTACGTGCACGAGGCGGTCTACGACGCCTTCGTCGAGGGCGCGGTCGCGCTGGTGCGGCAGTACCGCCTGGGCGACCCGCTCGAGGCGGAGACCACCCTGGGGCCCATGGTGCGGACCAGCGCCGCCGACTTCGTCCGCGGCCAGATCGCCGAGGCAGTCGCGGCCGGCGCCAAGGCGGTGATCAACCCGGCCGGCTATTCTGCCAGCCGGGAGGGCACGCCCTATCTGGCACCACAGGTGCTGGTCGACGTGAACCACTCCATGCGGGTCATGACCGAGGAGACCTTCGGCCCCGTGGTCGGCATCATGAAGGTCGCTTCGGACGCCGAGGCGGTGACCCTGATGAACGACAGCCCCTATGGTTTGACCGCGTCGGTCTGGACGAGTGACGAGGCCGCCGCCATCGAGATCGGCCAGCGGGTCGAGACCGGCACCTGGTTCATGAACCGGGCCGACTATCTCGACCCCGCGCTGGCCTGGACGGGCGTCAAGGACTCCGGCCGCGGCTGCACCCTGTCGCGCGTCGGCTACGAGCAGCTGACCCGGCCCAAGTCGTTCCACCTGCGCGTCGCGGTGTGACATGAGCCTGGAAAGCTGGCTCGCCTTCACGCTGCTGTGGGCCGGGCTGGTCGCGCTCGCCAAGCGAAACACCGCCCAGGGAGGATAGCGAGTATGTCAGTCGATCCAAACAGCCTGAAGGGCAACTGGAACTATCCGACCCAGGTGATCTTCGGCGTTGGCCGTATCGCCAAGCTGGCAGAGGCCTGCAAGAGCCTGGGCATGACCCGGCCGCTGCTGGTCACCGACCCCGGCTTGGCCGGCCTGCCGATGGTCAAGGATGCCATCGCCGCCAACGAGGCCGCCGGCCTGCCGACCGGCCTGTTCAGCGAGGTGAAGCCCAATCCGCTGGGCAAGAACGTCGACGACGGCGTCGCGGCCTATCGCGCCGGCAGGCACGACGGCGTGATCGCCTTCGGCGGCGGCAGCGGCCTCGACGCCGCCAAGGCCGTCGCTTTCATGTCCGGCCAGACGAAGCCGATCTGGGACTTCGAGGACGTCGGCGACAACTGGAAGGCGGCCGATCCGGCCGGCATCGCGCCGATCGTCGCCGTGCCGACCACGGCCGGCACCGGCTCGGAGGTCGGCCGCGCCTCGGTCATCCTCGACGAGGCGACGCACACCAAGAAGATCATCTTCCATCCCAGGATGCTGCCGGGCGTGGTGATCTCCGATCCGGAGCTGACGGTGGGCCTGCCGCCGCACATCACGGCGGCGACCGGCATGGACGCGCTGGCCCACTGCCTCGAAGCCTATTGCGCGCCGGGCTATCACCCCATGGCGGAAGGCATCGCCGTCGAAGGCATGCGCCTGGTCAAGGAGTGGCTGCCTATCGCGGTTAAGGACGGCAGGAACCTGGCGGCGCGCGCCAACATGCTGGCGGCGGCCAGCATGGGCTCCACCGCCTTCCAGAAGGGCCTGGGCGCGATCCACGCGCTGAGCCATCCGGTGGGCGCGCTCTACGATACCCACCACGGCCTGACCAACGCGGTGGTGATGCCCTACGTGCTGGCCTACAACCACCGCGCCATCGACGACAAGATGACCCGCCTTGCCGCCTGGCTGGGCCTGCCGAAGCCGTCGTTCCAGGCAGTGATGGACTGGGTCATGGCGCTGCGCCAGGAGCTCAAGATCCCGCACACCCTGAAGGAGCTCGGCGTCGGCGACGAGCGGCTCGACGAGCTGTCGAACATGGCGGCGCACGACCCGACCGCCGGCGGCAACCCGCTGCCGGTCGGCGCGCCGGAGCTCAAGACCATGTTCGTGGCCGCCATCGAGGGCCGCGTCGGCTAGCTCCCGATTCCGGCCGCCAAAGGCCTGCTAACAATATTTCGCCTGATTGCGGGGCGCGGATCGTTCCTGACCGCGGCACCTCGCGGGACCGAATTTTCTGTCTATTTACAGGACCTTAAGTCTGATCTTGTTGAATGTTTGCCAAGAAAGAACAAGACTCAAGGCATGGGGAGGCGGCGCCAAGGCGCGCCACTACACGTGAGGATGTCACGTCATGCCGGTCTTCTCCCATCCGGAATTCGACGGCCACGCCGAGGTCGCCTTCTGTCACGACCCGGACAGCGGCCTGAAAGCGATCATCGCCGTCCACAACACCAACCGCGGGCCCGCGCTCGGCGGCTGCCGCATGTGGCCCTACGCCAGCGAGGACGAGGCGCTGACCGACGTGCTGCGCCTGTCGCGCGGCATGACCTACAAGTCGGCGCTGGCCGGCCTGCCTTTTGGCGGCGGCAAGTCGGTGATCATCGCCGACCCGCGGCGCGACAAGAGCGAGGCGCTGTTCCGCGCCATGGGCAGCTTTGTCGAGCAGCTGGGCGGCCGCTACACCATCGCCGAGGACGTCGGCATCTCGGTCGCCGACGTGGAGATCATGGCGCGCGAGACCAGCCACGTGGCCGGCACCGCGGCCGGCGGCGTGGGCGACCCCTCGCCGGCCACGGCCTACGGCGTCTACATGGGCATCCGCGCCGCGGTGAAGCACAAGCTGGGCCGCGACAAGCTGAGCGGCATCACCGTGGCGGTGCAGGGCCTGGGCCACGTCGGCCAGCACCTCTGCCGCTACCTGGCAGGCGACGGTGCCGAACTGGTGGTCAGCGACATCAACCCGGCGGCGGTCGCGAGCGCGGTCGAGGAGTTCGACGCCCGCGCCGTGGCTCCGGACGAGATCTGCGGCGCTGACGCCGAGGTCTTCGCACCCTGCGCGCTGGGCGCGGTGATCAACGACGCGACCCTGGCCCGCCTCAAGGCCAGGATCGTCGCCGGCTCGGCCAACAACCAGCTGGCCGAGCGACGCCACGGCGAGGCGTTGCGCCGCAAGGGAATTCTCTACGCGCCCGATTACGTGATCAACGCCGGCGGCATCATCATCATCAGCCACGAAGGCCCCGACTACGATCCGGCCAAGGGCTTCGCCCACGTCGCCCTGATCCACGACACCCTGCTGGAGATCTTCGCCCAGGCCGAGGCCAAGGGCCTCTGCACCGCCGAGGCCGCCGACCGCCTGGCCGAGCGGCGCTTCAAGGCGGCGGGGCGGAGCGCGAAGTCGGCGGCAGCGTAGCCTGCCCGCCTAGTGTTGTGGTTCCAACAGTTGGCTCTGCGATTTGTCAGCTTGTCATTGCCGGGCTTGACCCGCCTGCGAGGCCGAAGCCCCTTCGGCGCGGCGAAGGCCCGGCAATCCATGGTGCCGCTGCACGATGGATGCCCGGATCAAGTCCACTGCTGTCCGGTTAAGCTGACCGCGTTCCGTCGCAAGGTTTTGCTGCAATTGTCGTAACAGCCTCACGGGCAGGAACGGGACTCGAATCAGCGAAGAACCTTTTCGGCGCTTCGCGCCGGCCCCCCTCCGGCACTGCGTGCCGCCTCCCCCTCAAGGGGGGAGGCGAACTAAGAGCCGGCGCCACTTAGCTTTTCCCTCCCCCCTTGAGGGGGAGGGTTAGGGAGGGGGCATCAACAAAGCGGACAACATAACTGGCGTCTCGCTCTGAACCGGACAGCCGTGGATCAGGTCCGGGCATGACAGTGAGCAGGAATCAAACGACAGAGTGACAACACTAGAGTCCCCCCTCCTCCTGCAACGACATGAGGGTGGCGTTGCCGCCCGACGCGGTCGTGTCGATCGAGAGGCTGCGCTCGGTGGCGAAGCGGTAGAGGTAGCGCGGACCGCCGGCCTTGGGGCCGGTGCCCGACAGGCCCTCGCCGCCGAAGGGCTGCACGCCGACGATGGCGCCGATCTGGTTGCGGTTGACGTAGATGTTGCCGACCTTCAGGCGCTCGCAGAGATAGCGCACCGTCTTGTCGATGCGGCTGTGGATGCCGAGCGTCAGGCCGTAGCCGGTGCCGTTGATCGCTTCCACGACGTCGTCCATGCGCTCGCCGTCGAAGCGGATGACGTGCAGGATCGGCCCGAAGACCTCGCGCTGCAGGCGGCTCAGGGAATCGATCTCGAAGGCGGCCGGCGCCACGAAGGTGCCGTGCGCGCAGCCGTTGTCCAGCCTGGCCCGGCGGATCAGCCGACCCTCGGCGGTCATGCGCTTGGCGTGGCCCTCGAGCATGGCCTGCGCCTCCTCGTCGATCACCGGGCCGATGTCGGTCGAGAGGAACGCCGGATCGCCGACCACGAGCTCGTCCATGGCGCCGGCCAGCATCTCCAGCATGCCGTCGGCCACGTCGCGCTGCAGGAACAGCACGCGCAGCGCCGAGCAGCGCTGCCCGGCGCTCTGGAACGACGAGGCCAGCACGTCCTTGACCACCTGCTCGGGCAGGGCGGTGGAATCGACGATCATGGCGTTCTGGCCGCCGGTCTCGGCGATCAGCGGCACGATCGGGCCCTCACGCTTGGCCAGGGTCTGGTTGATCAGGCGCGCCGTCTCGGTCGAGCCGGTGAAGGCGATGCCGGAGACGCGGCGGTCGGCGACCAGCGGCCCGCCCACGGTCGGCCCGTCACCCGGCAGCAGGTGCAGCACGTCGCCGGGGATTCCGGCCTGGTGCATGAACCGCACCGCGGCGGCAGCGATCAGCGGCGTCTGCTCGGCCGGCTTGGCGATCACCGCGTTGCCGGCGGCGAGCGCCGCAGTCACCTGGCCGGTGAAGATGGCGAGCGGGAAGTTCCAGGGGCTGATGCAGAGGAACACGCCGCGGCCGTGCAGGGCGATCTCGTCGCGCTCGCCGGTCGGGCCGGGCAGCGTCATCGGCTTGGCGAAGTCGGCGCGCGCGCGGGCCGCGTAGTAGCGGCAGAAGTCGACCGCCTCGCGCACCTCGGCGATGGCGTCGTTGAGGGTCTTGCCGGCCTCGCGCACGCAGAGCGCCATCAGCTCCGCCTTGCGTTCCTCCATCAGGTCGGCGATGCGGTCCAGACAGGCCGCGCGCTGCTCGGCCGGCGTGGCGTCCCAGCCGGGCGCCGCGCGATCGGCCCTCGCCAGCGCCGCTTCGACCGCCTCGGAATCGGCCTCGGTCACCTGGCCGACGACGCGCCGCCGGTCCGTCGGGTCATGCAGCGGCCGGGTTGTGCCGCCCATCTCGCGGCCGCCGACGATCGGCGCGGCGCTCCAGTTGCCCGCGGCGGCGGCTCGCCTCATGGCGTCGGCGAGCGGCACCAGCACGGTGGTGTCGCTGAGGTCGATGCCCTCGGAGTTGCGCCGTTCCTCGCCGTAGAGGTTTTCGGGCAGTGGTATGCCCGGGTGCGGAACCTGGGGCAGCCGCCGCACCGCGGCCACCGGGTCGGCGATGATCGCCTCGATCGGCAGCTTCTCATCCTGGATGCGGTTGACGAAAGAGCTGTTGGCGCCATTCTCCAGCAGGCGCCGCACCAAATAGGCGAGCAGGTCCTCGTGGCTGCCGACCGGTGCGTAGATGCGGCAGGCGATACCCAGCTTGTCCTCGCCGACCACCTGGTCGTAGAGCAGGTCGCCCATGCCGTGCAGGCGCTGGAATTCGAAGTCCTTGCTGTCGCCGGCCATCTCGAGCACGGCGGCCAGGGAGTGGGCGTTGTGTGTGGCGAACTGCGGATAGAAGGCGGCAGGATCGGCCAGCAGCTTGCGGGCGCAGGCCAGATAGCAGACGTCGGTCGAGGCCTTGCGCGTGAAGACCGGATAGCCGGGCAGGCCGAACTCTTGGCTGCGCTTGATCTCGGTGTCCCAATAGGCGCCCTTGACCAGGCGGACCATGAGCCTGCGCTTGTGCCGCTTCGCCATCTCGGCCAGCCAGTCGATGAGCGGCGCGGCGCGCTTCTGATAGGCCTGCACGGCAAGGCCGTAGCCGTTCCAGCCGGCTAGCTCCGGATCGCCCGAGACCGCCTCGATCACGTCGAGCGAGAGGTCGAGCCGGTCGGCTTCCTCGGCGTCGACCGTGAAGCCGATGTCGAGCCCCTTGGCCTCGAGTGCCAGCGCCTTGAGTCGCGGCACCAGCTCGTCCAGCACGCGGGCGCGCTGGCCGAATTCGTAGCGCGGATGCAGCGCCGAGAGCTTGACCGAGATGCCGGGCGACTGGACCGGACCGCGGCCGGCCGCCGCCTTGCCGATGGCGGCGATCGCCTTGCGGTAGGACTGGAAGTAGCGCTCGGCATCGCGCTGCGTGCGCGCGGCCTCGCCCAGCATGTCGTAGGAGTAGCGGTAGCCGCGGCGCTCCTCGGCCCTGGCCCGCTCCAGCGCCTCCTTGATGGTGCGACCCATGACGAACTGGCGGCCCAGGATGCGCATGGCCTGCAGCACGGCGCTGCGGATCACCGGCTCGCCGCTGCGGTGCACCAGGCGGCGCAGGGCGCCGGCCAGGTCCTGGGTCACGCTGTCCTCCAGGCGGATCACCCGGCCGGTCAGCATCAGCGCCCAGGTCGAGGCATTCACGAACAGGGAATCGCTCTGTCCAAGGTGTCCCTCCCAGTCGGCGTCGGCGATCTTGTCGGCGATCAGCTTGTCGACCGTGTGCGCGTCCGGCACCCGCAGCAAGGCTTCGGCCAGGCACATCAGCACCACGCCCTCGCGGCTCGACAGCTCGAACTCGTGCAGGAAGGCATCGAGGCCGCCATGGCCGTGGCTGCGCTGGCGCACCTCGGCGACCAGCCCGCGCGCGCGATCGGCGGTTCGGTCGAGCGCGTCGTGCGGGAGCTCTGCGGCGTCAGCGAGTTGCCGCACGCAGCGCGTCTCGTCGGCCCGATAGGCCTCGCGAATCTTGGCGCGAAGCGGACCCGGCGCGGGCGGCGGGGCGGTGAAGAGCATGGCTGTATTGCGTCTTGGCTGGCCTGTGTCGGCGTTCAGCGCACCTTCCCTGGCCGATTGCGCCATGTCAATGCCGGCCCGGAGTCGGCGCCCTAGGGTGCTGGAAAACGCCGCGTGAACAGGGAGCACGCGCCATGCCGGAGACCATGGCCATCCTGATCCGGGACCATCGCAACCTGGCCCGGCTGCTGACGGTCCTGGAGCGTCAGGTAACGCGCTTCGAGCAGACCGGCGAGGCCGACTTCGAGATCGTCCAAGCCGTGGTCGATTACTGCCTTACCTACCCGGACCTCTGCCACCACCCCAGGGAAGACGTGGTGCTGCGCCGCCTGCTTCTGCGCGATCCGCGGGCGGCCGGCGTGGTCGGCGACCTGGCGGCCGAGCATCGCGAGCTGGCCAGGGTCACCCGACATTTCGCCGCGGCGCTCTACCAGCTGCTGCACGGCGGCGGCCGGCCGGAAGACTGGTTCGGCGACGCGGCACGCGACTTCCTCGACGGCTACCGGCGCCACATGGACCGCGAGGAGACCTTGTTCTTTCCGATCGCGCTGCAGGAGCTCGACGAGACCGACTGGGCGGCGATCGACGGCGAAATCGCCGAACTTGTCGATCCGCTGTTCGGCGGCAAGACGGAGGCGCGCTTCAAGGCCCTGCGCAACGAAATCCTGATGTGGGACGAGATCGCGTCTTGACGCCTGGCGCCAGGGCGATGCGGAGCGCTACTTGGTGCCGAGGTCGTCCAGCCCGCGGATCAGATCCGTTAGCGCCTGCTCCGCCGTTTCGTCGGCGGCCTGATCGCCCGGCTGCTCCGGCAGTTCCGGCGCAACCGGAGGCTCCTCGCCGCACCAGTAGGCGATCTTGTCGAGCAGCTCCAGCCGGTCGATCGGCTTGCTGATGTAATCGTTCATGCCGGCCTGCAGGCAGCGCTCGCGATCGCCCTTCATGGCATTGGCGGTCATGGCGACGATCGGCACCTGAGCGAAGGGCTTGTTGAGCGCGCGGATCTGCCGGGTCGCCTCCAGGCCGTCCATCTCCGGCATCTGGACGTCCATCAACACCACGTCGTAGTCGGCGGTCTGCACGGCGCGCAGGGCGTCCAGGCCGTTGTTCGCCAGGTCCACCTGGTAGCCCGAGCGGCACAGCAGGGCCAGGGCCAGCTTCTGGTTCACCTTGTTGTCCTCGACCAGCAGGACCCGGTGGCTGCTCGAGAAGGCAGGCGCATGGGCCTCTGATCGCTGCTCCTCCCGGCTCTCCAGGTCGATGCCATAGACGGCGCAGAGCGCCCGCAAGATCGAAGAGCGGTGGATCGGCTTCGGTATGGCGGCGTCGAAGCCCAGGTGCCGTACCGCCTTGGTGGTGGAGGCCAGCCCCGAGGAGGACAGGATCAGTTTGATGGAACGCAGCTCCTGCGTCGCGCGAATCCAGTCCTTCAGCTCTTCGCCGTCGGCCACCGGCATCATGTGGTCGACGATCGCCAGCTCGAAGGGGCGGCCCTCGGCCTCGGCCTGCTTGAGCAGCTCGTAGGCTTCGGTCGCGCCGGCCGCCGTGGTGACCGCCAGTCCCAGGCCGGTGAGCTGCCTGTGCAGCACGAGCAGGTTGATCTCGTTGTCGTCGACCGCGAGCGCGCGGCTTCGGGCGGCCTTGGCGATCAGCGCCGCCATGGCGCCGTCCTCGCCGCGGTTGCGCTGGCCGGCTCCGGCCGGGCGCTCGAAGGTGACCATGAACCAGAAGATGCTGCCGGCGCCGGGCGCGCTTTCGATGCCGATCTCGCCGCCCATCAGGCCGGCCAGCTCCTTGCAGATCGCCAGGCCGAGGCCGGTGCCGCCGAACTGCCGCGTGGTCGAGGTGTCCGCCTGGGTGAACTTCTCGAACAGGCGAGGCTGCATCTCCTTGGCGATGCCGATCCCGGTGTCCGTCACCCGGAAGCAGAGCCGGGCCGAGTGCTCGTCCCGTTCCTGGCACGTGACATCGACGGTGACCCCGCCCGCCGCCGTGAACTTGATGGCGTTGCCGATCAGGTTCAACAGAATTTGCCGCACGCGCCCGGCGTCCGCGCAGAGCAGGGTTGGAACATCGGGATCGACGCAGGATGCCAGCTCGATTCCCTTGACGTGCGCACGACCCGCCAGCAGCTCGACCACGCCCTCGACCAGCATGGGCAGGTCCGCCTCGATCAGTTCCAGGTCGAGCTTGCCGGCCTCGATCTTGGAGAAGTCGAGGATATCGTCGATCACGCTCAGTAGCACATCGCCGGACTCGCGGATGGTCTTGGCATATTGCCGCTGCTCGTCGCTGAGATCGGTGTCGAGCAGCAGCTCGGCCATGCCCAGTACGCCGTTCATGGGCGTGCGGATCTCGTGGCTCATGGTCGCCAGGAATTCGGACTTGGCGCGATTGGCGACTTCCGCGTCCTCCTTTGCCTTGCGCAACGCTTCCTCATGCTGCCTGATTGGCGTGATATCGGCGTAGGTCAGCATGCGGTTGCCGTTTGGCAGGACGCTGCACTTGTATTGCAGCACTTTCCCGTCGGCCCGATCGAGCTCGACTGGAGGAATTGGTCCCTCGCGCACCGCCTCGAGACGGGCTTGGATATAGCTTTCCCACTGATCTTCCGGGATGTCGTAGAAACCTTTGCTATAGGCAAAGTCGACCAGCTTGCGCATGCTCGGGTTCCCGGCCACGATGTCATCCGGCATGCTCCACATCTGGCGAAACGCCCGATTGACGATGCGAGCATGCAGCTCCGGAGTCAGAAACACGATACCGTAGTCGATCGCCTCGACCACCGCGTTGAGCTCGGCCAGGACGGCGTCCTTCTCGCGGCTGGCCCGCTCCGCCAACTCGCGGGCCTCGTGTTCGGCATTCTGCGCCATCACCTGATCGGTGACTTCCGTGCCGACGCCGCGATAGCCGAGAAAGCGACCCTGGTCGTCGAACAGCGGCTTGCCGCTGGTCTGACAGTAATGGATGCGGCCGTCCGGATTGCGATAGAAGTAGCGGAAATCGCGAAAGGGGCGTCGATTTTCCAGGTCGTCCAGATGCCGGCGCCACTTCTCTGCGTCAGGATCGCCGCTGCCGAGTTCTTGTCGGGTCTTTCCAAGGACTACCTTGGAATCGATGCCGATTAATTCCCCCCAGCGCCGCGAGAGGTAGGTGAAGCGGAGCTGGTCGTCCATCTCCCAGAACCAGTCCGAGGCGACGTCGGCGAAGTCCCGGAACTTCTGCTCGCTGCGGATCAGCGCATCCCGGGCCTGCTTCTGCGCCGTGATGTCCATGATGGTGCCGAACAGGGCCTCGACCTCGCCCTCGTCGTCGAGCTCGCAGCGGCCCTGCGCGGCGACGTGGCGCAGCTCGCCGTCGGGCCAGACGATACGCAGCTCGAACTGGAAGGGCAGGCCCGTCTCGGCCGCCTCCTGCAGATAGCGCGCGACCTTCGCCTGGTCATCGGGGTGATAGGTCGCGTTCGCGTTGTCGACCGAGATGTCGAAGTTCTCCGGGTCGACGCCGTGAATGCGGTAGACCTCCCGCGACCAGTAGTGCTCGCCGGTCTGGACGTTCCAGTACCAATGGCCGACCTTGGCGATTTCCTCGGCCAGCTCGTGCAGCCGGAGTCGCTCGTCGGTGGAGATCGGCATGTGACCAGCCTCGAGTCGGCGCGCCCCACGGGGCCGCGGCCCGAAGCCTCCCCTGGCGCGGGATAATCCAGCTTTATTAAGGGCCTAGGGTTAACATTCGTTGAATTGGGCTAGGCTAAGGGTATAGGGATGCCAGCTAGCCGGCGGTGCCGTCAGTGAAAATCGCGCGACTTGAAGAGGCGGCCGCGGGCGACGGGCTCGTGGCGGGGGTGGCCGAAGCGGGGGACTGGGACGATGGGCGCGCTGCTAGTGACCCCCCTACGCCACTGAACGGCGTTTCACGTCTTTTGACATGGCCGCACAGAGTCATCGTATGCACCATGCTTCCACATAGAAAGCATGGTGATCATTAACGTTAATTTTTATTTGCCCAACGCTTCAGAATTATCCAGATGTTCGAGAAAATCTCTTGAAAATATGATGAATTTGTGGTAAATTAATATGGTTTATTTAATGAGGTTCGCGCGGAAGCTTAAATGCGCGCTAAGGAGCAATAATGGACCAAGACATTGAGCAATCAAATCTTTCTTTCTCCCAGCCAGCGGAAAGAGACATTGGGAGCGCGGCGAGTGGGTGCAAGCTAGTATCACTGCTCGTCCACTGCGCTCCGAGCAAATCGCAGGCGCGCGATACACCCTGGCCTTCGCACGGAACTGTATGGAAGCGAGCACACGGTGCTTTGCGAGAAATCCATGACAAGCTGAGGACCGACGCTAAGGCTAGCGGAGATTACAACAGATGTATCGGCACTATCTATCGAAGTTACAGGGTGGTGGCGCGTAAGGAACATCTTGTCGGCAATCGTGAACTTCCTGGAGGAAAACAAAATCCAATCCATGCTGAGCATGCAATCCCTGTAGCGTCCCTTAGAGATTTCATTTTTCAGAACCCGCGAGTGTTCTCGGATCCGCGCAATGTGGCGCGATTCATTATGGATACTCAGTTTGTGACATGTGTCATCGCGAATTGTTGCGATTCTGAGAAAGTTGCTTGCGACGTTGGTTGGCGGGATAAGCACCCTTGCTTCCTTGAGAGCACAGCGATACCGAATTCAGCAGATAGCTACGAGAAGGTACTGGCTTGGCTCAAGACTGTACGGCCTTTTGCCCGTTACATTGACACAGGAATCAAGATCCACAGCTTTCTGCGGGAATGGAAATGCATCGATGTGAGCAGGTTCACTATCAGCGAGCACATGGACGAAATGATGAAGCATCGAGAATATTGTTTGGTGCGTACAGCACTCGTTAATCAGAATTGGGCCGACGTTCTTCCTTCGGGCTTCCGTCGCAAGGGTAAAACACTTCCGCCTTGTTGCCATGTCACATCACGAGGATCAGCTCGAGCATACAATGGGAACCAAAAGCCATCCGAAAGCCGAGTCGGATAATAAAATCATCGTACAGAAGAACTAGTTATAAAAAACTCTAGTGAAAATCGCGCGACTTGAAGAGGCGGCCGCGGGCGACGGGCTCGTGGCGCGGGTGGCCGAAGCGGGGGACAGGGCTGCCCTGCGGCGCGGCCCGCTCGCGGTGGTCGTGGCCGGGACGTTTCACTTCGTCGGCACGGGCTAGCGTGTTGGCGAAAGGCGTGGCTTCCAGCTCGCGCGGGCGGTCGCGCAGCGCCTCGAGCTGCTCGCTGAGATCGACCAGGCGGTCGGCGACGACGTGGATCACCAGGCCCTCGCGCTGCAGCTTGCCCTCGGCCAGGAGCAGGCTGGCGCGCAGCACGGACTTGCGGTGGCGCTCGAAGACGCGGTTCCAGATCACCAGGTTGGCGACGCCGGTCTCGTCCTCCAGGGTAGCGAAGATCACGCCGCTGGCGCTGCCCGGGCGCTGGCGCACCAGCACCAGGCCGGCGACCGTCACCGGCTTGCCGTCGGGCAGTTCGGCGAGGCGGGCGTTCTCGGTCACGCCGCGGGCCGAGAGGCCGCCGCGCAGGAAGGCGAGCGGATGTGCCTTCAGCGACAAGCGCAGGCTGGCGTAGTCGTCGATGACGTGTTCGCTGAGCGCCATGTCCGGCAGCGCGACCGCCGGCCCGGCGCCCTGCTCCTCCTCGCCGGCGGCGGCGAACAGCGGCAAGGGCGCGGCGGCTTTGCCCCCTGCCCCGCCGAGATCGGGCCGGCCCTTGACCGCCCAGAGCGCCTGGCGCCGGTCGAGTCCCTGCGAGCGGTAGGCGTCGGCACGGGCCAGCGCCTCCAGCGCCGCCGCCTTGAGACGGGCACGGCGCCACAGCGCCAGCGGGTCGGAATAGCCGTTGCCGCGCGCGGCGACCAGGGCCTTGGCGTCGGCCTCGGCCAGCCCCTTGACCTGGCGCAGGCCGAGGCGCAGCGCCCTCTTGCCCGCCGAAGCCTCGGCGGGCTCCAGCGTGCAGTCCCAGCCGCTCGCGTTGACGTCGACGGGACGCACTTCGACGCCGTGCTCACGTGCGTCGCGCACGATCTGCGCCGGGGCGTAGAAGCCCATCGGCTGGCTGTTGAGGAGCGCGCAGGCGAAGACCTCGGGATAGTGGCACTTGAGCCAGGCCGAGACGTAGACCAGCAGCGCGAAGCTGGCGGCGTGGCTCTCCGGAAAGCCGTACTCGCCGAAGCCCTCGATCTGGCGGAAGCAGCGCTCGGCGAAGTCGCGGTCGTAGCCGCGCGCCGCCATGCCCTCGATCATCTTCTCGCGGAAGCCGTGGATCGTGCCGCTGCGCCGGAAGGTGGCCATGGCGCGGCGCAGGCCGTCGGCCTCGCTCGGCGTGAAGCCGGCGGCGACGATGGCGATCTTCATGGCCTGCTCCTGGAACAGCGGCACGCCGAGGGTCTTCTCCAGCACCCGGCGCAGCGCCTCGGAGGGATAGTCGACCCGTTCCTCGCCGCTGCGCCGGCGCAGGTAGGGATGGACCATGTCGCCCTGGATCGGCCCGGGGCGGACGATCGCCACCTCGATCACCAGGTCGTAGAAGGTGCGCGGCCTGAGGCGCGGCAGCATGGACATCTGGGCGCGGCTCTCGACCTGGAACACGCCGATCGAATCGGCGCGGCACAGCATGTCGTAGACCGCCGGGTCCTCGGGCGGCACCGTCGCCAGGGCGAGGTCGCGGCCGGTGTGGCTGCGCAGCAGCGCGAAGCCCTTGCGCAGGCAGGTCAGCATGCCGAGGCCGAGCACGTCGACCTTGAGCATGCCGAGGGCGTCGAGGTCGTCCTTGTCCCACTCGATGACCGTGCGGTCTTCCATGGCGGCGTTCTCGATCGGCACCACCTCGCAGAGCGGGCCGCGGGTCATGACGAAGCCGCCGACGTGCTGCGACAGGTGGCGCGGGAAGCCGATCAGCTCCCGCGCCAGGGCCAGGGTCTGGCCGAGCCGCCGGTCGCTCGGGTCGAGCCCGGCCTCGCGCACCTGTTGCTCGGGCAGGCCCTCGCTGCTCCAGCCCCAGACCATGCCGGAGAGCGCCGCCAGCGTGTCGGCGGAAAGCCCCATGGCCTTGCCCGCCTCGCGCAGCGCCGAGCGCGAGCGGTAGCAGATCACCGTGGCGGCCAGGCCGGCTCGGTCGCGGCCGTACTTGTCGTAGATGTACTGGATCACCTCCTCGCGGCGCTCGTGCTCGAAGTCGACGTCGATGTCGGGCGGCTCGTTGCGCTCGGCCGAGACGAAGCGCTCGAACAGCAGGTCGATGCGCGCCGGATCAACGGCGGTGATGCCGAGGCAGTAGCAGACCGCCGAGTTGGCGGCCGAGCCGCGGCCCTGGCAGAGGATGTCCCGGGAGCGGGCAAAGCGCACGATGTCGTGGACGGTGAGGAAATAGGGCGCGTAGGCGAGCTCGCCGATCAGCTTGAGCTCGTAGTCGAGGGCCTCGCGCACCTTGGCCGGGACGCCCTTGGGATAGCGCTCGCGCGCGCCCAGCCAGGTGAGCCGCTCGAGCGCCGCCTGCGGCGTGGCGTCGGCCCCGGTCGGCTCGTCGGGATACTCGTAGCGCAGCTCGTCGAGGCTGAAGCGGCAGCGCGCGACGATCTCCAAGGTGCGCGCGATGGCGTCGGGGTAGTGGCGAAAGAGGCGCGCCATCTCGGCCGGCGGCTTGAGATGCCGCTCGGCGTTGGCTTCGAGGCGGAAGCCGGCCTCGTCGATGGTGCAGTGCTCGCGAATGCAGGTGACGAGATCGAGCAGCGGCTTGCGCTCGGGGACGTGCATGCGCACGTCGTTGGCGGCGAGCAGCGGCGTGGCGCAGGCTTCAGCGAGCGCCTGCAGGGCCAGCAGCCGGCGCGCGTCGTCGCCGCGATAGAGCGCCTGCGCCGCCAGGTAGCAGGAACCCGGATAGCGCCGCCCGAGATCGGCCAGCGCGGCGCGGAAGCCTGGCAGCGCCAAGTCGTCGGGCGGCTGCACGATCAGCACCTGGCCCTCCGGGTCGGGATCGCCCAGCTCGCGTTGCAGCTCGGCCAGGGTGAAGCGGCACTCGCCCTTGGCGCTGCGCCGCTTGCCGAGGGTGAGCAGGCGGCAGAGCCGGCCATAGGCGGCACGGTCGCAGGGATAGCAGAGCACCTCCGGCCCGTCCTCCGGCGCCAGCCGCGCGCCGACCAGCAGGCGCAGGCCGTGCTGCCTGGCCGCGACATATGCGCGCACCACGCCGGCCAGGCTGTTGCGGTCGGCCACCCCGATCGCCGCCAGCCCCAGCGCCTTGGCCGCGGCCACCAGCTCCTCCGGATGCGACGCCCCGCGCAGGAAGCAAAAGTTGGTGGTGACCTGCAGCTCGGCGTAGGTGGCGGGCACGATTGTTCCTCTTAGCGCCGGGTCAATTCGCAGAAAACAAACTTGAATTGACACGGATGAACACAGATGAACACAAACTCATAAAATCACCCGGATGCCTTGCTATCACCCAAGCTGCAATCCGCGCGATCACGTTCATCTGTGTTCATCCGTGTCATTCAATTACGATCTCTCATCAGCACAAACGTGAACATCACAAAACCACTCGACGGTACTCGAGCTTTGGCCTGCCGAAGTTCAGGAGCAGCCCAACCCGCAAGGAGCTTGCTCTCAGGTAGTTCAGAACCTGACCCACGTGGACCGGCTGCAATGCGCTAATCGCCTTCAGCTCGACGACGACAAAGCGTTCGACCAGAAGGTCGGCGTAATAGTGGCCGATGGCTTGTCCTTTGTAGTGGACGCGAAACGCCGCCTGCGGGTGCGCTGCCAAACCCCGTTGCCTCAGTTCATACACGAGGGCTTTCTGGTAGACGCTTTCCAAGAACCCGTGCCCGAGGACATTCGAAACCTCGAAGGCTGCCGAGATGATCCGCTCCGTGAGCGTCTCCAGTGATCTGTCGGATGCGCTTTGCATCTTCGTCCGCTCGTCGAGTGATGGTGTCCCTGTCATCCGCGTTTACCCGAACAGGCCCCGCAGGAACCACTGGCTGCCGGCGCGGTAGAGCCAGAAGCGGCGGCCGTCCTCGTCCTCGACGCGGAAGTAGTCGCGCGGCGGCAGGCGGCCGGTGGCGCGCCACCATTCCGGGGCGAGGCGCTCTGGTCCCTCGGCGCGGGCGACGCGGTGGCGCAGGCGGCGCCAGCGGAACTGCGCCGGCGGATGGTCGGGCAAGAGCGCGATGGCCTCGATCGGCTCGGGCCGCGGCAGGAGGCGCAGCGGCCGCAGGGGGCGGAGAGCCGCGTCGCGCCAGGGCCGCCAGGCCGCCGGACCCAGTCCTGCCCCGAGCGGTGGCTGTGCGCAAACCGCGCGCTCCGGCAGGTGGCTCTCCTGCGGCACGAGCGCGCGCACGCTGCCGGGGCCGAGCCGGCTCTCCAGGCGGTCGACCAGCTCGGCCAGCCGGCCGGCGGCGCGGCCCTGCGCAAGACCCGGGTGCCCTGCGCCAAGGCTAAGTTGTAGCGCGCTCTGCGGCTCGGCCTCGCTGGCGGCGAGCGTCAGGACCTCGATGCCGAAGCCGGGATCGATACGCTCGACGTGGCCGGCGAAGAGCCGCAGCAGGTGAGCCGGGTCGCGGCTCGGCCGGCTGGTGCCGAGCGCCAGGCGGCGCAGCGTGCCGTCGACCCGGTAGAGCGTCAGGACCAGGCGCCGAGCGCCCTGCTGCGCCGCTTCGAGCTGCCGGCAGAGCGCGGCGGCGAGCCGTTCCAGGGCCTTGACGATGGCCTCGGCGGTGACGATCGGCTCGGCCAGCACG
>JBHJOF010000146.1:0-9837 GCA_050330055.1 Kiloniellales bacterium
CTGCACGGGCTTGCCGCGGCGCAGGGGCTGCAGGGACTGCAGGGGCTCTTGGCCGCCGCGGCCTGCAGGCGCGGCACCGCGCACTCCAGACTGACGGCGCCGCAGGGGCTGCAGGGACCGGCCGCAGCGCAGGGACTGCACGGGCTGCACGGACTGGCTGCGGCGCAGGGACTGCACGGGCCGCAGGGATTGGCGACCGCGCAGGGGTTGCAGGGACTCGCGGCAGCACAGGGGCTGCAGGGGTTCTTGGCGGCGCAAGGATTACACGGACTGCAGGTCGCATAGGCCGGCGCAATCATGGCCGGCGTGTACATGATGGCCGCACCGCCCACTGCCATGCCGGCCACCACGGCCAGCGGTATCACGGTAGACGACAGCAGTGCGCGCTTTCTTGCTTTCATTGCTCCCTCCCGATCGAGCCACTGCCGAAGAGGCTCGATGTTCGTGTTTGTGAGACTCTTTCGAGGTTCTCTGTTGTCTGCTTTCAGCACTAGGCTAATGCGTTGTGAAACTTGCGAAGCTCACGTCTGCGCGAGACTGCGCCGATGTCGATCAAGATCGCGTGACCGATTCGCCTCCTCCCGGGAAAAAGAGGGGGCGGGGGAACCGCCCCCAGAGGGACAGGAGATCAATTCTTTCAACGCACACGCGGCTAGAAGCTGAAATTGATGCCGACGATGCCGGCGATGCCCTCGTTGTCGTTGCCTGTCTCGGTGTCCCACTTGGCGTAGAGGCCGGAGACGCTGGCCGTGATGCTGGGGGCAACCGCATAGGCGACCGCAGCCTGAACGGCATCCATCTCGTTGTCGCCTGTGACCGCCAGCGCGCCATCGACCTCGCCATGGAAATAGAGCGCACCGATGGTCCAGGGGCCGGTGCTGTAGGACAGGCCGACGTCGTAGGACTGGCCTTCCGAGGAGACACCGGCCGCCGTGATGCGGCCTTCCGTCTCGTTGGCGTAGGAGCCGCCGAAGGTGAAGCCGGCGAAGCCGACGTTGAGGCCGAAGGAGACCTGCTCCATGTCGTCGACGTTGATCCCGCCCACCGGGCTGTCCGGCGCCTCGGCCCGGCGATAGCCGCCGGAGGCCGCGACATCCACGCCGCCGAAGCTCTCGACGAAGTTGACGCCGACGGAGATGCCGTTGTTGTACTCGGTATCCTCGTCGGCGAAGACCGGGAAGTTCTTACCCTCACCGGTGAACACGACCGCCGGCTGGTAGGAGACGCCGAGCTGGAAGCCGAACATGCGCGGCGTGAAGTAGGTCAGCGTGTTCTCGTCGTTGCCGGTGTCGATGTAGGTCGATAGGCCCGGCCCGCGGAACCCCGCGGTATGGCCGGCCGGCTGCGGGATGAACGAGGTGACCCAGCCGGAGTTGACCGGCACGCCAACGCTGGGCGCCGCGAAGTGCATGAGGTAGGCCGCCGTGTTCTCGGAGCCGAACTGCAGGCGGCCGAAGCTGCCCTCGATCCAGCCGTAGTTCTCGTCGATCTGGTCGCCCGTCGTAAAGCTTTCCAGCTGCACGTTGACCCCGAAGGTCAAGCCGTTGTCCGCCGTATACGAGCCGAGGAAATGAATCTCGCCGTCGCTGAACAGACCGGTCGGCGCGTAGTCCGTGCCGTCGTCCGGGTCGCTGTCGCCGACCGCGAAGAAGTTGTTCATGTAGCCGCCGAGGCGGAGCTTGATGCCCTCCTCGGCCTGGGCCCCGCCAGAAGCCACCAGACCGGCGGTCACCAAGGCCGTAGTTCCGAACAGCGTTTTCTTCATAGCCCCCACTCCGAATTGCGATGTCATTAAGCGCAGGCTATGACGGCGCACGCGGGAGTCGCCAATCACGCTTGCTCACGGCGACGCGACGCAAGCGCAAATTTCTGTGAACGGTTCGCGCTCTAAAAAAACGCTTCGGTGAACGCACAAAGCCGTCACTGCGCATCAGCACCGTGCCGATACCGCTCCGGCACGAAGAAGAGTTCGTCATTGAGCTCGCCCGCTGTGCGATGACAGGTGGCGCAGAACCCAACCCGCGCCGCATCCGGCCCGCCGGTACGTCCGAACAGGCTGCCGTCCGGCATGATCATGCTGTACCGCCAGTCGCGGGTCTCGGCGTCGAAACCAGGAGCCATCTTCTCCATGAGAAACAGCGGCCCGGTGAAGACCTCGCCGTCGGCGGTCACCGTGAAGCTGTCCTTTGCCAGCACCGCGCCTTCGGGCAGCGGCGTCCCGGCTGGGCCGCCGCCGTACCCCTTTGCCTTCCTGTTGCCGTAGTTGTTCACGAAGCGGTTGCCGTGCGTGGCCGATCGATAGGGCACGCGGTTGTAGCGCTGCCAAGTCGGGTAATCTTCCGAGGAGGGGTCGCCGGACATGCGGTAGAACCCCAGACTGGTCGAGCGAATCCGGCGGTAGATGGCTTCGGCTTTCGGACCATCCAGCTCGGCAGGGTTGTCCACCCGGAAGTGGGCCTGGGGCTGCTCGAAATCCTCGGCTGCAGCGGGCATCGAGGCCGTCAAGGCAAGGCAGAGCCACAGCGCGGCTGATCGGCCCATTTCCAGCATTCCACAAGGGGGATACCGGTGCTGCCGCTTGCAGCGCCCGGCCCTCTTCTTTAGAGACTTGTCCAGACGGCGCCCCTGCGCCAAAGCACGTTTCAACACAAGCCGGCGAGCCGGCCGTTACCGATCTGATGGTTAAGGGGCGCTTAGCCATGCGGCCAGCGCCCCGGAAACCGCGGAGCCTTGGAGGGCAGCAACCGCCCTTCCCCCCCTGGGCACGCGAAAATGCTTGATTTCCGCGCCAAACCAATTATCTAAATCATACCAAATTAGTCTGCATTGGAGACCGGCCATGTTCCGGCTCAATCGCCTGACCGACTACGCCGTGGTCGTCATGTCGCAAATGGCGCACCAGCGCGACAGGGTGCGCACGGCGCTGCAGATCTCGCAGGAGAGCGGGCTGCCGCTGCCCACCGTGGCCAAGCTGCTGAATGCCCTGGCGCGCGACGGCCTGATCACCTCGCAGCGCGGGGCCAGCGGCGGCTACATCCTCAGCCGGCCGGCTGGGGAGATCTCGGTGGCGGCGATCATCCAGGCCCTGGAGGGCCCGATCGCGCTCACCGCCTGCGTTACCGGATCGGACGAGCACTGCGACGTGGCCTCGCTCTGCCCGATGCACGGCAACTGGAACAAGGTCAACGGGGCGATCCGCGCGGCGCTGGATGCGGTCACCCTGGCCGACATGGCCATGACGCCGCTCGACTTCAGCGAGCTTCCCGCATCACCGAAACGGGAGGCGAGCGCGGCGACCGGTTGAAGACTCCGTCTATGACTGAAAGCACAAAGAATACGCGAACGACGTCAGGTTAGCAGGAGAGATCGAGTATGGCGGCAACCGCCGATACCGCACGTCAGGTCCAGGAACTGGCCGAGCGCAAGTATGCCTTCGGCTTCGTCACCGACATCGAGTCGGAGCTGGCGCCCAAGGGCCTGAACGAGGATATCATCCGCTTCATCTCGGCCAAGAAGGAGGAGCCGGACTGGCTGCTCGAGTGGCGGCTGAAGGCCTATCGCCACTGGCTGACCATGCCGGAGCCGCAGTGGGCCAAGGTCGCCTTCCCGCCGATCGACTACCAGGACGCCTACTACTACGCGGCGCCCAAGTCCGGGGCCAAGCCCAAAAGCCTGGACGAGGTCGATCCCGAGCTGCTGCGCACTTACGAGAAGCTCGGCATCCCGCTCAAGGAGCAGGAGATGCTGGCCGGCGTCGCGGTCGACGCCGTGTTCGACAGCGTCTCGGTCGCCACCACCTTCAAGAAGAAGCTGGAGGAGGTCGGCGTCATCTTCTGCTCGATCTCCGAGGCGGTGCAGAACCACCCCGCGCTGGTGCGCGAGTACTTGGGCAGCGTGGTGCCCTACGCCGACAACAAGCACGCCACCCTGAACTCGGCGGTGTTCACCGACGGCTCCTTCGTCTACGTGCCGCCGGGCGTGCGCTGCCCGATGGAGCTCTCGACCTATTTCCGCATCAACGCCGAGAACACCGGCCAGTTCGAGCGCACCCTGATCATCGCCGACAAGGGCTCCTACGTGAGCTACCTGGAGGGCTGCACCGCGCCGATGCGCGACGAGAACCAGCTGCACGCCGCGGTGGTCGAGCTGGTTGCGCTCGACGACGCCGAGATCAAGTACTCGACGGTGCAGAACTGGTATCCGGGCGACGAGCAGGGCCGCGGCGGCATCTACAACTTCGTGACCAAGCGCGGCGCCTGTCGCGGGCGCAACTCGAAGATTTCCTGGACCCAGGTCGAGACCGGCTCGGCCATCACCTGGAAGTACCCGAGCTGCATCCTGCAGGGCGACAACTCGGTCGGCGAGTTCTACTCGATCGCCATCACCAACAACCGCCAGCAGGCCGACACCGGCACCAAGATGATCCACCTGGGCAAGAACACCCGCTCGCGCATCATCTCCAAGGGCATCTCGGCCGGCCACGCCAACCAGACCTATCGCGGCCTGGTCAAGATCTCGCCCAAGGCGACGGGCGCGCGCAACCATACCCAGTGCGACTCGCTGCTGATCGGCGACCTCTGCGGCGCCCACACGGTGCCCTACATCGAGAGCCGCAACCGCACGGCCAAGGTCGAGCACGAGGCGACGACCTCGCGGATCAGCGAGGACCAGCTCTTCTACTGCCGTCAGCGCGGCATCCCCGAGGAGGCTGCGGTCGCGCTGGTGGTCAACGGCTTCTGCCGCGAGGTGCTGCAGCAGCTGCCCATGGAATTCGCCGTCGAGGCCCAGAAGCTGGTCGGCATCAGCCTGGAAGGCAGCGTCGGGTAACGGAGCGAGACTGAGACAGGAGACGCGCGGCCAGATTTCATTCTCGTTGTCATCGCCGGGCTTGACCCGGCGATCCATGTGGATGCCCGGGTCAAGCCCGGGCATGACAAACGAGGGGAGCTGAGGCAGACGCGAAACCGACAGAGAACGGAAAGCAACGCGAAACGCAATGACAGACATACTCGAAATCAAGAACCTGCAGGTCACGGTCGAGGGCAAGGCGATCCTCCGGGGCATCGACCTGGCGATCGCGCCCGGCGAGGTGCACGCCATCATGGGGCCGAACGGCTCGGGCAAGTCGACGCTGGCCTACGTGCTGACCGGCCGCGAGGGCTACGAGGTGACTGGCGGTCAGGTTCTCTACAAGGGCCGCGACCTGCTGGAGCTGGCGCCCGAGGAGCGCGCCGCCGAGGGCCTGTTCCTGGCCTTCCAGTATCCCGTCGAGATTCCCGGCGTCGCCAATACCACCTTCCTCAAGGAGGCGGTCAACGCCGTTCGCAAGCACCGCGGCGAAAGCGAGCTCGACGCCATGCAGTTCCTCAAGCTGGCGCGCCAGAAGGCCAAGGCGCTCGGCATCCCCGACGAGATGCTGAAGCGCGCGGTCAACGCCGGCTTCTCGGGCGGCGAGAAGAAGCGCAACGAGATCCTGCAGATGGCGCTGCTCGACCCGAACCTGGCGGTGCTCGACGAGACCGACAGCGGGCTCGACATCGATGCGCTCAAGACGGTGGCCGACGGCGTCAACGCGCTGCGCTCGCCGGAGCGCTCGATCCTGGTCATCACGCACTACCAGCGACTCTTGACCTTCATCGTGCCGGACAAGGTACACGTGCTGGCGCACGGCCGCATTGCCCGCTCGGGCGGCAAGGAGCTGGCGCTCGAGCTGGAAGAGACCGGCTATGCCGAGTACCGCGAGACGGCAGCCTGAGGCGCCGGGGCGAGCATGAGCGAACAGCCGATCACCGCCGCCTTCACCGAGCACTTCGGACGCGCCAGGGGCAGGCTGCCGGGCAGCGGCCAGCTCTGGATCGAGGCGCTGCGCGAGGCCGCCATGGCCCGCTTCGCCGAGAGCGGCCTGCCGAGCCCCAAGGCCGAGGCCTGGAAGTACACCAACCTGCGGCCGCTGGAGAAAGTCGGTCTGGTGCCGGCCACGCCCTGCTACCAGCCCTGCGGCATCGACCGAGTGCCCTGGCTGCTGAAGGAGCCGCAGGCGCCGCACCGCCTGGTCTTCGTCGACGGCCGCCTCGCGCCGGCGCACAGCGCCCTCTCGGCTCTGCCCAAGGCTGTCCGCCTGCGATCCTTCGCCGCCGCGGTCAGCGAGACGCCGGAGCTGATCGAGGCGCACCTGGGCCGCATCGTGAGCGGCGAGGTGCAGCCGCTGCTGGCGCTCAACACGGCGCTCATGGAAGACGGCTACGTGCTGGAGGTCGAGCGCGGCGTGGCGCTGGAGCAGCCGATCGAGCTGGTATTCCTGGGCGGCGCCGTCGAGCAGTCCCTCTCCTACCACCCACGCCACCTGATCGTGATGCACGAGGGCAGCCAGGCCACGGTGATCGAGCAGCACATCGGCCTCGGCGCCGGCCCCTATCTGGCCAATAGTGCCACCGAGGTCGCGGTCGGCGCCGGCGCCATCCTGCGCCACGTCAAGCTGCAGGCCGAGGGCGCCGCGGCCTTCCACCTCGGCACGCTGCATGCCCGGGTCGAGCGCGACGGGGTCTATGACGCTTTCGGGCTTTCGATCGGCGGCCGCCTGTCGCGCAACGAGAGCACCGTGCGCCTCGTCGGGCCCGGCGCGAGCTGCCGCGTGAACGGCGCCTACCTGATGCGCGACCGGCAGCACTGCGACAACACCACGGTTATCGAGCACATGGCGCCGCACACCACCTGCCGCGAGGTCTTCAAGGGCGTGCTTGACGACCAGGCGCGCGCCGTCTTCCAGGGCCGCATCGTGGTCCACAGGGACGCCCAGCAGACCGACGGTCATCAGCTCAGCAAAGCGCTGCTGCTGTCCGACGGTGCCGAGATCGACGCCAAGCCGGAGCTGGAGATCTACGCCGACGACGTGAAGTGCAGCCACGGCGCCACGGCTGGCGAGCTCGACCACGATGCGCTGTTCTATCTGCAGACGCGTGGCATCCCGGAGCCCGCGGCGCGCCGCCTGCTGGTGCAGGCCTTCCTCGCCGAGGCGCTGGAGGAGATCGCCGCCGAACAGATCCGCGTGGCGCTGCTGGCCAAGATCGACGGCTGGCTGTCGGTCAGCCATGCCATGCAGGAGGCGGCATGATGAGCCCGCTCGAAGCGATCGCCGGCGACAACTCGACCGCGGCTTTCGACGTCGAGCGGGTACGCGCCGACTTCCCGATCCTCGGCCAGGAGGTCTACGGCAGGCCGCTGATCTATCTCGACAACGCCGCCAGCGCGCAGAAGCCGCGCCAGGTGATCGAGGCCATGACGGCGGCCTACGAGACCTACTACGCGAACGTCCATCGCGGCGTGCACCACATGAGCCAGCGCTCGACCGAGGCCTTCGAGGCCGGCCGCGAGAAGCTGGCCGCGTACATGAACGCGGCCTCGATGGACGAGATCGTCTTCACCCGCAACGGCACCGAGGCGATCAACCTGGTGGCAGCAAGCTACGGCCGCCGCTTCCTCGAGGCCGGCGACGAGATCGTCATCTCGGAGATGGAGCACCACTCCAACATCGTGCCCTGGCAGCTGCTGGCGGCCGAGAAGGGCGTGGTGATCAAGGCGACGCCGATCGACGACGAGGGCAACCTGCTGCTCGACGAGTTCGAGGGCCTGCTCGGCCCGCGCACCCGACTGGTCGCTATCACGCACATCTCGAACGCGCTCGGCACCATCACGCCGATCAAGCAGATCGTCCACCTGGCGCATGCGCGCGGCATCCCGGTGCTGGTCGACGGCTGCCAGGCGGCGCCGCACCTGAAGATCGACGTGCAGGAGCTCGACGTCGACTTCTACGTAGTGACCGGCCACAAGGTCTATGGGCCCAGCGGCATCGGCGCGCTCTACGGCAAGATGGAGCTGCTCAAGAAGATGCCACCCTACCAGGGCGGCGGCGAGATGATCGACCTGGTGACCCTGGAGAAGAGCACCTTCAAGGCGCCGCCGCATCGCTTCGAGGCCGGCACCCCGGCGATCGTCGAGGCGATCGGGCTGGGCGCGGCCATCGACTATGTCAACTCCGTGGGACTCGACAACATCGCGGCGCACGAGGCCGGGCTCTGCGCCTATGCCATGGAGCGCCTGGGCGCGGTCGAGGGAGTCCGGCTCTACGGCACCGCCAGGGAGAAAACCTCGATCGTCTCCTTCAACTTCGACGCCATCCATGCGCACGACGTCGGCACCATCCTGGACCGCGCCGGCGTTGCGGTCCGCGCCGGGCACCACTGCGCCCAGCCCCTGATGGAGCGCCTCGGCGTCGGCTCGACGGCGCGCGCCTCCTTCGGCCTCTACAACACGCGGGCCGAAGTCGATGCGCTGGTGGACGGGCTGGAACGGGTACGGGAGATTTTTGGCTGAGATGCTCGACGAGCTGCGCGATCTCTATCAGGAAGTGATCCTCGATCACGGGCGCAACCCGCGCAACTTCGGGGCGCCGGCACATCACACCTGCCTGGCGCACGGCAACAACCCCATGTGCGGCGACCGGGTGACGGTCTACCTCACCCTCGACGATGCGGGCGTGATCCAGGATGCCCGTTTCGACGGCCGCGGCTGCGCCATCTCGACCGCCTCGGCCTCGATGATGACCGAAATCGTCAAGGGCATGACCCTGCCCCAGATGGAGCGGCTGTTCGTGCGCTTTCACCAGCTTTGCACCGGCGGCGAAGCCGCGGGAAACAAGGGCGGCGAGGCCGAGGGGGAGACAAGCGACGCGGAGGATGAGGCGCTGGAGCGCCTGCAGGTGCTGTCGGGCGTGCGCGAGTTCCCGGTGCGGGTCAAGTGCGCCACCCTGCCCTGGCACACCCTGAAGGCCGCGGTCTCCGGCGCCGGCGACAAGGAAGTGACGACGGAGTAACGCGACATGTCCTACGAGCGACCGGTCTATGACCCTGCAATGTTCGGCGGCCCGCCGCCGCCGGGCGAGGACTTCATGGCGACGGCCGGCGAGCCGCTGCAGCCTGGCGTGCCGGCCGCCGGCCGGGAAGCGGTGATCGAGGCGCTGCACACGGTCTACGACCCGGAGATCCCGGTCGACATCTACGAGCTCGGCCTGATCTACGGCTTGGAAATCGGGACCGACGGCAAGGTCGAGATCGAAATGACCCTGACCGCGCCCGCCTGCCCGGTGGCCGGTGAGATGCCCGGCATGGTGGCCCGCGCCGTCTCGGCCGTCGAGGGCACCGGCGAGGTCGAGGTCAAGCTGGTCTGGGACCCGCCCTGGACGCCGGAGCGCATGTCCGAGGACGCCAAGCTCGCGCTCGGCATGATCTGATACCATATGAAAGGGACGAGAGGAGCACGAGGGACGCCATGGTTGCACCGATGATCACGCTGACCGACGCCGCCGCCGAGCGCGTGCGCGGCCTGATGGGCCGCAGCGAGAAGCCGGTGCTGGGCCTGCGCGTCGGCGTCAGTACCCGGGGCTGCTCGGGGCTCAGCTACAAGATCGAGTACGCCGAGGAGCAGAGAAAGTTCGAAGAGGTCGTCGAGGACAAGGGCGTGCGCATCTTCATCGACCCGACCGCCATCATGTTCCTGATCGGCAGCGAGATGGACTACGTCGAGGACAAGTTCCAGAGCGGCTTCGTGTTCCGCAACCCGAACGAAAAGGGCCGCTGCGGCTGCGGCGAAAGCTTCCACGTGTAGCGTGACAGTCTTACAATAGCCGGTTAGCTAGGTTCCCTATTCCCTTGTCCGCTTCGCGGACGCCCCACGCACTGCATTCACCC
Source organism: Kiloniellales bacterium (assembly GCA_050330055.1). Lineage (GTDB taxonomy): Bacteria > Pseudomonadota > Alphaproteobacteria > Kiloniellales > JAKSDN01 > JBHJOF01. Next base: position 9,744 of record JBHJOF010000146.1, read on the forward strand.
GGGCGCTGAGCATTCGCCGCGGAATGTGCAGCAGTGGTCTCAGCGTCCCGGCCCCGCACCTGGTCGATGCGGGTGGCTTCGGCCAGGGCCTGGG
>JBHJOF010000147.1:0-10039 GCA_050330055.1 Kiloniellales bacterium
GCGAAGCGCCGAAAGGGGACAGAGGAAAAGCAAGTCTCCGTCCTGCCGCTATGGCCGCTATGCCAGATGCAACAAGACCCTACAGCAGGTTGAAGCCGCTTAAACCGGACAGCAGTGGCGAAGGCCGACCATGACGGTTGGCGTGAACGAGCCTTAGGCGGACAGCCGTGGGTCAAGCACGGGCATCACAAAGAAACGTGGAACCCCTCAGAGGATCAAATGGAAACCGGCCGTTCCTTGGCCATGCGGTCGAAGGCGAGCAGGGTCTCGACCAGGCCGGGGAGATCTTTTAGGCGCACCATGTTGGGGCCGTCCGAGGGCGCGTGGTCCGGGTCCTGGTGCGTCTCCATGAAGACCGCGGCGACGCCGACCGCGACCGCGGCGCGCGCCAGCACCGGCACGAACTCGCGCTGGCCGCCGGTCGAGCTGCCCTGTCCGCCCGGCTGCTGCACCGAGTGGGTGGCGTCGAACACCACCGGACAGCCGGTCTCGGCCGCCATGATCGGCAGCGCGCGCATGTCGGAGATCAGCGTGTTGTAGCCGAAGGACGCACCGCGCTCGCAAACCATGACGTTGCGGTTGCCGCTGTCGGCGATCTTGGCGACCACGTTCTTCATGTCCCAGGGCGCCAGGAACTGGCCCTTCTTCACGTTGATCGCCTTGCCGGTCTTCGCTGCAGCTATCAGCAGATCGGTCTGGCGGCAGAGGAAGGCGGGGATCTGCAGCACGTCGACCGCCTCGGCCACCGCCGCGCACTGCTCGGGCGCGTGCACGTCGGTTAGCACCGGGCAGCCGTGGGTCTCGCGCACCTCGGCCAGGATCGGCAGGCTCTCGCTCAGGCCCAGGCCGCGGCCGCCCTTCAGGCTGGTGCGGTTCGCCTTGTCGAACGAGGTCTTGTAGATCAGGCCGAAGCCGAGCTTTTTGGCGATCTCGCTCAGTGCCTGGCTCATCTCCAGCGCATGCGCCCGGCTCTCCAGCGCGCAGGGCCCGGCGATCAGCACCAGGGGCCGGTCGTTGCCGATGGTCAGGTCACCGACCTGCACGTGGTGCGGCTTGGTTGGGGGCGATTTGGCGCTGCCGTGCACTAGGTGTTTCCCTTGAGCAAGTCGTCCACCGCGATCCTCATCCTTCGACAGGCTCAGGATGAGGTGGAAGTCGGCTCCTCATGCTGAGCCTGTCGAAGCATGAGGACAAGTCCGCAACGGAGGGGACTGTACCCGCAGGGGACTGTCCCCGGGCAACTGCACCGACGCGCAAATCGGGGACAGGCCCCTCCGCTGCGCTCGGGCCTTCGCCCGGCGTAGCGGGCTTCGGCCCGCGAAGCCGGGTACAGTCCCCTTGGCCCCAGCCTACATCAGCCGCGACTGGTTGACCGCCGCCTCGATGAAGGAGGTAAAGAGCGGGTGCGGGCTGTAGGGCTTGGACTTGAGCTCGGGGTGGAACTGCACGCCGATGAACCAGGGATGCTCCGGGTTCTCGACGATCTCCGGCAGCTCGCCGTCCGGCGACAGGCCGGAGATGCGCAGGCCCGCGCGTTCCAGCACCTCGCGGTAATTGATGTTGACCTCGTAGCGGTGGCGGTGCCGCTCGCTGATGCGCGATGCCTGATAGATCTCGGCGACACGGCTGTTCGCCAGCAGGTCGCAGTCGTAGGCGCCGAGCCGCATGGTGCCGCCCAGCTCGCTGTCGACGTTGCGCCGCTCGATCTCGTTGCCGCGGCTCCATTCCGTCAGCAGGCCGACGATGGGGTCCTCACAGGGGCCGAACTCGGTCGAGCTGGCGCCGGGCAGCCCGCCAAGATCACGCGCCGCCTCGATCACCGCCATCTGCATGCCGAAGCAGATACCGAAGTAGGGCACCTGGCGCTCGCGGGCGAAGCGCGCCGCGGCGATCTTGCCCTCGGCACCGCGCTCGCCGAAGCCGCCGGGCACCAGGATGCCGTGCACGCCCTCCAGGTGCTGGATCGTGCCGTCGCTCTCGAAGATCTGCGAATCGAGCCAGTTGACCCGCACTCGCACGTTGTTGGCGACGCCGCCGTGCGCCAGCGCCTCGGCCAGCGACTTGTAGGAATCGAGCACGCTGGTGTACTTGCCGACCACGCCGATGGTGACCTCGCCGTCGGGCTGGCGGATGCGGTCGGTCACCCGGTCCCAGAGCGCCAGTTCGGGCTCGCGCGCGTCGATGCCGAAGTGGCGGCAGACCTCGCCGTCGAGTCCGGCTTCGTGATAAGCGCGCGGCACGGCATAGATGGTGTCGACGTCGAGCCCAGGGATCACCGCCTCGCGCCGCACGTTGCAGAACAGCGCGATCTTGTGGCGCGCCTCGGCCGGGATCGGCCGCTCGCTGCGGCAGACCACGATCTCCGGCTGGATGCCGAGGCTCTGCAGCTCCTTGACCGAATGCTGGGTCGGCTTGGTCTTGAGTTCGCCGGCCGAGGCGATGTAGGGCACCAGGGTCAAGTGGATGAACAGCGTCTTCTCGCGGCCCATCTCGTTGCCGATCTGGCGGATCGCCTCGAGGAACGGCAGGCTCTCGATGTCGCCCACCGTGCCGCCGATCTCGCAAACGACGAAGTCCTCGTCGGCGATGTCGTTGCGGATGAACTCCTTGATCGCGTCGGTGACGTGCGGGATCACCTGCACCGTGGCGCCGAGATAGTCGCCGCGCCGTTCCTTGGCGATCACGCCGGTGTAGATCTGGCCGGTGGTGACGTTGTCGCTCTTGCGCGAGGCGACGCCGGTGAAGCGCTCGTAGTGCCCCAGGTCCAGGTCGGTCTCGGCCCCGTCGTCGGTGACGTAGACCTCGCCGTGCTGATAGGGGCTCATGGTGCCCGGATCGACGTTGAGGTAGGGGTCGAGCTTGCGCAGCCTCACCTTGAAGCCGCGCGCCTGGAGCAGGGCCCCGAGGGCTGCGGAGGTGAGACCTTTTCCGAGGGAGGACACGACGCCGCCGGTGATGAAGATGTAACGCGCCATGGACCGACAAACTGACCGATCCATCGGGGCCGGGCAAGCCGAAGATGGCCCGCTCGGCCGCATGGCTGCCACGCGTTGGGAGAAGTCCAGGGATTCAGCCAATGCGCCCCGCACCGGGGGATGGGCGGCGGCCGCGGTCCTGCCCCCGAAGCAACGGAAAAGGTTAAGATTTGCAGCGCTCCGGGAGGACCCGAGTCGCGCGCCCGCCTATTGAACCGGAACGCTGGGCTCGGCCGGCCCGCCTTCCGTCTGGCCGCCCGGCTGTCCACTGGGCACCTGCTGCACCGGCGCAGTCGGCGGCAGCTGATCGATCAGCGAGCGCCGCTCGGTCGAACCGGTCGCCAGGATCGACAGCACGATGCTGGTCATCATGAAACAGGCAGCCAGAATCGCGGTGGTCCGGGTCAAGAGGTTGGCGGTGCCGCGCCCGGTCAGGAAGCCGCTCATTCCGCCGCCGCCACCACCGCCGCCGCCGATGCCGAGTCCGCCGCCCTCGCTGCGCTGAAGCAGCACCACGCAGATCATCGCGACCGCAAGGATCAGATGGATCACCAGGATGATTTGACTCATGACAAGATGTCTTCCCTTGGTCTGCCCCCCTCGGTCTGCCTCTAGGGGCTGGTTCTGGCGCGGGCCAGCGCCGGCGGATCGGCGCTCTGGCCTCGCTATTTAGGGTCTCGGGCCGGCCTTGGCTAGGCGCTTGCGGTGGCGATGGCCCAGAAATCGGCCGCCTTGAGGCTCGCCCCGCCGACCAGGGCACCGTCGACGTTGGCCACCGCCAGCAGCTCGCCAGCGTTGTCCGGCTTGACCGAGCCGCCATAGAGGATGCGGACGCCGCTGCCCGTGGCCTCGCCCAGCAGCTCCCACAGCAGCCTGCGGATATTGGTATGGGCCTCGGCCACGTCGGCCGGGGTCGCGGTCCTGCCGGTGCCGATCGCCCAGACCGGCTCGTAGGCCACCACCAGGGCCGCGCCGTCATTGTCCGTCGGGATCGAGCCACGGACCTGGCGCTCGATCACCGCCAGGGTCTCGCCGGCGGCGCGCTCAGCCTCGGTCTCGCCGACGCAGACGATCGGTACCAGGCCGGCGGCGCGCGCCGCAGTGGCCTTGGCGCGCACCGTGGCGTCGTCCTCGCCGTGGTCCTGGCGCCGCTCGGAGTGGCCGACGATGACGTGGCTGCAGCCGACGTCGGCCAGCATGGCGGCGCTGATGTCGCCGGTATGAGCGCCCGAGACCTTGGTGTGGCAGTCCTGGCCGCCCAGCTTTACCGGCCCACCCTTAAGGTGCTGGCCGACGGGATGCAGCAGCTGGGCCGGCGGGCAGACCAGCAGGTCGCAAGCCAGGTCAGGCGCCTGCTCGGCCCTTTCCAGAAGCGCGCCGGCAAGCGCCAGCGCGTCGGCCAGCAGCCCGTTCATCTTCCAGTTCCCGGCGATCAGCTTGCGCACACGCGTCCCCTCTTCTGCCGCCCGCAGGTTCCCTGGGCGGCCCTCGGCGGCGCTTACCTAGCACGGCCGGAGGGCGCTGTTCCAGCCGTAGCAAAGCAAGGGAAACCGCCACTTGGCTGTTGCCCCGCCCCGGCCGGCTTCCTAATATGCCGCGCCTTCGGCGCTCCCAAAGCTCTCCGGAGCGCGCCGCCGCCGTCCGCCGGCCGGCAGCCCCCAGATGCCGGGGCGACAAGCCAGGGTCGACGCAGCCGCAAGGATCCCGTCCGTCATGTTGATGCAGATGCGCAAACCAGTCGCCAAGGTGTTGACCTTGCTGCTGTTCGCCGTGCTGATCCTGAGCTTCGCGGTCTGGGGCATCGGCGACATCTTCCGCGGCGCCGGGCGCGTCAACTCGGTCGCCGTGGTCGGCGACACCGAGATCGACCAGCAGGACTTCTCGCGCGCACTGACGCGCGAGATGAACCGGCTGCAAACCACTTTCGGGACCCAGCTCGACATCGACCAGGCGCGCGCCTTCGGCGTCGTCGACCAGGTGTTGGGGCAGCTCATCAATCGGGCCCTGTTCGACGAGCAGGCCCGGCGCCTCGGCATGGTGGTCAGCGAAGAGCAGATCAGGGACCGCATCATCGCCGAGCCGGCCTTCCACAACCAGTTCGGCGAGTTCGACCGCAACCGCTTCGTCCAGGTGCTGCGCGGCACCGGCCTGTCCGAGGGCCAATTCGTCGACACCCTGCGCCACGACATCCGGCGCCAGCAGATCGCCGACGCAGCGACCGGTGCCCTGACCGCGCCCGAAACCCTTGCCAAGGCGCTCTACGCCTACGACCAGGAGCAGCGCGTCGGCGAGACCATCACCATCCCGCTCTCCAGCGTGGCCGACCCGGGCCAGCCCGACGAACAAGCGATCAAGGCCTTTTACGATGAGAACCAAGACAGCTTCATGAAGCCGGAGACCCGCGCGATTACCCTGGTGCAGCTCCACGCCGAAGACCTGGCCCTGGAGATCGCGGTGGCCGAGGACGAGCTGCGGGCCGAGTTCGAGCAGCGCCACGCCGACTTCGTGACCCCCGAGCAGCGCACCCTGGAGCAGATCGTACTGCCCGACGAGGAGGCGGCGCGCCAAGCGCGCGCGGAGCTGGACGGCGGCGCAGACTTCGCGTCGGTCGCGGCGAGCGCGACTGGCGGAGCACCGCTCGATCTTGGCACCTTCGCCCGCGAAGAGCTGGCCGGCGAGTTCCCCGACCTCGCCGAAGCCGCCTTCCGCACGCCGGCCGGCGAGGTCAGCCAGCCGGTCAAGAGCGGCTTCGGCTGGCACCTGCTCCACGTCATTGCGGTGGAACCGGGACACGATCCGACCTTCCAGGACGTGCGCGACGAGCTGGAGCACGACATCGCCATGCGCCAGGCGATTGACAGCATGATCTCGATTGCCAACCAGCTCGACGACGAGCTGGCCAGCGGCGCCCCGCTGGAGGAGGCCGCCAGCCGCCTCGACCTCGAAGCGCGGGCGATACCGGCGATCGACGACCGCGGCGACGACGCCGAGGGCCGGGCGATCGAAGGCCTGCCGCCGCTCGACGACCTGCTGCCGGTGCTGCGCGAGACCGCGGCCGGCGAGGAGAGCCTGCTGACTGAGACCAGCGACGGCAACTACTTCATACTGCGCGTTGACGGCGTGACGCCGGCGGCGCCCTGGCCGCTCGAGCAGGTGCGCAACGAAGTGATCAGCCGCTGGCAGGCGAGCGAGCGCGACCGCTTGGCACGCGAGCAGGCCCAGGCGCTGGCCGCGCGCGCGCAGGAAGGGGTACAGCTCTCCGCCTTGGCCGAGCAGGAGGGCCTGGCCTATGGCACGAGCGAGCCCCTGACGCGCGCCGGCGATGGCGAATCCGGTCCCGGCGACCGTGCACTCGCCGGTCAGCTCTTCAGCCTCAGGCAGGGCGAGGTGACGAGCTACCGCGCCGGCGACAGCTACAGGGTTGCCAAGCTGATCGAGCTCCGCAAGGCGGAACCGGCGTCGGCCGGCGAGGCATTGGGCCGGGTACGCGAGCGCCTGTCCGTCAGCCTGGAGAACGATCTCCTCGCCCAGTTCTCCAATGCCCTGCGCCAGGAGTTCGGCGTCAGCGTCAACAGTCGGCTGATCGAAGACGTGCTCGCGAGCTTCTGATCCAGATGCGCTCGACGCCCGACTTCGACGGCTTTGCGGCGGTTTACGACAGCGGCAAGGCGCAGGTGGTCTGGACCACCCTGGTCGCCGACCTGGAGACGCCGGTCTCGGCCTTCCTGAAGATCGCCGACGGGCGGCCCTTCAGCTGTCTCTTCGAATCGGTCGAGGGCGGCGCCACCATCGGCCGCTATTCCTTCATCTGCCTGAAGCCGGACCTGATCTGGCGCTGCTTCGGCGCGCGCGCCGAGATCAACCGCGAGGCGCGCATCGATCCACGCCGCTTCACGCCGCTGCAGCAGGGTACCCTCGACAGCCTGCGCGCGCTGGTCGCCGAATCGCAGATCGAGCTGCCACCCGGCCTGCCGCCGATGGCCGCCTGTCTGATCGGCTATATGGGCTACGACACGGTCAAGCTCATGGAGCGGATCCCGGACGACAATCCCGACGTGCTCGGCGTGCCCGACGGCATGTTCATGCGGCCGACGGTGGTCGCCGTGTTCGACCGCGTCGAGGATCGCGTCACCGTCTTCACGCCGGTCTGGCCGCCCTCGCGCCAAAGCGGGCAAGGCATCGAGGCGCGCGCCGCGTATGATCAGGCGCGCGAGCGGCTGGCCGACGTGGTGGCCGACTTCGATCGCTCCCTGCCTTACCGCCGCGAGCGCGTCGAGGCAGAGGCGGCGCTGCCCGAGCCGGCCTCCAACATGTCGCCCGAGCAGTTCCACGAGATGGTCCGCTGCGGCAAGGAGTACATCTTTGCCGGCGACATCTTCCAGGTCGTGCTGTCGCAGCGCTTTGCCGTGCCCTTCGCGCTGCCGCCCTTCAGCCTCTATCGCGCGCTGCGCCGGCTCAACCCTTCGCCCTTTCTGTTCTTCCTCGACCAAGGCGACTTCGCGGTGGTCGGCTCGAGCCCGGAGATCCTGGTGCGGCTGCGCGACAGCACCGTGACCATCCGGCCGATTGCCGGCACGCGGCCGCGCGGCGCCACCAGCGAAGAGGACGAAGCGCTCGCCAAGGACCTGCTGTCCGATCCCAAAGAGCTGGCCGAGCACCTCATGCTGCTCGACCTGGGGCGTAACGACGTCGGCCGCGTCGCCCGGATCGGCAGCGTCTCGGTCACCCAGCGCAACGTGATCGAGTACTACAGCCACGTCATGCACATCGTCTCCAACGTCGAGGGCAGGATCGATCCCAAGTTCGACGCCATGGACGCGCTGATCGCCGGCTTCCCGGCCGGCACCGTGTCGGGTGCGCCCAAGGTGCGCGCCATGGAGATCATCGCCGAGCTGGAGCCGGAGCGGCGCGGCATCTACGCCGGCGCGGTCGGCTACTTCGGGGCCGGCGGCTCGATGGACACCTGCATCGCGCTGCGTACCGCCGTCGTCAAGAACGGCACCATGTACGTGCAAGCCGGCGGCGGCGTGGTCGCCGACAGCAACCCCGAGGCCGAGTTCCAGGAAAGTTGCAACAAGGCCCGCGCCCTCATCCGCGCCGCCCAGGAAGCCGTCGCCTTCGCCGCCGGACGCAGCTAAGCCGGCGCTCCCCAAAGCGACCGCCCGTTGATCTCGGCATGCAAGCGCGTTTCCGACAGCCGATGCGGGCGCACCCCGGATCAAGTCCACGCGTGTCCGATTAGGGTTCGTTCACACTGGCCGTCATGGTCGGCGAAGGCCGACCATCCACGAATTGTTTTCGGCCGGATAGCGAAGCTGCACGGTATCAGATCAGCGTGTCGTAGATGTCAGTCCAATCCGGGTTTACAACTCCGAATCAGCCGCAACGAAAGAAACACGTGGATGGTCGGTTTTCGCCGACTATGACGACGTAGCGGCGATTCGGTGCCAAAGAACCCTCGAACGGCGTTTCTGTGTCAAGTTTGTGGCTCGCACGGCGGGCGGTGGCGCGCCGGCGATGTCCAGTCCTAAATGGTCTGCAGCCAGACGGCTCAAGTCCAAGCCGCAACAAGAATGCCAAATCGGGGGGCTGCACCGGATGCTTCCTGTCCGCCTGCTGGGCGCGGCCGTTGTTTCGGGCGCGCTCGTGTTCGGACTGATCGTGATTTTGGCGGCGCAGCTCGGCGCCCCGCCGCCGACCCCGCCCGAGCGCATCTTTACCTTCAGCCTGACCGACCGCGTCACCATGCCGGGCTTCCCGCAGTGGACGGCGGTCGTCGGTCGCGACTGGGCGCATGACGGAGCGAGCGACGCGCTCTGCTCCGAGCGGCTCGGGCGTCCCTGCCAGCTCCGTACCTGGCAGAGCTTCCTGGCCGAGCTGGACCAGGCGGCCCGGCGGCTGCAACTCGAAGAGGTCAATCGTTTCGTCAACCGGGTCAGCTACCGTCGTGATGAAGAGACCTGGGGCGAGATCGACTACTGGGCAGCACCCGGCGAATTTTTCGCGAGCGGCGGCGATTGCGAGGACTTCGCCATCGCCAAGTACTACTCGCTTAAGGCCTTGGGCTTCCCGACCGACAGTCTGCGCATCTTGGTGCTGAAGGACACGCGCCGGGAGATGATGCATGCAGTGCTCATGGTCGAGGACGGCGGCGAAACGCTGCTGCTCGACAATCTGAGCGACCGCCTGCTGACCTGGGCGGAGGCGCCGCACTACAGGCCGATCTACTCGATCAACGAGGTCGCCTATAACCTGCACCAGGGGCGCGATATCGCCGCCGCCACTGTCACCGCCGCCGGCGAGCTGCTGCCCGCCGACGCCACCTGGCTGCGCGACGAGCAGGCCTACTGGCCGCATTGAACACACGCCTTGTCTGCATAGTCGTGCTATCTCCAGGCGCTAGACCTGCGTTTGTGGAGAAGCCTTGATGCTCCAGCCCCTGATCGACAACTATCAGCGCCTGGCGCGCTACAACCGCCTGGCCAACGAGCGGCTGTACGCTGCCTGCGCCCAGCTCAGCGACTTGGAACGCAAGCGCGAGCGGCCGGCCTTCTTCGGGTCGATCCACGCCACCCTGAACCACATCATGGTGGGCGACCGCATCTGGCTCGCGCGCTTCGCCGGGCAGGAGGTGCCGTCGACCGGGCTCGACGCCATCCTCTACGACGACTTCGAGGAGCTGCAGGCCGCGCGCGTCGCCGAGGACGCCCGCATCGAGGCCTTCGCCGCCGGGCTGACCATCCAGCTCCTCGGCGGCACGATCCGCTACGTCAACAACGCGGGCAAGCTCTACGACGATCCGGTCCCGGTGCTGGTGACCCATTTCTTCAATCACCAGACCCACCACCGCGGCCAGGTGCACGACATGCTGTCGCAGACCGAAGCGGCGCCGCCGTCGCTCGATCTGCATAGGGTGTTGTTGCCGTAATCTATCTGACCTTGGCGCTGTGCCTGTTCGGCGCTGCGCGCCAGCCCCCCTCCCAACCCTCCCCCGCAAGGGGGGAGGGCAACAAAATCAATCGGCCGCGACATTTTCTTCGCCTCCCCCCTTGCGGGGGAGGTCG
>JBHJOF010000148.1:0-7973 GCA_050330055.1 Kiloniellales bacterium
AGGCTGCGGCGCAGATCGGCCAGGGGCGGCGCCTGCGACTCGTTCAGCGTGACGGCGATAAGGGCCGGCAGCGGCAGGTTCTGGTCGACCACGCTGTCGCCGAGCCAGGGCTCCAGCAACGCCGCCATCTGCTCCTGATCGAGCAGCTCGACGCTGCGCAGGCCCGGCGTCTCGCGCAGCGACGTCAGCACGCGGTCGATCTGTGCCTGGCTCCCGGCGGCGTCGTCGCTCGGCGGTGGCGGAACCTGCACGGTGACGCGGCCAGCCAGGCCGCGGTCCCAGCGATCGACCATATGCTGCATCGCCATCGTGCAGGTCAGCGCCAGCGCCGCCAGATAGACCATGAAGGCGACCAGCCACGGCAGGAAGCGCGAGGCGGCGTCCTTGGCGATCGGCACGTCGGCGTACTTCGCCAGCATTCAGTCCGAGCCTCCTTCGGCGACCCCGGGAACTGCTGTGGCCTGCGGCTCTTCGATCGCGCTGCCGAGGATCACCGTGTGATTCTTAAGGCGCAGCACCGGATGGGTGAAGCGGCGTGCCAGCGCCTCGTTGTGGGTCGCGATGACCACGGTAGTGCCCAGCTTGTTCAGCTCCTCGAAAAGATAGAGCAGGCGCACGGCGATCATGTCATCGACGTTGCCGGTCGGCTCGTCGGCGATCAAGAGGCTGGGCCGGCCGATAACCGCCCGGGCGATGGCGACGCGCTGCTGCTGTCCACCCGAAAGGGTCGGCGGATGGGCATGCAGGTGATCGGCCAGCCCGACCCAGGACAGGAGCTCCGACACGTGGTCGGTGATCTTGCTCTCCGGCTGGCCGGCGACGCGCAGCGGCAGGGCGACGTTCTGCAGCGCCGTCAGGTGCGGCAGCAGGCGGAAGTCTTGGAACACCACGCCGATGCGCCGGCGCATCAACGCGACTTCCTTGCGGGTCAGGCTGGCGACGTCACGGCCGAACAGGCTGATGCGCCCATCGGCCGGGCGCAGCGCAAGGTACATCATCTTGAGCAGCGACGACTTGCCGGCGCCGCTCGGCCCGAGCACGAAATTGAAGGCGCCGGGATCGAGACTGAAGGACACACTGTGCAGGATGTCGGGGCCCTCGCCATAGCGCAGGGCCACCTCTTCAAAACGAACCACGTGACACTCGATTCTGTCTCGGGCGATTCTGTCTCGGGCGATCTTGTCCCCGGCGAACCCGTCTCCGGCGATCCTGTCTCGGGCGATCCCGCTTCGCGCCGCCCCAGCACGCCTCGACCCGGCCGATGCCTGCCTGCCCCATGGTTCGGCTCCCGGCCAGTTGCGGTTCCGGCCGCCGCGCGACCGGTTCCCTCAGCGATTCGCCAGCGGCGGCTGGGCCGCGAGTCTCGCACAGGCCTCGCGAACGAGTAAAGCGCCGGGCTCTCCTTGCCTTGATGACCGCTCGCCCATATAAGTTTAACGTTTCTAGGGACCTGCGAAGGCCATTTGTTGATGATCCTCAACTGCCCTTCCTGCGGTACCAGGTTCCTGATCGACCCGGCTCTGCTCGAGCCCGACGGACGCAAGGTCCGTTGCGGCAGGTGTGGGCATAGCTGGTTCCAGGACCGGCCTGCCCCGAGCGAGGCCGTGGCGGCCGTCGCCGAAGCCCCGTCGGGCTCGGCGATCCCGCGCCTGCAGGCCTTCGACGAGGCGCGCCGCTCGGCCGGCGAAGCGCGCCGGGCCGCCCTGCCCGGTCCGCCGCCGTCGCGCGGCGCCTCCAGGATCGCCCTTGGCTGGATTGCCCTGGTTCTATTGATCGCGGCCCTGGTCGACGGCGCTTACTTCGGCCGTGAGCAAATAATTGCCGTCGTGCCGGAGGCGGCGGAGCTCTACCAGATGGCCGGGCTGATGCCCGCGACAGCACCCGCCGTGGTCGGCCAGGGCCTGGAGCTGCGCGACGTCACCTCGGTCAAGCGCCTGGTGGACGGCCAGCAGACGCTGCTGATCGAGGGCGCGATCGTCAATGTGTCCGGCCAGCTCCGGCAGATACCGCAGCTCCGCGCCAGTGTGACCGACGCGACCGGCGCCGAGCTGACTCACTGGTTCTTCTCGGCCAACGGCAAGGAGCTGGAGCCCGGCGGCAGCACCACCTTCCAGACCTCGACCGAGAGCCCTTCGGGTGGCGTCAACCTCAGCCTGATCTTCGTCGCCGACGGCACCTCCCAGGCCCAGCAGTAGCCGGCGTCCAGGGGCCCGAGTCGCCGCCAGGCGCCCGCCTTCGCCTCGGGGGCCCTGCCCCGCAAGCCGCGCAAAGCGCACAGTTGGGCGCTCGTTGCGGGGTTTTACCAATCCTTAAGCATGATTACCTAGCGTCTGCCGGCCTTAGCGCGGTGCCGCCTGCCGCGCCGGAGTCGCCGGTTCCCCCGGCCGACGCCGCACAACCGACCGCACGGAACCGCCTCGATGGCCCGCATCCTGATCGCCGAAGACGACGCCGCCGTTCAATCCTTCGTTACCCGCGCCCTGATCCACAAGGGCCATGAGGTCACCGCCGTGGAGGACGGCCTGCAGGCCCTGGAGGCGCTCGATGACGGCTTCGACCTCTTGATCACCGACATCGTGATGCCCGGGCTCGACGGCATCGGCCTGGCCCTCAGGGTCGCGCGCGACTTTCCCGAGCTGCCGGTGCTGCTGATGACCGGCTACTCGGCCGAGCGCCAGCGCGCCCACAATCTCGAGGAGCTGATCTGCGAGGTGGTGACCAAGCCCTTCAGCCTGCAGCAGATCTGCGACGCCGCGGAGGCCGCCATGACCGAGGGCCGCATCGGCGCCCGCGGCCGCGCGCACTGAGCGACGACAGCCGCACCTTCGATTGTCATGCCCGTGCTTGACACGCTTGCGGGCCATAGCCCCTTCGGGGCGAAGGCCTGGGCATCCAGGGTTTGTGCAAGCCGCAACATGGATTGCCGGGGCAAGCCCGGCAATGACACGAGTACCAGAATGCGGGACGAGTAGCCGGCCGCGCCGCCGGCCTCAGAACTGCTTGAGCAGGCGGTCCAGGTAGTCAAGCTCGACCGGCGGGCGGGAGTGTTCGCCGCGGCGGCGGCGCAGCTCGTCAAGGATCTCGCGCGAGCGGCGCAGCTCCATCTGGTCGGGAATCTCGACGCCCTCCATTGCCTCGATGCCGTGGTTGCCGGTCTCGCGGCCGAGCGGGTCGCGACCCTCGCCGGGCTGCATGCCGACGTTGCCCTGGCCCTGCCCCGGGGTCTGGCCCATCTGCTGCATGAAGCGCTCGGCCATGGCCTCCATGCCCTGCTGCAGCTGGTCGAGAGCGCGTGACTGCGGGTCGATGGCGTCGCCCGGCTGCTCGCGGTTGAGCGCGTCGCGGGCGTCGCGCATGGACTGCTCGGCACGACCGAGCGGCCGCGGGATGTCGCCCAGCGCATCGCCCAGGCGGCGCATCAGATCGCCCAGGTCGCGGCGCAGCGCATCCTGGGACCGGGCGTCGCCCTGGTTTTCACTGCCGCGCTCGCCCTGGCCCTGCTGGCCTTCCTGACCGCCCTGCTGCGAGCGCTGATGGCTGCGGTCGAGCAGCTCCTGCTGGCGCGAGCGCAACTCGTCCATGTCGCGCATCATCTCCCAGGCGTCCTGGCCCTGCTGGTCCATCTGGCCGAGCGCACCCATGCGCAGGTTCTCGAGCATCTCCTGCAGCCGCGCCAAGAGCTCGCGCGCCTGGTCGCGCGCGCCGCCTTCGGCCATCTCGCGGGCACGGTCAATCAGATCCTTGAGGTCGCTGCCCTCGAGCAGCTGCGCGTCGGGCGGCAGCGGCTGCGGCTCCAGGCCTTGCGCCAACTGCTGCTGAAGCTGCTCGGCCAGCTCCTGCAGGTAGCGCTCCAGGTCCTGCTCGAGCTCGTCCATCAGGCGCTTGATCTCTTCGTCCGAGGCGCCTTCGGCCAGGGCCTTCATGAGCGCTTCCTGGATCTGGCGCAGGTCGCGCTCGGCCACGGCCAGCTCGCCGTCCTCGATCCTGAGCGCGGTGTCCCACAGCAGGCTCTGGACCTCCGGGATCGCCTCGGCGCTGCGGTCGTGGATCAGCCGCCGCTCGGCTGAGCGGATCGCCAGCGAGACCACGATGTCGTCGAAGAAATGCGCCGGCCGCTCGTTCAGATCGCTGAGCGCACGGACCACGGGGTAGCGTGCGTTGGGATCGAGCGTGAGCTGCTTGCGCAGCTCGACCAGAGCACGCGCCACCGGATGATTGAAGATGCGCTCGGGCAGTACCGTGCGTGCCGGCTCGCTCGTGCCCTCCTGGCCGATGGCGTCGCGCGCCACAAGGGTAATCTCGACCGCCAGGCCGGCCCAGGGATGCGGCGAGAGATCGTGGTAGCTGGAGCCCTCGACATTGCGCAGATCGCCGCTGGCCAGCGGCAGCTCGAGCTCGAGCGGCTCGATGTCGGGGTTGTCGATGCGCTGGACCCGCGCGGTGAGCGCGCTGACGCCGTAGTCGTCGCTGGCGTCGTAGCGCAGGTTCAGCACCGCCCGCTCGGTCTGGCCCGGCGGCGCCAGGAAGTCGACCGCAGGCACCAGGTCGGGAATCACCTCGATCGGCCAGGCGCCGAGGCGGTCGGCGCCCTGCTCGACCGCGATCTCGCTGCCCTCGTCGATCACCAGGCTGCCGCGGAAAGCACCGAGGCTGGCCGGCTCGAAGGCCACCTGATGCGTGCCGACGCGCAGGCTGGGCTCGCCGTGGCCGCCCTGCACCTGAACCAGAAGCTCGCTGCCGGTCGGCACCGGCACCGGGCCGTCGCGGCCGTCCTCCGCCGTCAGGAATAGCGGCGGATGACGGGTGTAGGGCGGCGGGTTGATCCAGACGTCAAGGCTCGGCGAGAGGACCTGGGCGACGGCGCCGAGCTGCGGCCTGAGCGCCTCGTCCAGGCGGCCGCGCCAGTCGGCGGCGCCGACCACAAGGCCGGCAACCAGCAGCAGCGCGACGGCGCTCCGCAGCGCCAGCGGATCGGCCGCCGCCAGCACCGGCCGCGGCGGCTTGACGCGCAGCGCGGCCAGCCGCGCCAGCACGCGGCGCTTGTGCGCCTGCCAAAGCGCGACCGAGGCCGGATCGCGATTGCCGGCGACCAGCTCGTCCTCGGCCGCGGTGAGCGGCCGGTGGCCGAGGCCGCTGTCGCTTTCCAGGCGGCGGCGCGCGTCCGTCTCGCCCGGCCAACGCAGCCGCACGACGGCGTGCCAGCCGGCGATCAGGAGGCCCACGGCGAAGCTGGCCAGCAGCACGGCGTGCAGCCAGCCCGGCAGCAGCGGTAGCAGGTCGAGCAGGGCGAGCGCCACGAACAGCCCGACGACGGCGGCCAGCGGCCAGCAGGCCGTCGTCAGGCGCTCCCAGAAGACGGCGAGGCGGGCAGCGGCCAGCCGGAGGCGCAGCGCCAGCGGCCAGGGCGCGTTCCCATCCTGCCGGGAGCCTCGCGGCGCTCTGCTGTTCGGTCGGCTGGCTATGGTGGCGCGCTCCGCACTAAATCAACTTTTAGGCTGCACCTCGCTTGCCTTGCTGGGCAGCCTCCCTAGAGGTGGGGGCTTCGGGCGCCTCAAGCCAGGGGGCGATGCTATGCTGCCCGATCAATAGGGCATAATCGGGGCGCGGCCGCACCACGGCGAATTCGCCGCCCCGCACCAGCACCTCGGGCGCCGGCAGCCGCCCATTATAGCCCGATGCCATGACCGCGCCATAAGCGCCTGCTGACAAAAACGCGAGCAGGTCGCCGGCCTCGACCGGCGGCAGCGGGCGCTGGCGCGCGAAGGTATCGGTGGTCTCGCAGATCGGCCCGACAACGTCGACCGGCTGCTCGGCGCTGCCGGCGGCCGGCGCTTCGACCGGCACGATCTCGTGCCAGGCGTCGTAGAGGCTGGGCCGGATCAGGTCGTTCATGCCGGCGTCGACCACCACGAAGCGGCGCTGCTCGCCCTGCTTGACGAAGAGCACGCGGGTCACCAGCAGGCCGGCGTTGCCGACCAGCGAGCGGCCCGGCTCGACGATCAGCTCGGCCTCGAGGCCAGCGCTCGCCTCGCGCACCAGCGCGCCGTAGGCGGCCACGTCGGGCGGCGGCTGATCCTTGTGGTAGGCGATGCCGAGCCCGCCGCCGAGGTCGAGCCGCTTGAGCGGCAGCCCGGCCGCCTGCAGCTCGGCGTAGAGCGTGGCGGCGCGCGCGAAGGCGGCCTTATAGGGCGTCAAGTCGGTAATCTGCGAGCCGATATGGACCGCCAGGCCCTCCAGCGCGATGCCGGGTAGCGTCGCGGCATAACGGAAGGCCTCGCCGGCCTGCGCGATGTCGATGCCGAACTTGTTCTCCGCCTTGCCGGTCGAGATCTTGGCGTGGGTGCGGGCGTCGACGTCCGGATTGATGCGCAGCGCGACCGGGGCCTTGAGGCCCTTGTCGAGCGCGATCCGGTTGAGCAGCTCCAGCTCCGGCCGCGATTCGACGCTGAACTGCAGGATGCCGGCCTCGAGCCCGGCAGCCAGCTCGCGCGCCGACTTGCCGACGCCGGCGAAGGCGATCTTGCCCGGCGCCACCCCGGCAGCCAGCGCGCAGCGCAGCTCGCCCTCGGATACCACGTCGGCCCCGGCGCCCCGGCGCGCCAGCGTACGCACCACCGAGAGGTTGTCGTTGGCCTTGAGGGCAAAGCAGATGGTCACGTCGAGCCCCGCCAGGGCGGTCTCGTACGCCTCATACGCCTCTTCCAGGGTGGCGCTGGAATAGCAGTAGAACGGGGTCCCAACAGCCTCGGCCAGACGGTCGAGCCGTACGTCCTCGGCGTGCAGCAGGCCGGTCCGGTAGGCGAAGGCGGGCATGGCGGTCACGGGGCTCAATAGGTCCTGGTGGTGGGGCCACCGCTACCCGGGAAGGGCGACAGCTTCGAGGGCTCGGTCTCCTCCTGCGGCTGCCTGGGGCCGCGCGGCTGGGTCCCGGGCAGCGGCGCCGGATAGGCGCGCGGATAGGTGTAGTTGGCCTCTTCGCCCGGCGGCGGCTCCAGCCCGCTCTTCTTGCCGCAGCCGGCCAGCAGGCCCCCGGTCCCCAAGGCGGCGACTAGAAGGGCGACAGCCGGGGTCGCGATCCGCCGCGCGGCCGTCACAGGAAGCGCTCCCGCGCCACGGCGACGGCGGCCCGTACCCGATCGGGGGCGGTGCCGCCGAAGCTGTCGCGGCTCGCCACGGCGCGCTCGACCGAGAGAACGGCGTAGACTTCGTCGGTGATGCGCGGCTCGATCGCCTGCAGCTCTGCGAGCGTCAGCCCGGCCAGCGCACAGCCCTTGGTCTCGGCCAGGCGGACGATCTCGCCGGTTACCTGGTGCGCCTGGCGGAACGGCATGTCGAGCCCGCGCACCAGCCAGTCGGCCAGATCGGTGGCGGTCAGGAATCCGGCCTCGGTGGCAGCCCGCATGGCCTCGGGGTCGGCCTTCAGGTCACGCACCATGCCCGCCATGGCGGCGACGCAGAGCCCCAGCGTGTCGGCGGCGTCGAACAGCGGCTCCTTGTCTTCCTGCATGTCCTTGTTGAAGGCGAGCGGCAGGCCTTTCATCATCGTCAAGAGCGCGACCAGCGCGCCGATCACCCGCCCAGCCTTGCCGCGCACCAACTCGGCCGCGTCGGGATTCTTCTTCTGCGGCATGATCGAGCTGCCGGTGGTGAAGGCGTCCGACAGGCGCACGAAGCGGAAGCCCTCGGCGCACCAGATCACGATCTCCTCGGCCAGGCGCGTGAGATGCACGGCAAGGATCGCCCCGGCGGCGAGGAACTCCAGCGCGAAATCGCGATCGGCCACCGCGTCCATCGAGTTGGCGGCCGGGCGGTCGAATCCGAGCGCCTTGGCCGTCAACTCGCGGTCGATCGGGAACGAGGTGCCGGCCAGCGCCGCCGCGCCCAGCGGGCATTCGTTGAGCCGGCGCCGCCCGTCGGCCAGGCGGCCGCGGTCGCGCCCCAGCATCTCGACGTAGGCCAGCAGGTGATGGCCG
>JBHJOF010000149.1:0-5712 GCA_050330055.1 Kiloniellales bacterium
TGACCGGCGTCGGAGACGATGATGCCGGGAAAGCCGACCCGGCGCGCGAGCGCGACTCCCTTGGGGTGCGGCCCGGAGAGGATCAGCGGTGGCGAGAGCTGTTGCAGCGAATGCAGATCCAGCAGCAGGTCAACCGACTGGATCAGCGGCCGCAGCTCGCGCGCGCGGTGCAGCTCGACATGGTCCTTCGCCCCGCCGTCCGCTGCGTCATCCGCGGCGTCGAGCCGCGCCGGCGACCAGAGGCGGTTGAAGTCTTCCGTGACGAAACGCGAGGCGGTTGGCCTGGCAGGATCGAAGCGCGCATAGGCTGCCAGGTTGACGAAGGCGAAGCTGAGGCGCCCGCGTTGCGGCCGGACCACCTCGTCCAGCAGGCGGTCGAGCGCGATGGCGCCGCAGATCTCGTTGCCGTGCACCAGTCCGCTCACCAGAACGTGCGGGCCGGGACGCGTCGCTTCGAAGCTGTGCACGTAGGGGATACCGCAGTTGCCTGCGGACCAGCGCGACAGGTCAGGTGCAGCGAGCTCGACCGGCAGGGCCTCCATCACAGCAGCGCCAGGTCGGAGAGGTCGCGTCGCAGCGCCGCCGGCGTCGTGAAGCGCCGCGCGCGCAGGCCGACCGCCTCGGCGCCGGCCACGTTGTCGGCCACGTCGTCGATGAAGAGCGCGCGCTGCGGATCGATGCCATAGCGCTCGAACAGCAGCCGGTAGATGCGCGGGTCGGGCTTCAGCAGCCCGCACTCGCCCGAAATCACCAGGCCGTCGAACCAGGCGAGGAAATCGAATCGCTCGCGCGCGTGCGGGAAGGTCTCGGCCGAGAAGTTGCTGAGCGCGTAGAGCGACAGGCCGCGCGTGCGCAAGTCGTCGAGCAGTGCGACGGTGTCGTCGATCGCGCCGCCCATGGTCTCCGGCCAGCGGTCCTGCAGGGCGCGAATGGGCTCGGCGTGATGGGGAAAGAGCGCGGTCAGCTCGGCGACGGTCTCGGCGAAGGGGCGCCCGGCGTCGTGCTGGCGGATCCAGTCGGTATTCCAGACTTCGACGAGGAAGGCCTCCATGGCCGCCTCGTCGTCGAACAGTCTGCGATAGAGGTAGCGCGGGTTCCAGTCGATCAGCACGCCGCCGAGATCGAAGATGACGCTGTCAACCGGCGGCTCGGCCACGAGCTTTGACTCCAGTTGTGTCTATCCGTCCGAACAAGACTGCGCCCTCGGGGCGCGCTGTAAGGGGACTGTCCCCGCAGGGGGCTGTCCCCGGGCCGGCGTGTCTCGGGGACGGGCCCCTCCGCTTCGCTCCGGGTACAGTCCCCTTGCTGGTAAGAAGAGGCTGTCCCCGGACCCTGCGCATCGCGGACGTGCCCTGGCGCCGCGATAGGGACTCTCCTCAGCCCGCCGCCACCCGGTCGAGCAGCCGTCCGAGAAAGCGTTCGCAGCGCGCGAGCTGCTCGAGCGTCACGAACTCGTCCGGCTTGTGCGCCTGCTCGATCGAGCCGGGGCCGCAGACCACCGTCGGAATGCCGTGCTCCTGGAACTGGCCGGCCTCGGTGCCGAAGGCGACCTTGCCGCAGTCGTTCGATCCGGCCAGCGCTTTGGCGAGCTGCACCACCTCGGAGTCTTCCGGCGTGTTGAGTCCCGGGAAGGCCGAGAGCGGTTCCCAAGTGAAACCGGTCTCGGGATTGATGCGCTTCATCGCCGGCTCCAGCTCGTCGTGCGCGTAGGCCTTGACCGCGGCGAAGAGCTGCTGCGGGTCTTCCCCCGGCAGATTGCGGAACTCGAAGTCGAAGAAGCAGTCCTTGGGCACGATGTTGAGCGCCGTGCCGCCGTGCACCAGGCCGCAGTGCACCGTGGTGTGCGCCACGTCGTAGTCCTCGTCGAAGGGCCCCACGACCGCCTTGCGCTCGGCCATGTCGGCCAGATAGCCGATGACCCGCGCGGCGTACTGCACCGCGTTGACGCCGACCGGCGCCAGCGAGGAGTGACACTCGTGGCCGTGCACCCGGCAGCGCAGCGACAGCTTGCCCTTGTGCGCGTTGATCACCTTCATTCCGGTCGGCTCGCCGATGATGCAGGCGGCCGGCTTGACCGGCTGCGCCGCCAGGAACTTGAGCAGGTGGCGCACGCCGACGCAGCCGATCTCCTCGTCGAAGGAGAAACAGAGGTGGATCGGCGTGTTCAGTCCGCGCTCCAGGAAGCGAGGCACGAAGGCCAGCGCCAGCGCGATGAAGGATTTCATGTCGCAGGAGCCGCGGCCGTAGAGGCGGCCGTCCTGCTCGCGTACCCGCCAGGGGTCGCTCGACCAGTCCTGGCCGTCGACCGGCACCACGTCGGTGTGTCCGGAAAGCGCGATGCCGCCGCGGTCGTCCGGCCCCAGGGTGGCGTAGAGGTTCGCCTTCTGCCTGGTCTCGTCGTAGGTCAGGATCGAGCCGATGCCGAAATCGTCCAGGTAGGTCTGCACGAAGTGGATCAACTCGAGGTTCGAGTTGCGGCTGGTGGTGTCGAAGGCGATCAGGCGCTCGATCAGGGCCCTGGCTTCGGGTGAGGGGGCCTCGGGGATTAAGCTCGACTCGGCGGTCATCCGCGCTCCTCTGGTCTTTCTTCCGGGCTCTCCGGGGAGGCAATGTCCGAAGATGGCAGAGGCCGCAGGGGGAGACCAGCCCTGCCGCTCGTCGCCTCCTCCAGGATCCACTCGCGGAAGGCGCGCACCTTCGGCACGTCGGCCGTCTCCTGCGGCGACACCACGTTGTAGACGAAGCTCGAGGGCATGTTGGGGCCGAAGGGCCGGACCAGCCGGCCGGCCTCGATGTCGTCGGCGACGATCGAGCTCCGGCAGAGCGCGACGCCCTGCCCGGCGATGGCCGCCTCGGCCACCATGCTGGTATGGCTGAAGCCCGGACCGCGGTCGGCGTCGATGCCCGTCACGCCGGCGGCCCGAAACCAGAGCTTCCAATCCGGGCTGTCCTCGGTGCCCGATACCTGGTCGTGCAGCAGCGTGTGGTACTTGAGGTCGGCTGGCGTGCGCAGGGGGTGCGGCCCTTCGAGCAGCTTGGGGCTGCAGACCGGGAAGGTCTCGTCGCGCATCAGGAGGTCGGCGCGCAGCCCGGGATAGCGCCCGCGGCCATAGCGGATGCCCATGTCGACCTCGTCGCGGGCGAAGTCGACCAGCTTCTCGGTGGCCGACAGCAGCACGTCGATCTTGGGATGGCGCTGACGGAAGCGGGGCAGGCGGGGCAGCAGCCACCTGGCGGCAAAGGAAGGAAGCACGCTGAGCCGCAGCGTGCCGGCCTGCTCGTCGGTGCGCAGCCGGTCGGTCGCCACCTGCAGCATGTCGAAGGCCTCGCGCAGCGGCGGCAGGTAGCGCTGGCCGGCGTCGGTCAGCACCAGCCGGCGGTTCAGGCGGCGGAACAGCGGAATGCCCAGCACCTCCTCCAGGGCCTTCACCTGGTGGCTGATCGCCGCCTGGGTGACGTGCAGCTCGTCGGCCGCCTTGGTGAAGGACAGGTGGCGGGCGGCGGCCTCGAAGGCGCGCAGGGCATTGAGAGGGGGCAGGCGCCGGGCTTGGGGCGGCTCGATCATGGGATTTTTCGGATTAGGAAGCCTTATGCGAAGTCATAGATATCATCGTTTGTCCCTCTTCGCAAAAGGCAATATCTGAAAGGCGTTCCAAGGGAACTATTGGGCAGCTTTCGACCGAATCAAAGCGCCTCTCGGATAAGGAGATTAGCTATGTCGACCGTGTACAGCCAAACCGGCAAGACGCTGATCAGCCGCGGCCCGCGGCCGCGCGGTGACTTTCTCGGCCTGATCGCCCGGGCCCCGGGCGCCTTGTTCGAGATCGTCATGCTCTGGCAGCAGCGCGCCATCGAGCGCCACCACCTGGCCGGCCTCAGCGAGCATCACCTGAAGGATATCGGCTTCAGCCGGGCGGACGTCGAGCGCGAGTTCTCCAAGCCCTTCTGGCGGGGCTGATCGCCCTTCGTCCAAATGGGCCGAGTGCCCCTCAGGGCAGGAACTGCTCGCGGATGATCCGCTCTTCCAAGTCGTGCTCCGGGTCGAACAGCAGGTGCAGCGAGACCGACTGGTCCTCGCGCACCTCGACCCGGGCCACGTCCCGCACCTCGGTGAAGTCGGCCGTGGCGCTGACCGGTCGCTTGCCGGCATTGAGGATCTCGAAGGTCACCCGCGCCGTGTTCGGCAGCAGGGCGCCGCGCCAGCGCCGCGGCCGGAACGCGCTGATCGGAGTCAGCGCCAGGAGCTGGGCTCCGATCGGCACGATCGGGCCATAGGCCGAGAGGTTGTAGGCGGTGCTGCCGGCCGGCGTCGCCACCATCACCCCATCGCACACCAGCTGCTCCAGCCGCACGATGCCATCGACGCTGATGCGGATGGTCGCGGCCTGGCGCGCCTCGCGCAGCAGCGAGACCTCGTTGATCGCGAGCGCGTCGACGGTCTCGCCGCTCACCGTGAGGGCGCGCATGCGCAGGGGATGCAGCGTCTCCTCCTCGGCCGCCCCCAGCCGATGGGTCAGCCCCTCCTCGCGGTACTCGTTCATCAGGAAGCCGATGGTGCCCTGGTTCATGCCGTAGATCGGCACGCCGCGGTCGAGATGGGCGTGCAGCGTCTCCAGCATGAAGCCGTCGCCGCCCAGGGCGACGATGACCTCGGCCTGCTCCGGCGGCACCGAATCGTAGCGCTCGCGCAGGCGCCCGAGGGCCGCCTGGGCCTCCTCCGTGTCGGCCGCGACGAAGGCGAAGCGCCGCTCGCTCATGCGGCGCGCTTCCGGATTTCTGCGGCCCGAATCTCTGCGGCACGGCCGGTCATGCAAGCACCCCCCTCTGCGGGCGCGAAGTATAGCGCGCGATTCGCCCGGTACCAGCCGGCGCCTCACAAGGGGACTGTACCCGGCTGCGCGGGCCGAAGCCCGGCGCGGTCTCCTATAAGCCGGTCTCGCACAAGGGGACTGTACCCGGAGCGAAGCGGAGGGGCCTGTCCCCGCTGTTGCCCGGGGACAGCCCCCTGCGGGGACAGTCCCCTCAGGTATGGGCGCGGTTGCCAATTTCCCCGGCCTCCCGCAAGCTGCGCCGGAACGAGGAACGTGGCTGGAGGGGAGGGCGACCATGGCGTCACGGCGCGCCGCAGCGGTGCTGATCGGCCTATTGCTCGGGACTGTGATGCTGGGCCGACCGGCCGTGGCGCAGAACGATAGCCATGCCGGCTATTACTACCCCATACCGCAGAGCAGCGAGGTCTATCATGCCCGGGCGCGGACCCTGGCGGAGGCCGACCGCTCGCTGCGTATCGGCTTCGTCACCGGCATCACCAACCAGTTGCTGTCGCGGCCCTATGCGCCAACCATGGCCATGTTCGCCAAGGGCGACGACGCCCAGAAGCTGATCATCGTCGCCCTCGAGGAGGGCCGCATCAGCACCCTCTACCGCGCCCGCGCCGTCTTCGCCGAGCTGACTTCCGTCGCCCGCGTCATGCCGATCTTCAAGGAGCTCGGCGTGCAGGAGTGGTTCACCTTCTTCGACCTGGCCAAGCTGCTCGGCTTCCAGCAGATCACCATCTCCGACGGCGACCGCTTCGCCCACCAGGTGACGATCGACTAGTGCACTGACATAATCAGAGGATTCACAAGCGGGCCGGGTCGTGCGAGTCTGTGGGCATGGCTCAGACCGTCTGCATCTTACTTTCCACCGAAGATCGCGAGCGTTTGGCCGCCG
>JBHJOF010000150.1:0-23735 GCA_050330055.1 Kiloniellales bacterium
GCGCTGGTGCCGGAACGGCTCGCGCCCACTGCCGATTACGTGCTCGACACTATCCGCGCCGCCTATCCGAGTCTGCAGATCCCCTATCACGCGCGTTGGCGCCACTTCGCGGTCGGCGGCCGCGACCGTTGGGCCGAGCTAGTGGAACGGGCCGGCCTGCACGACCGGGCCGAGGCCGCGCGGGTCGGCTTCGACCTGGTGGTGACCTCGGTGCTGCTGGACGCCGGGGCCGGCGAGCGCTGGCGCTATCGCGAGCCGGCGAGTGGCCAGAGCTTCGCCCGCTCCGAGGGGCTGGCGGTGGCCTCCTTCGATCTATTCGCCGCCGGCGGCTTCTCCAGCGATCCGAAACGTCCCCTGCGCGCCGACGCCGCGGCCTTGCGAGGCTTGCCGGAAGGGACCCTGACGGCGGGCTTCCAGGTGACGGCGGACAATCCGCTGGTCGGATTGCAGGGTCGCCTCGACCTGATGCGCCGTCTCGGCGAGGCGCTGGAGGCCGAGCCGGACCTCTTCGGTGCCGACGCACCGCGCCCGGGCGGCCTCTACGACTACCTGGCCGGTCAGGCCGCGGGCGGCGCGCTGCCCGCCAAGGCGATCCTGGCGGCCGTGCTGCGCGGCTTCGCGCCGATCTGGCCGGGCCGGCTGAACCTGGATGATGCCAACCTGGGCGACGTCTGGCGCCACCCGGCAATACGCACGGACGACCTGACCGACGGCCTGGTGCCCTTCCACAAGCTGTCGCAGTGGCTGACCTACTCGCTGGTCGAGCCGCTGGAGGCCGCCAACATCGGGGTGACCGGACTGGACGCCCTGACCGGCCTGCCGGAGTACCGCAACGGCGGCCTGCTGATCGACTGCGGCCTGCTGCGCCCCAAGCACCCGGCCGTGCTGGGCGAGACGCACCGGCCGGAGGACGTGGTGATCGTCGAGTGGCGCGCGCTGACCGTGGCGCTGCTCGACCGCCTGGCCGAGCTGATCCGCGCGCGCCTGGGTCTCGACCAGGTGGCGCTGCCGCTAGCCAAGGTGCTGGAGGGCGGCACCTGGAGCGCCGGGCGCCGCATCGCCGCCGAACGGCGGCCGGGCGGCCCGCCGCCGATCCGGCTGGAGAGCGACGGCACGGTTTTCTAGACTTGCGCTTCGGCGCACAGGATAAAGACGCCTGGGAACAATGGCGATCGGGGAGGGCTTCGCAATGACCGGCAACGTCACCGTCGTGGACCATCCGCTGGTCCAGCACAAGCTGACCCTGATGCGCGAGCGCGACACGCCCTCGGCCGTGTTCCGCCAGCTGCTGCGCGAGATCAGCCTGCTGCTGGCCTACGAGGTGCTGCGCGACCTCAAGACCAGCCTCATCACCATCGAAACCCCCCTGGCCGAGACCGAGGCCCCGGTGCTCAAGGGCAAGAAGCTCTGCTTCGTCTCGATCCTGCGCGCCGGCAACGGCCTCTTGGACGGCATGCTCGACCTGGTGCCCTCGGCCCGGGTCGGCCACATCGGCCTCTACCGCGATCCCGAGACGCTGCAGCCGGTGGAATACTATCTGAAGCTGCCCGACGCCATGGAGGACCGGGCCGTGGTCGTGGTCGATCCTATGCTGGCCACCGGCAATTCGGCGGTCGCCGCCGTGCAGCGCCTGAAGGAGCACGGTGCCCGCACCATCAAGTTCGTCTGCCTCCTGGCTGCGCCCGAGGGCGTCAAGGCATTGCACGACGCCCACCCCGACGTGCCGATCTTTACTGCCGCGATCGACAGCCACCTGAACGACCACGGCTACATCGTGCCCGGCCTGGGCGACGCCGGCGACCGCATGTTCGGCACCAAATAAATCCCGATCGTCATCGGCGCCGGCATGGCGCTGTCACCGGTATAAAGGGGGGGCTCGGAGATGGAGCAAATCGTTACGATCCGCAATGGCGAGAAGGTCGAGGGCACCTTCTCGGCGGCGGAGATGGACTCGCGGCTGGCCCGGCTGCGCCGCCACATGGCGCAAAGCGGCATCGGTCACGCGCTCTTCACCTCGTATCACAACATCAGCTACTACAGCGACTTCCTCTACTGCTCCTTCGGCCGGCCCTACGGCCTGGTCGTCACCGACGAGAGCTCGACCAGCATCAGCGCCAACATCGACGGCGGCCAGCCCTGGCGGCGCACCTACGGCGACAACCTGATCTACACCGACTGGCAGCGCGACAACTACATCCGTGCGGTCCAGCGGCTGGTCAGGGACGGCGGTACGGTCGGGATCGAGTTCGATCACGTCACGCTGCAGACCTTGGAGAAGCTGAAGGCGGCGCTGCCGGGCTCCACCTTCGTCGATATCGCGGCGCCGGCCATGCGCCTGCGCATGGTCAAGTCGCGGGAGGAGATCGCGCTCATCAGGGAAGGCGCCCGCATCGCCGACATCGGCGGCGCGGCCTGCGTCGAGGCGATCGGCGAGGGCGTGCCCGAGCACGAGGTGGCGCTGCATTCGACCCAGGCCATGGTGCGCGAGATCGCGCGCCGCTTCCCGCAGGCCGAGCTGATGGACAGCTGGACCTGGTTCCAGTCCGGCATCAACACCGACGGCGCCCACAACCCCGTCACCTCGCGCAGGCTGCGGCGCGGCGACATCCTGAGCCTCAACTGCTTTCCCATGATCGCCGGCTACTACACGGCCCTCGAGCGCACGCTGTTCCTCAAGCATTGCCCGGACGCCCATTTGCGGCTGTGGGAGATCAACTGCCAGGTGCACGACCAGGGCAAGAAGCTGATCAAGCCGGGCGCGCGCTGCTGCGATATCGCGCGCGAGCTGAATGCAATCTACGACGCGCACGACCTGCTGCAGTACCGCACCTTCGGCTATGGCCACTCCTTCGGCGTGCTGTGCCACTACTATGGCCGCGAGGCCGGGCTTGAGCTGCGTGAGGACATCGAGACCGTGCTGGAGCCTGGCATGGTCGTCTCGATGGAGCCCATGATCATGCTGCCGGAGGGCCATCCGGGAGCCGGCGGCTACCGCGAGCACGACATCCTCGTGGTGACCGACGGCGGCCACGAGAACCTGACCGGGTTTCCCTACGGCCCGGCGCACAATATCGTCAAGCCATGACGTGCGCGCGACCGGTTGACTTCGGTGGGCTATAGTCGGCGCCATGGAGTACCGCGAGCTCGGCAGGACCGGCCTGAAGCCCTCGGTGATCGGCTTCGGCTGCAACAACATCGCGGCCCGCGGGCGCTCGCGGCGCGAGGTCGTGGCCACCCTGGAGGCGGCGCTCGACCAAGGTGTTACCTACTTCGACACGGCCGACCGCTACAGCTTCGGCGCCAGTGAGCGGCTGCTCGGCGAGGTCGTCAGGGGCCGGCGCGAGCAGGTCATCATCTGCTCCAAGGCTGGCCATCCGCTGGGCCCGCGGCAGCGCCTCAAGGACCTGCTGAAGCCCTGGGCCAGGCGACTGAAGCGCTCGAAGGCGGGCACGCGCGTCGTCGCTTCGGTGCGCGACAGCTTCGAGCAGCACATTTTCGAGCCGGCCTACATCGGCCAGGCGATCGAGGCCAGCCTGCGCCGACTTGGCACCGACTATCTCGACGTCTTCCTGCTGCACAACCCACCGGCTCCCGTCATCCTGGATGGCGCGGTCTTCGAGGCGGTCAGGCGGGCCAGGGAGCGCGGCTTGATCCGCCACTACGGCGTCTCGATCCCCCAGGTCATGCTGCACCAGGAAGACGCGCTCAGCCGCTTGCTGGCCGACCCGGAGCTCGGCGTGCTTCAGACGCGTCTGAATGTCCGCAACCGCGCGGCTGCCGGCAAGCTGCTCGCCAGGGCAGCGGAGCAGCAGATCGGAATCGTCACCTTCGAGCCGCTCGGCAAAGGCGAGCTGATAAGCGATCCCAAGATGCGCGACGCCTTGTCGGCACAGCCGGGGCGCACGGCGGCGCAGACTGCGCTGCGCTTTGCCATGGCGCAGCCGCGCGTCTCCGTGGTGCTGGTCGGCACCACGCAGCGGCGTCATCTGGACGAGGACCTGGCCGCCCTGGCCAGCCCGACCCTCAGCGCCGAGGAGCTGCAGCGCCTCGCGGCCCTGGCTTAGGACGCCTCGGCCAGCGGCAGGTTGACCAGCAGATTCTGCGGCTTGAGGCGCAGCCGCTTGTCCTCGGTCATGCAGAGCGCCAGGTAGACCGGCCGCCCGGAGATCGCCGGCAGCATCACGGCCGGGTCCTGAAACTCCAGGCGGAACAGCGCCAGCAGGCGCTCCATGCGCGTCTCGTCGACCTCGACGTCGTTGTAGAGGTCGTTCAGCAGCTGGCTACCCTCGGCATCGAGGCCGATGTGCCAGACCCACTTTTCGTCGGTGATTTGCTGCACCGGCTGGATGGAGATATCAATGTCGAGAAAATGCCGGACCCATGCTTCGAGCACGCGGCAGAGCGCGTCCAGGCCGGGCGCGGTGAAGTTGAGCGCCAGCACGGTGTCGTAGTTCTGCGCCCGGCCCCAGTAGAGCTGCGCATTCTCCTCGCTCAGCACGTCGAGCTCGACGCTGCGCAGCGGCGTGCGCGATTCGGCCACGAGCTGGCCGAGCGCGCCGAAGCCGCCGGTGGTGGCGTACATCTCCACCGTCTCGGCGTCGGCTGCCAGGATGGCGCCCTCCTGTAGCGTGACACGTTGCTCGCGGAACAGCAGCTCGGCGGCCCGGGCGCGCAGGCCGTCCTCGCAGCCCTCCAGCAGGTTGCGCGCGATCGCGTGGGCCATCTGGTCGAGGAACAGCGGCGGCACCGGCACCGGCCCGGGCGCGAGGAAGCATTGCAGGTAGCAGTCCTCGAGCGTCCCGGCGGCGACCAGGCGGTCGCGGAAGGCGAGCACTACCTGATAGTTCTCGCGCGCGTCGGGGTCGGCCAGCGCGGCCAGCCGCTCTCCCGAGACCCGTTCGCGCGGGTTGACCATCAGGGCCTCGTGCAGCCGGCGCTCGGCGGCGCAGGATTCGGGTACCGGCTGCAGCTCGGGGCGGCGGAAATACGCGCGCAGGAAATCATCGGTGACCGCGAGATGCCCGCGCGCATCCCGCCGCAGCAAGTTAAAGCCGGAATCGCGCCAGAAATCGGCCATGTAAGGTTCTATATCGGTCGCTGCCGGCCGCTGTCCAGCGCCCCCATGGGACCTGGGGCCGGCTGCCGGCCCCCGACTGCCTGAGGGCCCTGGACGGGCCGGCATTGCGGTGCAATAGTCGCCCGCGCCGGGGCCCCTTTGGCTCTGGGGAGTCACGGGCGCGGCGCTGGAGTATGACGATGACCGGTATGTCCTGGGGCACCCGCCTCTACACCTGGCTGCGCGGCGAGAAAGTCGGGAGCGACCGCTTCGGCAACCGCTACTACCGGGAAAAGGGTGGCGGCCACGTGCATCGCGACTCGATCCGAAAGGAGCGCCGCTGGGTGATCTACAACGGCGAGGTCGAGGCCAGCCGGGTGCCTCCGGAGTGGCATGCTTGGCTGCATCACACTGTGAGCCAGCCGCCGCCGGAGGGTGGGCCGCTGCGCAAGCCCTGGCAGAAGGAGCATCTGCCGAACCTGACCGGAACCGACCAGGCCTATCGGCCCCCAGGCCATACCCTGAAGGGTGGCCGGCGAGCGCCCGGCACCGGCGACTACGAGCCCTGGACGCCCTCGTGAGCCTCGACGCCATCCCGGCGGGGGCCGCCGCGCTCGGGCGGCGCAGCTAGGAAGGGACCGCGATGCGCAGGAACATCATTGAAACCGTGATGGGCGGCGTGGTGCTGCTGGTGGCGATCGTATTCGTGATCTTCGCCTTTCGCACCAGCGACGTGACGACCACGCGCGGCTATCAGATCAGGGCGCAGTTCGACGATGCATCCGGTCTGGCACCGGGCACCGACGTGCGCATGGCCGGCGTCAAGATCGGCGCCGTGACGAGCCAGAGCCTGGACCCGCAGACCTTTCTGGCCACCGTCGTCATGAATATTGACGACAACATCAAGCTGCCGACCGATACCTCGGCGCGGATCATCCCGGACGGTCTGCTCGGCGGCAACTTCGTCTCGCTCGATCCTGGCGGCGAGGAGACCAGCATCGAGCCCGGCGGCACCATCCAGTACACCCAAGGCTCAATCAACGTGGTCGACCTGCTGGGCCGCTTCATTTTCAGCGCGGCCGACGCCGCGGGCAGATCGGAATAGCGATGGCGCTGGCCGTTTCGACGGCAACGGCAATCGTTCGATCATGAGCAACCAGCTGCGCCCGAACCAGGATTGGGACCCGGCACGCTACGCGCGCAGCGCCCGCTTCGTCTCCGATCTGGGCGAGCCGCTGCTGGGAATGCTGGCGCCGCACAAGGGCGAGCAGGTGCTCGACCTGGGCTGTGGTGACGGCGCGCTGACCGAGAAGATCGCCGCGCTCGGCGCCGAGGTGATCGGCGTCGACGGCAGCGCCGAGCAAGTCGCTGCCGCCCGGGCCCGAGGCCTGGACGCCCAGGTTGCAGACGGCCAGGCGCTCGCCTTCGAGGCCGAGTTCGACGCAGTCTTCTCGAACGCCGCGCTGCACTGGATGAAGGACCAGCGCGCGGTGATCGACGGAGTCTGGCGGGCGCTCAAGCCGGGCGGCCGCTTTGTCTGCGAGATGGGCGGAGCAGGCAATGTGGCGCGAATCCGCGCTGCCCTGGCGGTCGCCCTGGAACGGCGCGGCCTGGATGCCGCGGCGGTGGATCCCTGGGTCTTTCCCGACATGGTGGAGCAGCGCGCCTTGCTTGAGGCGCGTGGCTTCATGGTGCGCTCGATCGAGCTCTTCGACCGCCCGACGCCGCTGCCGGGCGAGATGGCGGACTGGCTGGAGGTCTTCGCTCGTGTCTTCCTGGGCTCGGTGCCCGAGGACGAGCGGACGGCGCTGCTGGCCGAGGTCGGCGAGGCGCTGCGGCCGGCGCTCTGGGACGCGGAGCGTGGCTGGACCGCCGACTACGTTCGACTGCGATTCGAGGCGGTGAAGCCGGCCTAGCGCTCTCTTGGCCCCTTGGCCGGCCAAGCTTGCGCTGCCCTGCCGGCCACCTTAAGTCTTGCCTGGACGTCCAGCGTGGCAGGCGCGACGCCGCTAAGGAGGGCGGCTTTTGACCCAGTCCAAGAACAAGGTCTCCTTCCCCACCTGGCGACAGCCGGACGGTGCGCCTGTCTCCTGTACGGAGAAGATCAAGGTCCTCAACGAGAACCTGGAAGAGATCCAACAGATGGCGCAGGACGCCCTGGAGGACGGCATTCTGATGGGCTGCGATGAGGCGCAGCTGCGCGAGGTCTTGCGCCAACTCCTGGACAGTTTGGAAAACCCCTACGCCGGCAAGGCAAAAGACAAGGGTACCGGGGCGTGAGGGCTGGCGCGCGCAGTCTGGCGGTCGGTCTCGTCACTACGCTGGTTTTCACGTTCTCGGCGGCCGCTGCGACGGCGCAGGATCAGGCGCCGCCTGAGCTTGGTCGGCGTCCCCCGGCCGACACTGGCGTGCCGGTCGACACCGTGGTGCTGCAGGGCCTGGACAAGATCACCGCGCGCATCTCGACCTTCGAGGCGCCGCTCGACCAGACGGTCAGCTTCGGCTCGCTGGAGATCGTCGCGCGGACCTGTCACAAGACTCCGCCGGAAGAGCCGCCGGAACGCGCCGCCTTTCTCGAGATCGTCGACGTGCGGCCCGATTCGCCCAGCGTCGCGCTCTTTACCGGCTGGATGTTCGCCTCGTCACCGGCGCTGTCGAGCCTGGAGCATCCGGTCTACGACGTCTGGGTGATCGACTGCATACTCGACGGTAGCGCTGATCAGGCCGCCGAAACGCCGGCTCCGGTTCCATCGGGCGAGGGATCGATCACGATCGAGATAGCACCGGATTCGAACGAGGTGCAGGACGACTAGCGGGAGACGAGCGCTGCGGTCGCCGGCTCACCAGCGCCAGAAGCCGGGCAGCAGCAGAATCAGCACGGTGAAGAGCTCCAGGCGGCCGAGCAGCATGCCGGCCGAGAGCAGCCACTTTGCCACGTCCGGCAGGGTCGAGAAGTTGCCGGCCGGCCCGATGATCGGGCCGAGCCCGGGACCGACGTTGCCGATCGCGGTGGCGGCGCCGCTCGTGCTGGTGACGAGATCGAGGCCGGTCGCTGCCAGGGCCAGCGTCAACACAGCGAACCCCATGATGTAGATGAAGAAGAAACCGACAACCGAGGACGCAACCTCGCGCGGCAGCGGCTTCCCCTTGTAGCGCTGTGCGACCACGCCCTGGGGAAAGTAAAGGCGCCGCATCTGCCGGTCGACGAAGAGGCGTAGCACCTGGAAGCGGAAGATCTTGATGCCGCCCGAGGTCGAGCCGGTGCAGCCGCCGATGAAGGTCAGCACGAAGAACAGCACCAAGGCGAAACTGCCCCAGGCGCCGTAGTCGGCGGTGGCAAAGCCGGTTGTGGTGGTCACGGAGACGACGTTGAAAGCCGCCAGCCGCAAGGCGTCCAACAGGGGCACGTCGTTGGTGAGGGCGAGGTTGAGGGCGAGCAGGAGGGTTACGGCGGCAAGAAAGGCGACCAAGGCGCGGACCTGGCCGTCGCGCCAAAGCGCCGCGAAGTCGAGGCCGATGACGCGCAGATAGAGCACGAAGGGCAGGGCGCCGAGAAGCATGAAGAGCACGCCTGTCCACTGGATGGTGGCGGACTGGAAATGGCCCATCGAGGCGTCCGAGGTCGAATAGCCGCCGGTCGCGAGCGTGGTCATGGCGTGCGTGATGGCATCGAACCCCGGCATGCCACCGGCCCAGTAGGCCAGGGCACAGAGGCTCGTGAGCGCGACGTAGAGCGTCGCGATGGCGCGGGCATACTGGCCCGGCCGTGGCAGGATCTTCTCGAAGCGGTCCGACGACTCGGTGCGGAACAGCTGCATGCCGCCGACTCGCAGGTAGGGCAGAATGGCGATCGCCATGGCGATGATGCCCAGCCCGCCCAGCCACTGCAGCAGCGCCCGCCACAGCAGGATGCCGGGCGGCATGCCGTCGAGCCCGACCAGCACGGTGGAGCCGGTGGTGGTGAGGCCCGAGACGCCCTCGAAGAAGGCATCGGCGTAGTCCAGCTTCAGCTGGGCGAGGCGGAACGGCAGAGCCGCGAAGGCCGCGCAGACCGTCCAGCTCAGCGCCGTCAGCAAGAAGGCCTGGCGCAAGTCGAGGCGGACTTCCTTCACCATCAGGCCAAGGGTCAGGCTTCCGGCTATGAAAAGGGTTATGGAGGCGGAAATAGCGAAGGCCTGCCAGTCGGGATTGCCGGCCATGGCGTCGACCACGGCGGGCACCAGCATGGCTGCCCCGATCACGGACAGCAGCAGCCCGATGGTGTAGAGGACGGGTCGCAGGAGGGTCATGGCGGGCGATTGCAGCCTCCGCAATAGGATCCGTCAATCGCTGCCTTTCCAGCGCCCTGAGCTTATCGGGTGTACGGCCAGAGTGGCAGAAGGCAAGAGGTTCATTGATAATGTTTCTCTGAAGGGACACATACGGCCAGGTCCTTGATGTTGAGGCCGCTAGTGCAGCGCCTTCCCAGCAGAGGGCTTTCACAGCCTGGCCCGCGCCTGTCGAAGACGGCAACGACCTGAGGTGGCGGAAGTGCTTCGTTCGCGATGGTGGCGATTTGTCGGCGTGCTGACGATCCTCGCCCTGCTCGGCCTGCCCGGGCAGGCGGCGAGCAGTCTCGAGGCCAGCGATCCGCGGCAGGCGCGAGTCATCGACGGCGACAGCCTGCAAATCGACGGCACCGTGATTGAGCTCTTCGGCATCGATGCGCCCGAGCTGGGACAGCTCTGCTATCGCGGCACGAAGCCCTGGCCTTGCGGCCTCGAGGCCGCCTACGCCCTGCACAAGCTGCTCGCCTTGGCCCAGACACCGCTGCGCTGCACGCCGGTCGAGGGCGCAGCCGATGGCAGCATGGTCTGCGAGCTCGGCGACCAGGTGCTTGCCGAAGTGCTGGTCCGTCAGGGCCACGCGGTCGCGCTCGCCGACGGCGTCGCCGAGTATCGGGAGGCGGAGACGGCGGCCAAGCAGGCGCGACTCGGCGTCTGGGGCGGCGACTTCGTGATGCCCGCGCGCTGGCGCGCTGGCGAGCGCCTTGCGCGCAACGGCGGTGAAACCGATCGCTGCAACATCAAGGGTGTGGTGCGCGACGGCAGGAGGCTCTATTACGTGCCGCTCGACCCCGGCTACGAGTCCCTGCGCCTCGATCTCGTCCGAGGGGATCAAGTGTTCTGCAGCGACGAGCAGGCACGCCGGCTCGGCTGGAGGCGCGAAGGCGAGATGGCGCCCTCGCAGTGACGCCGGCCGTCTCGCCATCCGCCGCGCATTGACGGGACAGCCACACGATCTCAGGCTCCGTTGCGGGCCAGGTCATCCAGCAGGGCCTCGACCCCCGCGTCCGACGTCTCCTTGGGAAACTGGGCCGAGCCGTGGATCGCCTTGGCGAGCTGCTGGCGGTAGGCGTCGCGCGGGATCTCGATCACGCCGAACTGCTTGAGGTGGGGCGTCTGGAACTGCGTGTCGAGCAATAGGAAGCCGCCCTGCTTCAGCAGATAGATCAAGTGCACCAGGGCGACCTTGCTGGCATCGGTCATGCGGCTGAACATGCTCTCGCCGAAGAAGGCGGCGCCGAGCGAGACGCCATAGAGTCCGCCGACCAGCACGTCGCCGTGCCAGGCTTCCACCGAATGCGCGAAGCCCATGCGGTGCAGCTCGCCATAGAGCGACTCGATCGTCGGGTTGATCCAGGTATCACGGCGGTCCGGTGCGGGCGTCGCACAGTGGCGGATCACCTCGCCAAAGGCCGAATTGACGCGGATCTCGTAGGGCCGCTTGCGGATCTTGCGCCTGAGCCGGCGCGGCACATGCAGGCCGTCGAGCGGAAGCACGCCGCGCAGATCAGGGTCGATCCAGTGGATGTCGGGGTCATAGCGGATCTCCGCCATCGGGAAGATGCCAACGGCGTAGGCGCGCAACAGCAGCTCCGGCTTGAGCTTCACGGCGCCTGCTTCCGTGCCGGCAGCGGCGCGCTACGTGCCTTTGGCCAGGTAGGCCTCGAGCCAGTGAATGTCGTAGTCGCCGTTGATGAAATCATTCTCCGCAATCAAGCGCTGGTGCAAAGGGATCGTGGTCTCTACTCCGGCAATCACGAACTCCTCGAGGGCGCGGCGCAGCCGCATCAGGCATTCGTTCCGGGTCTGGCCGCTCACGATCAGCTTGGCAATCAGGCTATCGTATTGTGGCGGCACGCGGTAGCCGGCATAGAGCCCGGAATCGACCCGGACGCCCAGGCCGCCCGGCGCGTGGTAGTCGGTTACGCGCCCAGGGGACGGCCGAAAATCCCAAGGATTCTCGGCGTTTATGCGACATTCAATGGCGTGGCCGGAGAATGCGATGTCCTCCTGGGCGATGCTGAGCGGCAGGCCGGCAGCGACCCGGATCTGTTCGCGCACGATGTCGATGTCGGTGATCGCCTCGGAGATCGGGTGCTCGACCTGCAGGCGGGTGTTCATCTCGATGAAATAGAACTTGCCGTCCTCGTAGAGGAACTCGACCGTGCCTGCGCTGCAGTAGCCCATCTCACGCACGGCGGTCGCCACCTGCGCGCCGATCGCTGCCCGCTGCTCGGCGTTGAGGGCCGGGGAGGGCGCCTCCTCGAGCAGCTTCTGGTGGCGGCGTTGCAGCGAGCAATCACGCTCGCCCAGATGGATCACGTTGCCATGGGTATCGGCGATGATCTGCACCTCGATGTGGCGCGGCCGGCCGAGGAATTTTTCGACGTATACAGAGTCATTGCCGAACGACGCCTGGGCCTCGGCCTGGGCCAACTTCATGGCGGCCGGCAGGCTGGCGGCGTCGCGCACCACTTTCATGCCGCGGCCGCCGCCGCCGGCCGCTGCCTTGATTAGCACTGGGTAGCCCAGCCGACCGGCGATCTGCGTCGCCTCGTCAGTCGAGCGTACGGCGCCATCGGAGCCCGGTACGACCGGCAGGCCGAAGCGCTCGGCCGCCCGCTTGGCCGCTACCTTGTCGCCCATCAGCGCGATGTGCTCGGGCTTCGGTCCAATGAAAGCGAAGCCGTGCTCCTCGACCATGGCGGCGAAGTCGGCGTTCTCCGACAGGAAGCCGACGCCGGGATGGATCGCGTCGACGCCGGTGATCGTCGCAGCCGAGATGATCGCCGCGACATTCAGGTAGCTGGACTTGCTCGGAGGCGGCCCGATGCAGACGCTCTCGTCGGCGAGGCGCACATGCATGGCCTCGGAATCGGCGGTCGAGTGGACCGCCACGGTCTCGATCCCCATCTCGCGGCAGGCACGGTGAACCCGCAGCGCGATTTCACCCCGGTTGGCGATGAGGATCTTTTCGAACATCGACGGGCGGGCAGGGCGCTATTCGACGATCATCAAGGGCTCGCCGAACTCGACCGGCTGGCCATCCTGCACCATGATGCGGGCGATGCGCCCCGCGCGCGGAGCGGGGATCGGGTTCATCACCTTCATGGCCTCGATGATCAGAACGGTCTGGCCCTCGCGCACCTTGTCGCCGACGCTGACGAAGGGCTTGCCGCCGGGCTCGGAGGCCACGTAGGCGGTCCCTACCATGGGCGAAACGATCGCGTTCTCGGGCACGCTTTCCACGGTCGGGACCGCCGCCGGCACAATGGAAGGGCCGGACGCGGCCGGCGCTATCGGGCCTGCCATGTTGGCAGCGCCGCCCAGATGGCGCGCCACGCGAATGCGCTGCCCGTTCGCCTCGTACTCGATTTCACTGAGCCCGGTTTCCGCGAGCAGGCTGGACAGCCGGCGGACCAGTTCCTCATCCGGTTCGAACTTCGTCATTACACCTCTTGCCCCGGGGCCAGCAGCCGCGCTGCAGCCTCCAGAGCCATATCATAGCCGGCCGCGCCGAAGCCACAGATCACGCCCTCCGCCACCTTGGAGACAAAGGAGTTGTGGCGGAAGGGCTCGCGGCGATGGATGTTGCTCAGGTGGACCTCGATGACTGGAAGGCTCACCGCCTGCAGAGCATCCAGGATGGCGATGGACGTATGGGTCAGCGCTCCGGGGTTGATGACAATGGCGCCGTAGCGGCCACGCGCGTCCTGAATCCAATCGACCAGCTCGCCTTCACTGTTCGACTGCTTGCAATCGAGGCCCAACCCCAGGGCCGCAGCCTTCTTGCGGCAGGCCGCCTCGATGTCCGCCAGCGTCGTGCGCCCGTAGACCTCTGGTTCACGCGTGCCGAGCAGATTCAGATTGGGGCCGTTGAGAAGCAAGACCGTGGGCGCCTTGGCCACCCGCGCCTCCACCAGCGTTCAGGAAGCCTACAGCGTTAGCATAGCCTCCCGCAGGCGGCAATCGACTGTGCCGCTCAGCTTGCCTTGGCGCGGGCTTGGGCGACCAGAACGCGCAGATCGTCGAGCTCGATCGCGCCGGGCACCAGTTGGTCGCCGATGACGAAGGCCGGCGTGCCGCCGATGCCCAGGGCTCTGGCAAGCTCGGCGTTGCGCTGCAGTGCAGCGTCGACCTCGGGGGAGACTAGATCCTCTTGCAGCCGGCCGACGTCGAGGCCGAGGTCGCGCGCGACCGTCAGCACGGCCTTTTCGGTCAGTTTGCCGTCGACCTCCATGAGGGCGACGTGAAAGGCCTCGTACCTGCCCTGCTTTTCGGCTGCCAGGGCGGCCCGCGCGGCATAGACCGAATCGGGCCCCAGAATCGGGAACTCCATCATCACCAGGCGAACCGCGCCGTCCTCGCGCACCGCCTGCATGAGGCTGGGCGCCACCGTGCGGCAATAGGGGCAGCGATAGTCGAAGAACTCGACGATCAGCACGTCTCCCTCCGGATTGCCCAGAACCGGCGATCCGGCGCCGCCATCGAGCTGCGCGCGGTGCGCCACGACGGCTTCGCGTTGCTGCTTTGCTTGCGCCTCGCGCTGGGCGGCCTCGTAGGCCTGAAGGGCCTCGATCAGCACCTCCGGGTGCTCGACCAGATAGTCGCGGACGATCCTTTCGATCGCCTGGGTCTCGGCGGGCGAGAACCCGGCCTCGGCCTTCGGGGCCTTGGCCGGCAAAGCGGTGACTGCGGCAAGAGCGGCTGCTGCTAACAGCGATCGCGGGGCGTATTTCATGAGCCTTGCTATCTCCCAATCTGCGCGCGACGTGCAAGCGTGCGATTCTCGCGCCGTTCTCGCTCACTGCTAGAGTATCAATCGGGTCCTGCCAAATCACGGTCGATTTATCGCGAAGACGCGGCCTAATTGTCGCGCTTCTCGATCTGCTCCGCCAAGTTCTGGATGTCCTGGGCGCGCAGCCAGCCGGGCGAGCCTTCGGGCAGGATCTGCTGGGCGCGCTTTGACTGATCGCGCGCCTCCGGGGCCTCCTTGCGGGCCAGGGCGGCCTCGGCCAGCGAAAGCGCGGTCATACCGGTGTCGCCCATCCGGCCATGGGCGATCGCCGCCAGGCGCCAGGCGCCGGCGTTGTTCGGTTCCTGGTCCAGGGTCTTCTGCAGATGGGTCAGGGCCTCTTGATTGAGCCTCGGGTCGTTCATCTCGATCTGGGCCCGCGCCAGAGCCAGGGTGAGCTGCGAGGAGTCCGGGCGCAGCCGGACCGCGGATTCATACTCCGGCACGGCTTCGGCAATCCTGCCGTTCTCGAACAGCATTTGCCCTCTCAGCTCGTGGAAGAAGGGGTCGTCCGGCCGCTCCTCGATCAGGCCGTCTATCAGCGGCAAGGCCTTCTTGAGGTCGGGCCGCCGGTAGTGGGCGATGGACCGGGCGTAGCGGGCCTCGAGGCTTGTGTCGCTTTCCGGGTACTTGCGGAAGACTCGCTCGAGCGGCTCCAGGAAGCCGACCAGCTTGGCGCGCATGCGCTTGTGCAGCGCGACGAAGTCGGGCCGCGTCGGCGTGTCGCGATTGGGCGACAGGCGGGTCTGTTCCTCCAGGAAGGCGACACGCTCGCGGGTCAGGGGGTGGGTGCGAATATAGGGGTCCTGACTGCTGGCGAGCAGCATTTCCTGGTCGCCGAGAAGGCGCATGAAGTCGAGCAGGCCGCGGGGCGACTGGCCGGTCGCATTGAGGTACTTGACGGCGGCCTGATCGGCGGCCTGCTCCTGGCTGCGGCTGTAGGACAGCAGCCCCTTCAGCGCGATGTCCTGGCCGCCCGATATGATTGCCACGGCGAGGCCTGGCTGGCCGGTCGCGATGGCGGCGCCCAGGCCCAGGATGTACGAGGCGAGCACCTTGGTCTGGGTGTTCTCGAGCTCCTCAATGCGGCTGGCGATATGGCCGCCGGCAATATGGCCGGTTTCATGGGCGATCACCCCGATCAGCTCGAGCGGATCCTCGGTGTTGATCAGTAGGCCGGTGTGAATGAAGAGGTTCTGGCCGCCCGCGACGAAGGCGTTGAGCGACTTGTCCTCGATCAGGTAAACGTCGATGGCTTGGGGGTTAAGACCTGCGGCCTGGAAAAGTGGCGTGGCGAAGTCGCGGATGATACTTTCGATCTCCGCGTCGCGGATCAACCTGCGGCCCTGCGCCTCGGCCGGCGCCGCCCAGAAGTCGGCGAGGGCCAAAGCCAGCACCAGCGGCAGCAGCCATGCCCGCCTGATCGGGGGTAGGGTCTTTCCCATTTCGACTGAAGGTAACGATCGAATGTGGCGAATTCAATGTGGCCCCCCATTTGCCGCCCCGGACGCGCCGATGCGCCCAGCGGCAGCCCGCTCCGCCCTAGAGACCGGGATCCTGCTGCTTTGCACGCTTCTGGCCGCCTGCGGGCTTGGCGAGAATGAAGAAAGTGCCAAGCTCGGACTGGTTGAAGGCTTTGCGGGCCTCGTGGCGGCGGACGACCCGCGTGCTGCGGTGGTGGGGCGCGACATCTTGGGCAACGGTGGCAACGCGGCCGACGCGGCGGCGGCGATCTATTTCACACTGGCGGTGACTCTGCCGTCGCGCGCCGGCCTGGGCGGCGGCGGTGTCTGTGTCCTGTTCAACCACCGCGAGCGGAGCGGCGAGGTCCTCGCGTTTCTGCCGCAGCGCAGCGGGGCAGGTCTGGTGCCGCTGGGCGTGCGCGCCATGGCCGCCCTGCATGCCCGGCACGGCCGACAGCGCTGGGAAGAGATCATTGGACCGGCGGAGAACCTGGCCCGCTTCGGTCATGGCGTCAGCCGTGCGTTTGCCCAGGATCTGGCCCTGGCCGAGCCGCTGCTGAGCGGCGACAGCGAACTCGCCCGCACTTTCCGCTCGGCAACCGGCAGCGTCCCCAGGGAAGGCGACCGCATCGTCCAGGCCACCCTGGCGACGGTGCTGGGCGGTATCCGCACGCAGGGGGCCGCCTACATGTACGGTGGGCCCTTCGCCAGGCGCTTCGTCGAGGCGACCGCGGCGGCTGGCCTGCCGGTCGAGCTGGCGGACCTGCGGGACGCCGTGCCGCGCCTGTCGCCGGCGCTCGGCGTGGAGGTCGGCCACGACATGGCCTACTTCTCCGGGCCGCCGGCGGGCGGCCTCCTGGCCGCTCAGCTCTGGCGCCTGCTCGCCGAGGAGGCCGGTTACCGCAGGACCACGGGCGCCGACCGGGGTCACCTGTTCGCCGAAGCCGCCATGCGGGTCTTCGCCGGACGCAGCGCTTGGCCCGCCAGCGCCGCGAACGACGGTGTCGCGCTGCTCGAGGACGGAGAGGTCAGGAGCTTGCTTGCCGGCTACGACCCTCAGCGCCACACGCCGGCCAGCAGCCTCTCGCCGGCGCCGGCGGCGGTTGCCGACAGTTCGGCTGGGGCCGGCTTCGTCACGGCGGACCGTTTCGGCAACGGCGTCGCCTGCAGCCTCACCATGAACGGGCTGTTCGGCAGCAGGCACATGGCACCGGGAACCGGGATTCTCCTGGCCGCGCCGCCCGCGCCCGGCAGCGATGGGGCCCTCTCGCCCAGTGCCGTGGTGATCGGCAACCGGGCCACCGGCGACCTTCGCTTTGCCGCGGCGGCCTCGGGCGGTGCCGTGGCTCCGACGGCACTGGTGCAGGTCATGCTGGCCGTGCTGGAGGACGAGCAATCGCTGGACGAGGCGATGCGCAGCGCACGCTTTCATCACGGCGGCCTCCCGGACGAGCTGTTCTACGAGAGCGGCGTGCCGCAAGAGGTGGTGCGCGAGCTGCTGGCGCGCGGCCACGCGGTACAGGAAGCGGCGGCGCTCGGCCGGGTGGACGCCCTCTACTGTCAGCGCGGCATTCGCAGGGACAGCGCCGGTTGCACCGTGGCAAGCGATCCGCGCGGCCACGGCCTGGCGGCTGTGGCGCAGTAGGCCGTGGCCCTAAAGCAGTCGTCGCGCGGGGCGATCCCGCCCTTCATCGTGATGGACGTCATGCGCGCCGCCAACGAGCGCGCGGCGAGCGGTGCCGACGTTCTGCACCTGGAGGTCGGGCAGCCGGCGACCGCCGCGCCGAAGGCGGTGCTGGAGGCGGCGGCGCGAGCCCTGGCTGACGACCGCATCGCCTACACCGAGGCTTTCGGGCTGCCCGATCTGCGCCGCCGCATCGCCCGGCACTACCGCGACCGCTACGGGGTAGACGTCGAAGAGGGGCGCATCGCCGTGACCACGGGGTCGTCGGGCGGCTTTCTGCTCGGCTTCCTGGCCGCCTTCGATCCGGGCGAGCGGGTGGCGCTGGCGGCGCCGGGCTATCCCGCCTATCGCAACATCCTGGCGGCGTTGGGCAACCGGCCCGTGCTGCTGCCGAGCGAGGCGGAGCACCGCTTCCAACCGACGCCGGAGTTGCTCGAGCGGCTGGACGAGCCCATCGCCGGGCTGATCGTCGCCTCGCCCTCCAATCCGACCGGCACCATGGTCGACCGCGGCCACATGAAGGCCCTGGTCGACTACTGTGCCGAACGGGCGATTCGGCTGGTGTCGGACGAGATCTATCACGGCATCAGCTACGGCGAGGCGCCGGTCTCGGCGCTCGAGCTGACCGGCGACGCGATCGTCATCAACAGCTTCTCCAAGTATTTCTCGATGACCGGCTGGCGGCTCGGCTGGATGGTGGTGCCGCAAGACCTGCTGCGCCCGGTCGAATGCCTGGCGCAGAATTTCTTCATCTCGCCGCCGACCCTGTCGCAGCTCGCCGGCCTTGCGGCCTTTGATTGCTGCGACGAGCTTGACGGTCATGTCGCGCGCTACACCCGCAATCGGGCGCTGCTGCTGCGCGAGTTGCCGAAGGCCGGGCTGGATCGCTTGGCGCCAGCGGACGGTGCTTTCTACATCTACGCCAATGTCAGTCGCCTGACCAACGACAGCGAGGAATTCTGCCGCCGCATGCTGGCCGAGACCGGCGTTGCGGCCACGCCCGGTGTCGATTTCGATCCCGAACGTGGCAACCGCTTCGTGCGCTTTTCCTTTGCCGGCGCGGAGTCCGAGATTGCCGAGGCAGGCAGGCGGCTGCAGGTCTGGCTCGCCGGGCGCGGCAGCTAGGACGCCGCGCCCGCACACATTGAGCCGGCCGGATTCAGATCAGGCGGTTCCACCAGCCGCGTCGTTTTGGCTTGTCGCCCTCCGAGCTGGCGGCATCTGCGGTCGACCTAGTGATCTCCGGCACCGAAATTTCCGCCGCGGCCTCAGGTGCAGCCGCCAGCGGCTGAGCGGCAAGCGGCAGAGCCTCGACCTCGGCCGGGCTTTCCGCCGGCCCCGCTGGCATCTCGGCCTGGTCAGGCGGCTCTTCGGCAGGCGGCGCGGCGCTGATTGCCCCGTTGCTGCGGCCGGTCGCGCTGCGGCGGGGCCGGTCTGACCTGGACGAGCGTGGGCGTCTGGGCTTGGGCTTGCTCGCCTGGCCCGCGTCTTCGGTCGTCTCGTCTGCCGGCTCCGCCTGGAGCTCATCGTCCTCGCCGGGCGCCTCGGGGGATGCCTCGGGCCTTTCGTCGCCGGTTTCAGCCACGACTGGCTCAGCCGCACTCGCCTCGG
Organism: Kiloniellales bacterium; assembly: GCA_050330055.1. Classification (GTDB taxonomy): domain Bacteria; phylum Pseudomonadota; class Alphaproteobacteria; order Kiloniellales; family JAKSDN01; genus JBHJOF01. The sequence goes on from JBHJOF010000150.1 coordinate 18,935, forward strand.
CACCGCTGGTCTCGGTACCGGCCGCCTCGTCGGTTTCGGCGAGCTCGCGCCGGCGGCGGGAGCGGCGCCGTCCGCCGCGCTTGCCGCGGCGCCGGCGCGGGCGCTGCTGCTCGTCTTCGCCGCTTTCCTCGGCGGCGGCCACCTCTGCAGCCTCCTCCTCTTCGGGGGCTTCCTCCGCCTCGGCAGCAACGGGTGCTTCCTCGTCGCGGCGCCGTCCGCGGCGCCTGCGGCGGCGCTTCCGCTCTTCCTCTCTGGCGCCGCCGGGCGCGGCGGCCGGCGCCTCCTCCGCCGCGGCGGCCTCCGGCGCGGCCGCTTCGCGGACCGTCTCATCGGCGAAACGCTTGATCTCGAAGTTCGGCGGGATCAGCGTGTCGCTGTGCTCGACCTCGATCTGGAAGCCATAGCGCTGCTCGATCTCGAGCAGGCGCTGGCGCTTCTGGTTGAGCACGAAGAAGGCGATCGCGGTCGGCACTGTAACCATCAGGCGGCCGCCGGCGCGGCGCACGCCTTCTTCCTCGAGGGTCCGCAGCACCTGCAGCGCCGAGGACTCGGTGGAACGGATGCGGCCGCTGCCGCCGCAGTGGACGCAGGTCACGGTCGAGCTCTCGAGCAGGCTCGGGCGCAGGCGCTGGCGCGACAGCTCGAGCAGTCCGAAGGGGCTGATGCGGCCGAGCTGGATGCGCGCGCGGTCGCTGCGCATGGCTTCCTTAAGGCGCCGTTCGACCTCGCGATTGTGGCGCGACTCCTCCATGTCGATGAAGTCGATCACGATGAGACCGGCCAGATCCCGTAGGCGGAGCTGGCGGGCGATCTCGCTCGCCGCTTCCAGGTTGGTGCGCAGCGCGGTCTCCTCGATGTGGCGTTCCTTGGTGGCGCGGCCCGAGTTCACGTCGATCGCCACCAGCGCCTCGGTCGGATTGATCACCACGTAGCCGCCGGAGCTGAGCTGCACCACCATGCTGTGCATGGTGTCTAGCTGCTTTTCGACCTGGTAGCGCTGGAACAGAGGGACCGCGTCGTCCTTGAAGATCTGCACCTTGCGGGCGTGGCTCGGCATCAAGCTCTTCATGAAGTCCTTGGCCGCCTTGTAGCCCTCCTCTCCCTCGACCAGAATGTCCTTCATGTCGCGGCTGTAGAGATCGCGGATCGCCCGCTTGATCAGGTTGGCCTCTTCATAGATCAAGGCCGGGGCGGTGGAGCGCAGCGTGCTTTCACGGATCTCGTTCCATAGGCGTAGCAGATAGTCGTAGTCGCGGCGGATCTCGGCCTTGCTGCGCTGGCTGCCGGCGGTGCGTACGATCACCGCCATGCCCTCGGGGATGTCGAGGTCGGAGATGATGCCCTTGAGCCGACGGCGGTCGGTGGCGCTGGCGATCTTGCGGCTGATGCCGCCACCCTTGTTGGTGTTCGGCATGAGGACGCAGTAGCGCCCGGCGAGCGACAGGTAGGTGGTCAGCGCCGCGCCCTTGTTGCCGCGCTCCTCCTTGGTCACCTGGACGAGGAGGACCTGGCGGCGCTTGATCACCTCCTGAATCTTGTAGCGGCGCAGCAGGCGGGCCCGCTTGCGGGCATCCTCGTCGGCTTCGTCGCCGCCGACCGTGTCGACGCCGGTCTCGACTTCGACCTCGACGACCTCGCCGTTCGGCTCCTCCGAGGTCGACTTGCTCTTGGCGCGGACCGCCGCCGAGCGCCGCCGCCGGCCGCGGCCGCGGGGCTTGGGCGCATCTCCGGCCTCGTCTTTGGCCGGCTCGGCCTCGCTGACCTCGCTGTCGCCGTCCTTGGCCGCCGGCCTATCGCCGTTGTCCGCTGCGTCTTCGGCGTCCTCGTCGACGGCAGCCGCCTCTTCCTCGACCGCAGCCGAGCCGATGGCCGCCTCCTCGGCCAGCAATGCCTCGCGGTCCGCGATGGGGATGCGGTAGTAGTCCGGGTGAATTTCGCTGAATGGCAGGAAACCGTGCCGGTTGCCGCCATAGTCGACGAAGGCCGCTTGGAGCGAGGGTTCGACCCGCGTTACCTTCGCGAGGTAGATGTTGCCCTTGAGCTGTTTCTTGGCAAGGGTTTCGTAATCAAACTCTTCGAGACGTTTGTCGCTGAGCACCACCACCCGCGTCTCCTCCGGGTGGGTTGCATCGATCAGCATCTGCTTCGGCATAAAAATGAGTCTCCACGTCGCGCCTGGCGGACGCCACCAAGGCGGCGGGTCGCGGCGCGAGGCTGTTTGTTGCGGTTCGGTGCGGCGTGGTCAGGGAAGCGGTCATGCCGGCTTGCTCGTGTTGTTGCGGCAATAGCCCATAGCTTCCTCAAAACCACTTGGCCCCGACCCGGGGCCCGATCGTTAAACGCCCGGCGGCGCTCATGTCCGCCATTTGTTCTGCAGTTGCCGGCACAGCCGCCGCAGGCCTTCCAGTCGGCCTTTGCGCTAGGCCACAATCACCCGCTTGGCTCATTGGCCCCCTGGTTCGATAACCCTGGGCCGGGTGGCCGTCGCACAGTCTCGGGAACGCAGCGGGGCGGTACCGTGTGGCAACTTATTAAACATATGTTGATCTGACCACGGCCACAATCACTTTATCCTGTCCCGCGGGAGGCGGCCGCGGCGGGCATCGCCTAAAGATATTTTCTGGCTGCATCAACAGTAGTTTATATATATCTTGGGTGGCCGCGAGATCATCTCACAAGATATGGGTAACTTTTCAGTAGTGATGCGTGCTGTATTCGCCCTGTTCTGCCTTCTGCTCATGATGCCGGAGGCGCTGGCCAAACCGGGCGCCACCGCGGTTCGCATAGGCATCCATCCCGACAAGACGCGCTTCGTGCTCGAGCTGACCGAGGAGCCGAGCTACCGTGTCTTCACCCTGCCGGACCCGGCCCGCGTGGTGATCGACCTGCCGGAGCTGGACTGGCGGATTGGAGCGGAGCCGGTACAGGAGGGCCGCGGCCTGATCCAGGCCCTGCGATACGGCCTCTTCGCGCCCGGCACCAGTCGCGTGGTGCTCGACATGACCGGGCCGGTCGGCATCAAGGAGGTGCTGGTGCTGCCGCCCAGCGCCGAGGCGGCGTACCGGTTGGTGATCGACCTGAAGCCTGTGAGTTCCGCCGTCTTCCTCAATCCCGACGAGCGGCGGCCGATCCTGTCCGCGCGGCCCTTGCCCATGCCGAGCCAACCGGCGGCAGCGCCGGGCCCCAAATCGGACGACCGGCCGACCATCGTGATAGACGCCGGTCACGGCGGCGTCGACCCCGGGGCGGTCGGCGTCTCGGGTATCTACGAGAAGCAGGTGACGCTCGACTATGCCCGCGAGCTGCGCAGACAGCTCCTCGAGAGCGGGCGCTACCGCGTGGTCATGACCCGTGACAGCGACGTCTTCCTGCAGCTTCGCGACCGCATCGCGGTGGCCCAGAAGGCGGAGGGGGACATCTTCCTGTCCCTGCACGCCAACTCCTATCCGACCGATCAGGCGCGCGGTGCGGCGGTTTATACCCTGTCGGAGAAGGCCTCGGACGCCGAGGCGGCGGCCCTGGCCAACAAGGAAAACAAGGCCGACGTCATTGCCGGCGTCAACCTGGGGGCCCAGACTCAGGACGTCAGCATGATCCTGATCGACCTGGCCCAGCGCGAAACCATGAATCTCTCCAAGAACTTCGCCAACAAGCTGGTCGGCGAGCTCGGTAAGGTTACCACGCTGATACGCAATACCCACCGCTTCGCCGGCTTTGCGGTCCTGAAGTCGCCGATCGTACCCTCGGTCCTGGTCGAGATCGGCTATATGTCGAACCGCGAGGAGGAGAAGCTATTGCTGAATCCCGCCAATCGCACCAAGTTATGCGAATCGATGGTCCGTGCCCTCGACCGTTACTTCGAATGGCAGGAAAGCCTGCGCCGTTCCTGACCGGGCGCCACCTTTCACCCAAAATTGTCCAATTTGAGGGTACAATGCCCTTCGAAACAGCCTCTGCCGCAGCCAGGAAAGCCGCTGGACGGCCGTGATGCTCCGATTCCTGTCCTATCTCTTCGGTCTCCTGGTGATCGGCCTGCTGGCCGCCGGGGGCGGCGCCTTCTACCTGCTGGACAGCTACGGCCGCGATCTGCCGGCCCACGAGCAGCTCGCCAGCTACGAGCCGCCGACGGTCACCCGGGTCCACGCCGGCGACGGCCGCCTGCTCGCCGAGTATGCCACCGAGAAGCGGGTCTTCGTGCCGATCGGGGCGATGCCCAGGCGGGTGATCAACGCCTTCCTCTCGGCCGAGGACAAGAACTTCTACCAGCACTACGGCATCGACCTCCTGTCGGTGCTGCGCGCCGTGGTGACCAACCTGCAGCAGCTAGGCAGCGATCGGCGGCCGGTCGGCGCCTCAACCATCACGCAGCAGGTGGCCAAGAACTTCCTGCTGAGCAACGAGGTTTCGATTGAGCGCAAGCTCCGCGAGGCGCTGATCGCCCTGCGCATCGAGAAGGCCTTCTCCAAGGACCACATCCTGGAGCTCTATCTGAATGAGATCTTCCTCGGCTTTCGTTCTTACGGCGTAGCGGCGGCGGCGCTCAACTATTTCAACAAGTCGCTCGACGAGCTGACCATCGCCGAGGCCGCATTCCTGGCGGCGCTGCCGAAGGCGCCCAACAACTACCATCCGGTCCGCTATCCCGAGGCCGCGCTGGCTCGGCGCAATTGGGTGATAAGCCGCATGCTGGAGGACGGCCACATCACCCTGTTCGATGCCCAGGAGGCCATGTCCGAGCCGCTCAATATCCGGCGGCGCGACGAGACCGAGGTGGTGGTCGCCGACCACTTCGCCGAGGAGG
>JBHJOF010000151.1:0-7658 GCA_050330055.1 Kiloniellales bacterium
CGTGCCCATGTTCCCGGAGGCCACCGCCTTCTTCACGCCGCTGGTCTTTGCGCTCTCGGTGGTGGCCGTGATCTACACCTCGCTGGTGGCGCTGGCCCAGGAGGACATGAAGAAGCTGATCGCCTATTCCTCGGTCGCCCACATGGGCTTCGTCACCATCGGCATCTTCACGGTGAACCAGCAGGGCATCGAGGGCGCAATGATCCAGATGCTGTCGCACGGCGTGGTCTCGGCGGCGCTCTTCCTTGTCGTCGGCGTGGTCTACGACCGCATGCACACGCGCCTGATTGAGAAGTACAACGGCCTGGTCGCGCGCATGCCGGCCTATGCCGTGGTCTTCATGGTCTTCATGCTGGCTTCTGTCGGCCTGCCGGGCACCAGCGGCTTCGTCGGCGAGGTCCTGGTGCTGATCGGCGTCTTCCAGGTCAACACCTGGGTGGCGCTCCTGGCCGCCAGCGGCATGGTGCTGGGCGCCGCCTACATGCTCTATCTCTACCGGCGCGTCATCTTCGGCGTCATGACCCTGGACAACCTCAGGAAAATCCCTGACCTCAGCTGGCGCGAAAGAGTGGTCTTCGCGCCGCTGGTCGCCGTGGTGCTCTGGATGGGCATCTATCCGGCGTCCTTCATCGATGTCATGGCTGCGTCGGTCAGCAACGTGATCGACAACTACCAGACCTCGCTGGCCGCGGCCGGGGTGACGCCGGATCAGCACCTGCTGGCCATGCTCTGGCCGGGCCGCTAGGGCGGGGAGCGAAGCCATGCTGTACGCCGATCTGATGGCCGCCCTGCCGGAGCTATTCCTAGCCTGCGCCGCCATGGCGCTGCTGATGGTCGGCGTATTCCGCGGCGAGGGCTCGACCAGGCTGGTGCTCACCCTCTCGGTCGTCGCTGTGGTCGTCGCGGCGGCCCTGCTGATCATTCAGCCGCGCGACCCGGCGTCGGCCTTCGGCGGCCTCTTCGTCGTCGACGGCTTCGGCGACTTCATGAAGCTGCTGGTGCTGATCGGCGCGGCGCTGACCATCATCATGACCCAGGGCTACATCGAGCGCGAGAACATGGCGCGCTTCGAGATGCCGGTGCTGCTGCTCTTCGCCACGCTCGGCATGCTGATGATGATCTCGGCGAACGACCTGATCTCGCTTTACCTGGGCCTCGAGCTGCAGAGCCTGTCGCTCTACGTCGTGGCCGCGATCCGGCGCGACAACCTGCGTTCCAGCGAGGCCGGCCTCAAGTACTTCGTCCTCGGCGCGCTTTCCTCCGGCATGCTGCTCTACGGCAGCTCCATGGTTTACGGCTTCGCCGGCACCACGGCCTTTGCGACGCTGGCACAGGTGCTGGCGGCGTCCGCCGAGACCGGAGCGCCGCCTTCGGTCGGGCTGATTGTCGGCCTGGTCTTCGTGATCGCCGGGCTCGCCTTCAAGGTCTCCGCCGTGCCCTTCCACATGTGGACGCCGGACGTCTACGAGGGCGCGCCGACGCCGGTCACGGCCTTCTTTGCCAACGCGCCCAAGATCGCGGCCATGGCGCTCTTCGTCCGGGTCATGATCGAGCCCTTCGGCGTGCTGTTCGAGCAGTGGCAGCAGATCGTTATCGCCATTTCGGTGGCCTCGATGGTGCTGGGCGCGCTGGCCGCGATCAACCAGACCAACATCAAGCGCCTGATGGCCTACAGCTCGATCGGACATATCGGCTATGCCCTGATCGGCCTGGCCGCCGGCAGCGAGGCCGGCGTGCGCGGCGTTGCCATCTACATGGCGATCTACCTCTTCATGAATGTTGGTACCTTCGCCTGCATACTCTGCATGCGGCAGAAGGAACGCATGGTCGAGGGCATCGACGATCTCAAGGGGCTTAGCAAGACCAATCCGCTGATGGCCTTCGCGCTGGCGGTCTTCATGTTCTCCATGGCCGGCATTCCGCCCTTGGCCGGCTTCTTCGGCAAGCTCTACATCTTCCTGGCGGCGATCGAGGCGGAGCTCTACACGCTCGCGGTGATCGGCGTGCTGGCCAGCGTGGTGGGCGCCTTCTATTATCTGCGCATCGTCAAGCTGATGTACTTCGATGAGCCGAGCGAAAGCTTTGATCGGCCGATCGGCCGCGAGATGGCGCTGATCCTGACCGGCACCACGGTGATCGTACTGCTGTTCTTCGTCCTGCCGGGGCCGATCCTGAGCGGGGCCGAGGCGGCCGCCGCGTCGCTCTTCGCGCCGTGATGGGGCAGGGTACGGTAAATTCCACCACACCCGACCGGCCGCGCTTGCCTCCCGCCTACCGGCTGGTGGCGCTGGACGAGGTCGACAGCACCAACGAGGAGGCCAAGCGCCTGGCCGCCCAAGGCGCCGAGGACGGCACGCTTGTCTGGGCGCGCAGGCAGACGGCCGGCCGCGGCCGCCGCGGCCGGAGCTGGCAGAGTCTGGCCGGCAATCTCTTCCTCTCGCTGGTGCTGCGGCCCGACTGCGGCCCGGCCGAGGCGGCGCAGCTCGGCTTCGTGGCCGCGCTCGGTGTCGGCGACGCGGTTGGCAGCGTCGCCCCGCCCTTGATCGAGGTGCGCTACAAGTGGCCCAACGACGTGCTGTTCAACGACCGCAAGGGTGCCGGCATCCTGTTGGAATCACAGATCAATCCCGAGGGTGGCTTGGACTGGCTGGTGCTCGGCGCCGGCGTGAACGTGAAGGCTTTCCCCAAGGACAGCGACTTCCCGGCGACCTCGCTGCAGTTCGAGGGCGCGCCCTTGACCCTGACCGAGGTCGAGCTGCTCGAAGCCTTTGGCCGCCACTTCCTCTCCTGGACCAACCGCTGGCTGGAGGACGGCTTCGCGCCGATCCGCCGCGCCTGGCTGCACCACGCCTACGGCCTGGGCGAGTCCATCGCGGTCAACCTGCCGCGCGAGAGCCTGCGCGGCACCTTTCGCGACCTGGACCAGGACGGCGTGCGGCTGCTCGAGATGGAGGACGGCAGCCTGCGGCGCATCGCTGCCGGCGACGTCCACTTCGGCGGCCCAGGCGCAGGGTAAGATAGGGACATGCTGCTCGCCATCGACTGCGGCAATACCAACATCGTCTTCGCCGTCTTCGACGGTGACGAGAAGCGCGCGCAGTGGCGCGCCTCGACCGACATCAAGCGCACCGCCGACGAGTACGCGGTCTGGCTGACCCAGCTCATGGCACTGGAGCGCATGACGCCGGACGACATCACCGGCACGATCATCGCCTCGGTGGTGCCGCGCGCCAACCACGGCCTGACCACGCTCTGCAAGCGCTACTTCAAGTGCGACCCGCTGGTGGTGGGCGAGCCGGGCGTCGATATCGGCGTTGCGGTGCGCATCGACCACCCGCAGCAGGTCGGCGCCGACCGCCTGGTCAACGCCGTGGCGGCGCACCAGAGCTACGGCGGGCCGCTGATCCTGATCGACTTCGGCACCGCCACGACCTTCGACGTGATCGGCGAGGACGGCGGCTACGAGGGCGGCGTCATCGCGCCGGGCGTCAACGAGTCGCTGGAGGCGCTGTCGCTCGCGGCGGCCAAGCTGCCGCGCATCGCCATCGAGGGCCCGCCGCAGCGGGTGGTCGGCAGCGGCACGGTCTCGGCCATGCAGTCGGGCGCCTACTGGGGCTACGTCGGCCTGATCGAGGGCCTGGTGGCGCGCATCAAGGCGGAGGACGGGCGCGATCTGAAGGTGATCGCCACCGGCGGCCTGGCCGCGCTCTTCGCCAACGCGACCGGCGTGATCGACCAGGTCGACCCGGACGTGACCCTGCGCGGCCTGCTCGCCATCTACCGCCTGAACCGGCCGGGTGGCGCATGAGGCCAGAGACCTTGCGCGCCGGCCCGGCCCTCATACTTCGACAAGCTCAGTATGAGGGCCTCCATTTGGCGTCGCGCACACTCCTCCTCACCCTGAGCCTGTCGAAGGGTGAGGAACTCGGTGCAACCTGCACACGGCTGTGGTGCCCAGCATGACCGATTTTTCCGAGGCCGAGGCGCTCTATTTCCTGCCGCTCGGCGGGACCGGCGAGATTGGCATGAATCTCAATCTCTACGGCCACGACGGCGCCTGGCTGATGGTCGATCTCGGCGTCACCTTCGCCGACGAGCGCCAGCCCGGAGTCGAGCTGCTGATGGCCGATCCCGCCTTCATCACCGAGCGAAGCGACGATCTCGCCGGCCTGGTGCTGACCCACGCGCACGAGGACCACATCGGCGCCGTGCCCTATCTCTGGCCGCGCCTGCGCTGCCCGATCTACGCCACGCCCTTCACCGCCGCGGTGCTGCGCGGCAAGCTGGCCGAGGCCGGGCTGGAGCAGGAGGCCGAGATCACCGAGGTGCCGATGTCCGGCCGCTTCACGGTCGGCCCCTTCGAGCTCGAGCTGGTGACGCTGACCCATTCGATCCCGGAGCCGAACGCCCTGGTGATCCGCACCTCGGCCGGCACGGTGCTGCACACCGGCGACTGGAAGCTCGACCCGGATCCCATGCTGGGCGAGAGCTACGACGAGGCGGCGCTGCGCGCGCTGGCCGGCGAGGGCGTGCTGGCCATGGTCTGCGATTCGACCAACGCCCTGGTCGACGGCGAGTCCGGCTCGGAGAGCGAGGTCTTCGCGAGCCTGATGGAGCTGCTCGGCACCCTGAAGCAGCGCGTCGCCGTTACCTGCTTCGCCAGCAATGTGGCCCGTCTGCAGACAGTGATGCGCATCGCCGCGGCGCACGGCCGGCGCGTCGCCCTGGTCGGCCGCGGCATGCGGCGCATCCACCAGGCGGCGGTCGAGACCGGCTATCTGGGCGGCCTGGCGCCGCTGATCTCGGAGAAGGACGTGGGCTTCCTGCCGCGTGAGGAGGTGCTGATCCTCTGCACCGGCAGCCAGGGCGAGCAGCGTGCCGCGCTCTGGCGCATCGCCCGCGACGAGCATCCTCACATCGTCTTCGAGCCCGGCGACGCAGTGATCTTCTCCTCGCGCGTCATCCCGGGCAACGAGGTCGGTATCTTCGAGCTGGAAAATCACCTGGCGCACAAGGGCATCCGGGTGATCGGCGACGGCCACTGGCGCACCCATGTCTCCGGCCACCCGGCGCGCGACGAGCTGACCCGCATGTACCAGTGGGTGCGCCCGCGCATCGCGATCCCGGTGCACGGCGAGCCGCGCCACCTGATGGAGCACGCCGACCTGGCGCGCGAGTGCCAGGTGCCGCAGGCCCTGGTGGCTGAGAACGGCAGCCTGATCCGCCTGGCCGGGGGCAGCGCCGAAATCGTCGATCACGTCACCAGCGGCCGCCTGGCGCTCGACGGTAGTCGCCTGATCGCAGTCGACAGCCCGGTGATCCGCGAGCGCCGCCGCCTGTCCTTCAGCGGCTCGGCGCTGGCCGTGCTGGTGGTCGATGCCGGCGGCAGCCTGCTGGCCGAGCCGCGCCTCACCACCGAAGGGGTGGTCGACCCGGAACACGAGGCCGATGTGCTGGACCAGGCCCTGGAGGTGATCGAGGGCGCCCTGCGCAACCTGCCCAAGGCGGCGCGGCGCGACGATGAGCGCCTGGGCGAGGCGGTGCGGGTCGCGCTGCGCCGTGCCTTCAACCAGCTGGTCGGCAAGAAGCCCTCGACCCGAGTCGAGGTGCTGCGCTTGCCCTGACGGCCGGCGTGCCTAACTATCGGAGCATCCGCGATATCGAGTCTGCCCTCATCCTTCGACAGGCTCAGGATGAGGGAGGCACGGATTCGAACCGTGAACCTCATGCTGAGCTTGTCGAAGCATGAGGAGCACACCGCCGTAGCGACCGACGCCTACGCAGCGTGAATCTGGAGCGATGTGAATGATCGGCAGGCTGAACCACGTGGCGATCGCGGTGCCGGATCTGGCGGCGGCGGCGGCGCAGTACCGCGATCTGCTGGGCGCCAGGGTCTCCGATCCGGTGGACGAGCCGGCGCACGGCGTGACCGTGGTCTTTGTCGAGCTGCCCAACACCAAGATCGAGCTGCTGCATCCGCTGGGCGACGACTCGCCGATCGCCGGCTTCCTGGCGCGCAACGCGTCGGGCGGCATCCACCACGTCTGCTACGAGGTCGAGGACATCCTGGCCGCCCGCGACAAGCTGGTCGCCGGCGGCGCCCGCGTGCTGGGCGACGGCGAGCCCAGGATCGGCGCCCATAACAAGCCGGTGCTGTTCCTCCACCCCAAAGACTTCTGCGGCACCCTGATCGAGCTGGAGCAGGTGTGATGCGTCTGGGGGCGGGCAAGACGATGTCATGACCTGGGTCACCGGCCTCATGGTCTACGCCATCATCTGGTGGGTCGTGCTCTTCGCTGTGCTGCCCTGGGGCGTCCACGTGCCCGATCGACAGGAGCCCGGCCACGCCACCAGCGCGCCCGAGAAGCCCATGCTGTGGCGCAAGGCGGCGGTCACGACGGCGATCTCGGCGGTGCTCTGGCTGATCGCCTACTACCTGATCGAGAGCGACCTGATCTCCTTCCGCCAGCCCTGAGACGCTTTTTTGTCGCGCCCGACTTTCGCGCCGCAAAGCTGATACGCACGCCGCTGTCGTCCCGGGCCTTCGCCGCGCCGAAGCGGCTTCGGCCGCGCAGGCGGGGCTTGTTCCCGGGACCCAATGGCCTTATGGCGTGACACGGATAGGCCAATGGGCCCCGGCACCAAGTGCCGGGGCGACTGCGCGGCGCGAAGCTATGCGCAGCGCTGCAGCGTTGGGTGTGGCAAGAGCGAGCCTTTCCCGCCTGAGAAAGGTCTGAAACGGGAACCATATGTCGAGCTACTGCGACTTCGCGCCGGGCAATCCGGTCCACGCCCACTACCACGACCGGGAATACGGCTTCCCGACAGTCGACGAGGCGGCGCTGTTCGAGCGCCTGGTGCTGGAGATCAACCAGGCCGGCCTGTCCTGGGAGCTGATGCTGAAGAAGCGCGAGGGCTTCCGGGCCGCCTATGCCGGCTTCGATATCGACCGGGTGGCCGGCTTCGGCGAGCGAGACGTGGTCCGGCTGCTGGCCGACCCGGGCATCATCCGCAACCGCCTGAAGGTCGCCGCCGCGATCGAGAACGCCCGCCGCCTGCAGGCGATCCGCAGCGAGCGCGGCTCCTTCGCCGCCTGGATCGCCGCCCACCATCCCCGTCCCAAGGACGACTGGGTCAAGCTGTTCCGCAAGAGCTTCAAGTTCATGGGTGGCGAGATCGTCGGCGAGTTTCTGATGAGCATCGGCTACCTGCCGGGGGCGCATCGGCCCGACTGCCCGGCCTACGCCCGCATCGCCGTCCTATCACCGCCCTGGCGGGTGGGTAACTAGATGCTGTCAAAGCTGAAGTATCGGCCGCGCATAGCTGGTCGTTCTTCATCCGCCGCGTATTAGACGGTCGAGAATCACGCCGGGAGGGGGCTGTCCCCGGGCACGCGCTGAGCGCCCCAGAGGGGACAGTCCTCTGCGCTTCGCTCCGGGTACAGTCCCCGGACTGCGGAACTACCTTGCGTAGTCTGTCAAGAAATCAGAACAACTATCTGTTAAACTGCAATAATACCAAATCCCGATACTCATGACCGGGCTCCCATGCTTGGCGGCCCCCTGGTCCATTGGGGCCGCCTGCTTCGCGCGCGAGACGCCGCTTGCGGGCGGAGGCCCGCTCCTGCGGACTCGCGGCTCCTCAGCATGAGGTAGTAG
>JBHJOF010000152.1:0-5596 GCA_050330055.1 Kiloniellales bacterium
CTCCAGCCACTTCCTGGCCAGAGCCTCGACTGCCGCTTCCGGCGCCGCTCGCTTCTTCTTGAGCCATTCAAACATGTGAGCAGGATAACTGCGCAAGCAGTGGGGCACGAGACATGAACTTCATTTTTCTCGCCTCATTCGTGTATCATTTTCCGGTGATAGCCAGGGGTCCAGGCATGAGCTCAAAGGGTCAACTCATAGTACTCGAACTCCTCTCGGGCCTATTCGGCTGGGTGTGGATCGGCGGTGGTATCGCTGCACTCGTTTTCGCCGGGTTGGCATTGTTCAGCGATTGGAGCTGGTGGAATGTGCTTTACGCCGCGATCGTCAGCGGTGTCGCAAAGTGGCTCGCGAGGGGCTTCTTGGATAACCAGAAACGCGTCGCATTTGAGGCGGACATGGTGTCGAAGGGCATGTCGCCCAAGGAGGCCCGACAAGCTTGGTTGGAGGCATACGCCGGACAGGACACGTCATCTGCTGCGAGTGATCGGCCCTCCTCCGATGCCCTGAAAATCGAGGAGTACCGGCAAAACGGCGAGGAGCGGGCCAAGATCATCGCCGACTACGGGGCATTTATGGAGCAGAACCCGTCAGAAGGAGGCGGCCAGATTTGGGATGTGAAATGCCTCCCATACGACAAGGAGGCCATCCTGAAGGCCATTTGCTTGGAGATCGTCAGAGAGGACGACGAAAAGCGGATTGAGGCACTCAAGGTAGGCGCCCTGTTCCTGGCTGACTACCAGGACGGCGTAGGGGATCGGCCGATTTCGATGCTCGGTGTTGACCTCTTGTCGATAGACCTGGCCTCACTAAAAGACAAAGACAACGCCGAAGCGTTGGCGGCCAAGATCGCCAAGAACCCGGATCGAGAGCGATTCGAGACGTATAAACCTATTATAGAGGAGGATCGCACTCGCATCCAGGCGATGCTGCTTGCGGCAGACCAAGTACGGCGAGATATGCCCGAGGAAAAGAAGCGGGAAATACTGGGCTAAATCTGCTTCGAGAGAGGCGCCTACTGCAGGTGAATTAAGTATACTGTCCCCTTAATCCCAGAGACGCTTTAACCGCCTACTCCGTCTCGCCGGCCTTGCGGCAACAATAGCTCGCATAGGCGCCGCTTGCGTAGTCGGCCGCTTCGATGCGGAAGCCGGCGCGGGTCAGCATGCCTTCGATGATCCAGGCGTAGGTGCTGTACTCCTCGCGCAGGTGGGTCTCGAAGTCGGCGCGGGTGAAGCCCGCGCCCGGCGCCTGGGCCATCGTCTCGATCCAGACCTCGACGCCGGCCGCGTAATCGGCCGGCGGGAAGGAGAAGACCACGTCCCTGAGGAACAGCAGGCCGCCCGGCCGCAGCATGGCGTGCAGGCGCAAGAGCGCCGCCATCTTCCAGAAGTCCGGCAGATGGTGCAGCGCGAAGCGCGTGACGACGGCGTCGGCCGGCGCTGCCTCGTGGCGATAGCTGAGGAAGCCGCCGTGGTGCAGGCTCAGGTTATCGAGCCCGGCCGCCTCGGCCTTGCGCCCGACCTGGGCCAGCATGGCGCGCGACACGTCGACCGCGTGGACGAAGCCGCAGGCCCGCGCCGCCTCGATCGCGAAGCAGCCGGTGCCGCAGCCGAGATCGATCACCCGGTCGCCGCCGCCGAGGCCGAGCGCGGCGATCAGCGCCCGCTCGGCCGCCGGATCGGCGCCCTGGTTGCGGTCATAGGCTTCGACCTGCGCCTGGTCCTCGAAGTCGAGACCGGTCTGCTGCAGCTCCCGATAGGTCCAGCCTGGCTCGAGCGTCACGCGCTCGCCTCCCCTCGCCGTTCCAAACAGCCGGCAGCTTAGCGTGGCCCGCCGCGCGGGGCGACGCCGTTCGGCAGGGTTAACCGCAACTTAACCATGCGTCGCGCAAAGTATTAACGCCTGCGGGCGAGGTCGCTGACCGCATCGGGCCGTCTTCGCACTTCGCGCAGCCAAGCACCTGGAACCGAGCATGAGCAACAGCCGCTTCGCATATCCGCGCACCCGCGCCGTCCTCCTGACAACGGCCCTGGCCGCGCCGCTGCTCGCCGCCGGCTGCGGCCACCAGCCCTATGCGTCGTCCGGGAAGAGTCTTCAGGCCGTCCCGGCGTCCGACATCTTCGAGGTGGAAAAGGGAGATGGCCTGCTGGATGCCAGCCTGGTGCTGACCGAACCGTCCGGCGGCCGCGCCATGAGCCCCTTGCGGGTCGCCGCCGACGAGACCGGCGCGTCCAAGCCGCGGTCGAGCGAGATCGCCGATCCGCCGATGCCGTCAGCGCCGCTCGGCAAATCAGTCGCCGCGCAGATGCCGCGGGACGACAAGCCGGCCGCGCTCGCAAGCACCGGGAACGCGATGCAGAAGCCGCAATCAGGCGCCGCTGCCCCCTCCGTCACGGCACCGAAGGCGGCCACGCTCGTAGCGGTCGCGCCAAAAGCCGCGACACCGGCCGCCGCCGCTGCGGAGCCCGCTCGGGAATCGAGCGCCCTGCCGACCAAGCCGGCTATGACGCCGGAGGAAAAGGAGGCGCTGCGGGCACGCGCCGCCGAGCTGTTCCTCGACCCCGAGCCGGCGCAAGCGCAGGCGCCGCAGCCGAAAACCGAGACCGCGGCCAAGTCCCCTGCCGAAGAGCCGCTTCAGCCGGCGCATCCGGCCGCGCGCAGCAGCGCCATGCGGACGACCGAGAAGCAGCCTTCCGCGCCGGCCACCAAGGCCGCTTCGACGGCCACGGCAACCCAGCGCTCTCCTGAAACCTCCGCGGCCAAAAACAGGGCCCGTGCCACCGCAGCCCCGACCGCCATCGGCCAGAGCGGCGCGCTGCCCGAGGTGAATGTTTCGACGGTACCGCTCAAGCTGCCGCCCAAGAGCCATCCCGACCAGGATAGGGCGGAACAGCTGACGGCTGCCGCCAGGGTCGCGCCGGCCGCCGGCAGCGGCAGCAAGGCGACGCCCGAGGTCGAGATCGCCACCCCTTCGGGCCAGACCCGCGTGCTGTTCGAAGCGGCCTCCGCCGTGCTCAGCAAAGAGGCGCAGGCCGAGCTCGCCGAGCTGGCGAAGCAGATCACCGACCCGGCGCAGTTTCGCATCACCATCCTGGGCTACGGCGACGGCGGCGCGCAGCCGGCGGACGCCAGCCGGGCGCGGGTGCTGGCCCTGACGCGCGTCATGGCGGTGCGCCAGTTCCTGATGGTGCGCGGCCTGCCGGCCGAGAGCCTGTCGGCCCGCGCCATGGGCAACCAGATGACCGGCGGTCCGGCCAGCCGCGTCGACGTGATGGTCAGCCAGCTCTAGAGCACGATCCCATCCGATCCGATCGAATCGGATCATGCTCTAGAACTTCTTGATTGGTCGCATTCTCGGACGGCGAACCGGCTTCCACTTCGCCTGAAAATGCTCTAGGGGCGGCGCTCTCCCCCAGCCGTCCGGGCAGGGCTCTCGCATATGGGTATGCGGAAGGCTCGAAGCCTGCCGGCGGTGTCTTCTTCGAGACGCCGCCTGCGCCGGCCTGCCGGCTCCGTTGCGGAGTGCGCTGCGTAAACCGTGCAATCCGCATGCAAATGCAAGAGGCAACGAAACGCGCGGCCGATTGATGCCGGCTCGCCCGCGGCCGCCGGGTCGAGGCGCATTGCCCGGCAGGAACTGGGGGCCGGACAGGTCGTTTGGCAATCGAAGGTCACGGGCTTGCCCCTTGTCCGGGCGCACCGTGAGTGAAACAGTTGACGACGACCTGAGCGGGCCGGCAGGCGCCCGGCCTGCACCAGAGAGAGCCTGATCAATCCGGGTCAATCACTCCGGGCCGGGCACTGGCTAGATCCATGACGGTCTCGGGCCGACCCAGAGGCAATTGCAGGAGACCGGACACCATGGCCGATATTGCGAAGCAGGTGGAACAGCGAAAGCGCGCCCACGCCGGCGAACAGCAGCGCCTCGAGGCCTTGCGCAAGCGCAAGACCGCGGCGGGCAAGCGGCTCGCGCCCTATGTCGAGCTGGAACGGAGCGAGCTGCGCCGCGACGCCAAGCTGACGGAAGCCGGCAAGCGCGGCGACGGCGGCTGACCCAGCCGTCCCATCCATCACTGCCTAGCCAAAACAGCAACAGCGGCCCGGTCGGCATCGGCCGGGCCGTTCTCCATGCCTTGACATGCAGGCGGCATCCTTCCTCGCCACGGTCAAGGCGGCCTGGCGCTCAGCCTACCGTCCATGTTCCTACCGTGGGGCGTGCCGGTTCTTGCCGCGCAGGCCGCGTGGTGAAAGACTCGCCGGCAGCGCCGAGCCCGGGAGGAGACGCTGATACCGCGTGCCTACTTCGCCTACGGCCTCAACATGGTCGTGCCGGCCATGGCGGAGCGCTGCCCGACGGCGCGGCTGCTGGGCCCGGGGCTGCTGCCGGCGTATCGCATCCTGATCAACCGGCAAGGCCTGGCGACCGTGGTGCCGGCGCGCGAAGGCCGGGTCTTCGGCCTGCTCTGGGAGATCGCACCGGCCGACGAACGCGCCCTCGACTGGTTCGAAGGCGTCGAGCGCCGGCTCTACCGGAAGCGGGAGTGCGACGTGACGGCCAAGGGCGCAACCTGCCGCGCGCTGCTGTACGAAGCCACGGAACGCCGCGCGGGAGCGCCGCGGCCCGGCTATCTCGAGGAGATTATCGCCGCCGCCATGGCCTGCGGCCTGCCGGAGCCTTATCTGGCGGAGCTGCGGCGGCTGCAGGGCGCGTCGGGCTCGCATCCTGCGCACAGTCAAGGCTGTGGCTGACGCGCTTCTGGCCGCCGAGCACAACCGCACCCCTTCTTCCGCACGCAGTGGCGCGCGGCCACCCTCACCCTCCCGCACGCTGACGCGCGCGGGCTCCTCCCTCTCACCTCAAGGGAGAGGGAGGGGCCCAACGCGAAGCGTTGGGAGGGTGAGGGTGAAACACCGGGAGACCGTCGCGCAGACAGCGGCAGACTGACGCGCAATCGCTGGCTCCAACTGATCTGAAGCAGCTCTACAGCGAGGTGGCGGCGCGCGCTGCCTGGTCGTAGAGGCCGGAGAGGGCGCGCAGCAGGCCCGCCAGGTCGCCGACCTCGCGGTTGAGTTCGGCCGCCTCGTCGCCGGCGAAGGCGCCGAGCGCCGAGACCAGGCAATCCTCGCGCACCTGGCGATAGCGCTGGCAGGCGCCGCGCCCCTCGGCCGTGGTGGCGTAGAGCGTCTCCTTGCCGCTGCGCGCGGCCTCGACCAGGCCGAGCCGCACCAGCTTGCGCAGCGCGTAGGCCACGGTGTGGGTGTCCTCGACGTTGAGCACGAAGCAGAGGTCGGCCAGTTTCTTCTGCCGGCCGCGGTGGTTGACCGAGTGCAGCACCTCGACGTCGAGCACGCCCAGCTCAGGATACCCGGCCGCCGCCATGCAGCGCACGATCCACCGGTTGAAGGCGTTGCCGGCGATGATCAGGCCGAACTCGAACGCGCTGAGCTCGGCCGCCCGCTCCGACACCAGATGGGCCGACGACACGATCTGCCGCGACCGGCTTTTCCGTTCGCTCATGGTTCTGCGTCCGGTGTGAGAGTCGTCGAGGGCGGTGTTCCACCCCCCTCCCGACCTCCCCCCGTCAAGGGGGGA
>JBHJOF010000153.1:0-6812 GCA_050330055.1 Kiloniellales bacterium
AGGCAGGCGGCGTCCGAGCAGCTCCAGGCTATGGCGGCCAGGACGGGCAGCGCGGCGAGTAGATAGAAGTCCTTCGCGCTGATGATCCGGTTGTCGGTCGGGAAGAACCCTTCCGGCAGCTCGATTGTCGTCACCCGGCCAAGGGGATCGGAGACCTGCGCCGCCGTCGAGCCTGGTATCGGCGAGCTTTGCTCGCTCTTTTGCTTGCTGGGCGTTTCCAGAGGCATTGCGGTAATCACGGCCTCACAACATAGCTGAACTAGAGCATGCGCATTTAGTCGGAAATGTCCAATATAATTGGGCAGGGTCCCAGCGCAGGACTTGGCCGACCGCCCGTGACTTCTCCTGCGAGAGCCGATGCCGCGCACCGCTTCTGCGCCCGGCGACCAGGGACAGCGACAGTTGCTGACAGGTCCCCGCCGGGCTATCTGACGGCGGCTGACTAACGAAGATTTGATCGGTGCTCGTCCGTGCTGCCGTGCGCGGCCGGGTGGACAAGGATCCCCGGGCGTCCGTCGAAGGCTAGCCTCCCTCGCGCACCGCCGCGATCAGGAACTCCTTGTTGCCCTCGGGGCCAGTGATCGGGCTTTCGGTCAGACCGAGCACGCGCCAGCCGGGCAGGCTGTTCAGCCAGGCCTCGATGCGCTGGCAGACCTCGCGGTGCAGGGCGGAGTCGCGCACCACGCCGCTCTTGCCGACCCGTCCCTTGCCGACCTCGAACTGCGGCTTGATGAGCGCGACCAGGCGCGCGCCCGGCGCCGCCAGGGCGAGCGGCGCCGGCAGCAGGGTCTCGAGGCCAATGAAGCTGGCGTCGCAGACGATGAGATCGATCGGCTGCGGCACCTGCGCGCGAGTCAGATAGCGGGCGTTGGTGCGCTCCAGCACCACGACGCGGGGGTCCTGGCGCAGTTTCCAGGCGAGCTGGCCGTGGCCCACGTCGACGGCATAGACCCGGACAGCACCACGCGCCAGCAGCACGTCGGTGAAACCGCCGGTCGAGGCGCCGACATCGAGACAGGTCAAGCCGGCCGGATCGATCGCGAAGTGGTCGAGCCCGGCCGCCAGCTTCAGGCCGCCGCGGCTGACCCAGGGGTGGTCTTGGCCGCGGACGCTGAGCGGCGTGTCGTCCGCCACGCTCTGGCCGGCCTTCTCGACGCGCCGCTCGCCGGCATAGACCTGGCCGGCCATGATCAGCGCCTGGGCCTTGGCGCGGCTCTCCGCCAGGCCGCGCTCGACCAGGGCGGTATCGGCGCGCTTCCTGGCGCCCGGTTTCGCGGGGCTCCGGCTCACGACGCGCCGGGTCACGTGGCGCCGGCGGGGGCCGGCACGCCCGCCTGCAGCCAGCGGCTGCGGCTGTGGAAGCGCCGCACCAGCAATACCGCGACCACCGTCAGGCCGCTGGCCAGGCCGAGCCAGATGCCCTGGCCCTCGAGCCCGCCATGGAAGGCCAGCAGATAGGCGGCGACGAAACCGATCGGCCAGTAGCCGATCACCGCGATCAGGCTGGGCACGCGGGTGTCCTTAAGGCCGCGCAGGGCGCCAGCGGCGACCACCTGGGCGCCGTCCATGAGCTGGAACAGCGCCGCGATCCCCAGATAGCTGGCGGTCAGCAGCATCACGGCCCGGCTGTCGGGCCGGGACAGATCAAGGAAGACATCGGCCAGCGCCTCGGGGATCAGCAGAAAGGCGCCGGCCGAAAGGCAGGAGAAGCCGGCGCCGATGGCGAGCGCCACCCAGCCGGCGCGGCCAATCTCGTCGAATCGCCCGGCGCCGGCCGCGTAGCCAACCCGCACGGTCGCCGCCTGGGCGATGCCGAGCGGCAGCATGAAGGCTACGGCCGAGCACTGCATCGCAATGCCATGGGCCGCCAGCTCCGCCGTGCCGATCCAGCCCATCATGACGCCGGCCGCGGCGAAGAGCCCCGACTCGGCGAGGATCGCCAGGCCGATCGGGAAGCCGATGCGCAGGATTTCGAAAAAGCGCGGCCAGTCGGCGCGCCAGAAGCGGGCCAGGATCGCGTAGCGCCGGAAGCGGCGGTCGCGCAGCACGAAAACCAGCAGACCGAGGAACATGGCGATATTGGCAAAGGCGGTGCTGAGCCCGGCGCCGACGATGCCGAGCGCCGGCAGGCCGAAGCTGCCGAACATCAAGAGCCAGTTGCCGGCCAGATTGAGCAGCGCGCCGGCGACGCCGGCGGCGACCACGGCGCGCGGCCGGCTGTGCGCGGTCAGCAGCGAGCGCAGCACGACGAAGCAAAGGCTGAAGGTGAAGCCGCCGACGGCCGCACGCATGTAGCTGCCGGCCCGCGCGGCTGTCACCGGCTCCTGGCCGAGCAGCAGCAGGATGGCCTCGCCCTGCCAGAGTACGACGCTGAAGGCCAGGCCGAGCAAGATCGCCACCCAGAAGCCCTGGCGCACGGAACGCCGCACCGCGCGGTACTGGCGCGCGCCCAGCGCCTGCGCCACGATCGGCGCGACCGCGACGATGATGCCCATGCAGAAGAGATAGCTGGGAAAGAAGATGTTGTTGCCGATCGCGCCGGCGGCGAGCTGATCGGGACCGAGCCAGCCGATCATGACCATGTCGGTCGCACCGATCGCGATGAAGGCGAGTTGGGCCACCACCAACGGCAGCGCGAGGCGCAGCGTCTGCCCGGCCTCCCAGCGCAGCAGCGCGGGACCGCCCGCGTCCCGGCCGGACTGGCCGGGCGCCCCGTCATGACCTCCCGTCTTTTGCATTGGCCGCACTATGTCGCCTTACGGCGACGCGCGGAAGCCTCGCCGGACGCAGGGCGGCCATGCGGTGGGCGGCTGGCGCGAAGCTGGCGCCGGCCCGCGATTCACCCTCACCCTCCCATCGCTTGCGCGATGGGCCCCTCCCTCTCCCCTCGAGGGAGGGGGGCTTGGAGCGCGCCGGTTAGTTTCCCTCTCCCTTGAGGGGAGAGGGAGGGGCCCACGCGACCGAAGGGCGCGTGGGAGGGTGAGGGTGATGAAAAGGGCCTGCGACTTCCGATAGCGCCAGGCTCAGGCCCGCGCCGGGCGCTCGATCGCCTTTTCTTCCCAGCCGAGCGCGGACAGCGCCGCCGCCACGATCGAGGCGGGATCGAGCCCCGCCTGCACGATCTGGACGTCGGGCTTGTCGTGGTCGATGAAGAAGTCCGGCAGGCAAAGCGGCCGGAACTTCAGGCCGTTCTCCAGCAGGCCGTTGTGCGCCATGAACTGCATCACATGGCTGGCGAAGCCGCCGATGGCGCCCTCCTCGATGGTCAGCAGCACCTCGTGCTCCTTGGCCAGGCGGCGCACCAGGTCCTGGTCGATCGGCTTGGCGAAGCGGGCGTCGGCCACGGTGGTTGAAAGACCGCGCGCGGCCAGCTCGTCGGCCGCCTTGAGCGCGTCCTGCAGGCGCGTGCCGTAGGACAGGATCGCCACCTTGGTACCCTCGCGCACGACGCGGCCCTTGCCGATCTCGAGCGGCGTGCCGCGCTCCGGCAGATCGAGTCCGATGCCCTCGCCGCGCGGATAGCGGATCGCCGAGGGGCGGTCGTCGATCTGCGCCGCGGTGGCCACCATGTGCATCAGCTCGGCCTCGTCGGAGGCGCCCATCAGCACGAAGCCCGGCAGGCAGCCGAGATAGGTGATGTCGTAGCTGCCCTGGTGAGTGACGCCGTCGGCGCCGACCATACCGGCGCGATCGATGGCGAAGCGCACCGGCAGGCTCTGGATCGCCACGTCGTGCACCACCTGGTCGTAGCCACGCTGCAGGAAGGTCGAATAGATCGCGGCGAAGGGCTTGAAGCCCTCGCAGGCGAGTCCGGCGCAGAAGGTCACGGCGTGCTGCTCGGCGATGCCGACGTCGAAGGTGCGATCCGGGAAGACCTCGGCGAACTTGTTGAGGCCGGTGCCCGAGGGCATGGCGGCGGTCACCGCGACGATCTTGTCGTCGTGCTCGGCCTCGGCGATCAGGCCCTTGGCGAAGACGTTCTGATAGGCCGGCGCCTTGGGCGCGGTCTTGGCCTGCTTGCCGGTCATGACGTCGAACTTGGCGACGCCGTGGTACTTGTCGGCGGCGCTCTCGGCCGGCTCGTAGCCCTTGCCCTTCTTGGTGACGCAGTGGATCAGCACCGGCCCGTCGTAGTCGGTGTCGCGCACGTTCTTCAGCACCGGGAGCAGGTGGTCCAGATTGTGGCCGTCGATCGGGCCGATGTAGAAGAAGCCGAGCTCCTCGAACAGCGTGCCGCCGGTCAGCATGCCGCGGGCGTACTCTTCGGCGCGGCGCGCCGCCTTGCCGAGCGGCGCCGGGATCTTGCGCGTGATCTCCTTGCCCAGGTGGCGCATCGAGGCATAGGGCTTGGAGGAGATGAGCTGCGAGAGATAGGCGCTCATGGCGCCGACCGGCGGGGCGATCGACATGTCGTTGTCGTTCAGGATGACGATCAGCCGGCTGTTCATCGAGCCGGCGTTGTTCATCGCCTCATAGGCCATGCCGGCGCTCATGGCGCCGTCGCCGATGACGCAGACGACGTTGTTGCCCTTCCCGGCGAAGTCGCGGCCGACCGCGAAGCCGAGACCGGCCGAGATCGAGGTCGAGCTGTGCGCCGCGCCGAAGGGGTCGTACTCGCTCTCCTTGCGGCTGCAGAAGCCGGACAGGCCACCGCCCTGGCGCAGGCTGCGGATGCGGTCGCGCCGGCCGGTCAGGATCTTGTGCGGATAGCACTGATGACTGACGTCCCAGATCAGCTTGTCGTCCGGCGTGTTGAAGACGTAGTGGATCGCCACCGTCAGCTCGACCACGCCGAGGCCGGCGCCCAAATGGCCGCCTGTCACCGAGACCGCATCGATGGTCTCGAGGCGCAGCTCGTCGGCGAGCTGCCGCAGGTCCCTTTCCTCGAGCTTGCGGAGGTTCGCCGGAATCTCAATGGAATCCAAAAGCGATGTTTGGCTGTTATGGCCGATTTCTGCCACGTCCCACCTCTAAGCCATGAAAGTGTCTAGCGCACTGCCCCCGGGCCGCCCCGCCTAGCCGCTGTCCCATCCACCGCGGGCTTTGGGGTCCCGATTTCTGCCTCTGGCTGCCCGGCGCGACTCGGGCAAACCGATTACGAGCGCCGTTCTAGCACAAAAAGCGCCGCATTTCGAAGAAGGTCGGCCTTCCGGCCGAAAAGGTCAAGCCGGGCGCAGGCCCGCTCAACCAGCTGCTCGGCCTTGGCGCGTGCCCCGTCCAGCCCGAGCTGACCGACAAACGTGGCCTTGCCGAGCGCCGCGTCCTGTCCGGTCGGCTTGCCCAGCTCGGCCGCGGAGCCCTGGGCGTCGAGCAGGTCGTCGACGATCTGGAAGGCGAGCCCGAGATCGCCGGCATAGTCGATCAGCGCCGCCCGCTCGGCTGCGCCGGCACCGCCCAGAATGGCCCCGCCCTCGCACGCAAACGTGATGAGTGCCCCGGTCTTGAGGCGCTGCAGATTGGTGATTCCGTCGAGATCCAGGCTGGCGCGCTCGGGCGAGAGGTCGATCATCTGGCCGCCGACCATGCCTGCGGCGCCCGCCGCCGCCGCCAGGCCGGCCACCAGGGCGACCCTGACCGCCGGATCGGGCGAGGTCCGCGGATCGGCCAGCACGGCAAAGGCCTCGGTCAAGAGGCCGTCGCCAGCCAGGATTGCGGTCGCCTCGTCGAAGGCCTTGTGCGCCGTCGGCCGGCCGCGCCTGAGGTCGCTGTCGTCCATGGCCGGCAGATCGTCGTGGATCAGGCTGTAGCAGTGCACCATCTCGAGCGCGGCACCGGCCCTGAGCGCGCCCTCGCGCGGGGCGTCGAACAGCCCGGCGCTCTCGACCACCAAGAAGGGGCGCAGGCGCTTGCCGCCGCCAAGCGCGCCGTAGCGCATGGCCTCGACGACCCGGCCGATCGGGCCCTCGACCGGCGGCAGCAGCTCGGAGAGCAAACTCGAGACCGCCTCGGCCGTCTCGCTCAGGGCGCGATCGAGCTCAGCCGTCTCGGTCAGGGCACGATCGAGTGACGACAAAGCGTGCGATCCCTAGTCGACGTCGAAGGGTTCAGTGGCGGGTGCGCCGTCGGCGCCGAGGCTGATCTTCTCGATCTTGGCCTTGGCCTCGCGCAGCTTGTCCTCGCAGTGGCGCTTGAGGGCGGCACCGCGGTCATAGGCGTCGATCGCCTCGTCCAGCTTCCCCTCCCCCTTCTCCAGGCGCTCGACGATCGCCTTCAGCTCCTCGAGCGCCTCCTCGAAGCTCATCTTCTTGATATCCGCGTTCTTGTTGTCGGCCATTAGATTTCCCCAGCGGGCGGCCGGATTGTAGGCGGCCCGCCCCGGCACCTCAAGCCGTGGTGGGTCGAGAGCCCGTCGCTTCGAGCGGGGCCTGCCGGCGGGCAAGGCTGGCTTCGGGCCAGTACTTGCTGCGGCTGTAGTACTCTTCAACGGCCGGGACGCCCGGCGGCAGAATCACCCAGGGCTGCTTTGAGGCCGTGTAGATATGGATGTCGGGCGGCAGCAGGTCCGGATTGTCCAGGGTGCCGACGCGCACGAACCTGATGGCGTCGCCGGCCCCGGCGTAATGGCTCCAGAGCGCGATGCGGCAGTTCGGGCAGCGGTGAATCTTCTGCCCCTTGCCGCTGTTCGACGGTGTGTTGACGACCTCGGGCGCGCCCTGCAGCAGGACCACGCGGTCGGACTCGATCATGGCGTTGAGCGCAAAGGCGCTGCCGGTCTCGCGCTGGCACCAGCGGCAGTGGCAGCAGTGCACGAAGAGCGGCCGGCAGGTCATGCGGTAGCGCACCGCGCGGCAGGTGCAGCCGCCCTCGGCCGA
>JBHJOF010000154.1:0-21405 GCA_050330055.1 Kiloniellales bacterium
GATAGGCCTGACGGCCGGCACCCGACGCCGGCCGTCAGGCCTATCTGGACGAAGGAATCGCCTGCTACAAGACTTTCATCGCCGGCCTGCTCGACATCACCGACAACCTCAAGGGCAGCGACGTGGTGCCGCCGCCCGCCGTGGTGCGGCGCGACGGCGACGATCCCTACCTGGTGGTCGCCGCTGACAAGGGCACGGCGACCTTCTCGGACATCGCCAACGACGTCAGCCGGCAGTACGGCTTCTGGCTCGACGACGCCTTCGCCTCGGGCGGCTCGGCCGGCTACGACCACAAGAAGATGGCCATCACCGCCCGCGGCGCCTGGGAATCGGTGAAGCGCCACTTCCGCGAGCTCGGCAAGAACATCCAGGAGAAGGACTTCACCTGCATCGGCGTCGGCGACATGGCGGGAGACGTTTTCGGCAACGGCATGCTGCTGTCCAAGCACATCCGCCTTCTGGCCGCTTTCAACCACATGCACATCTTCATCGATCCCGACCCGGACCCGGCGGCGAGCTGGAGGGAGCGCAAGCGGCTCTTCGACCTGCCGGGCTCGACCTGGGACAGCTACGACAGGGCACTGATCTCCAAGGGCGGCGGCGTGTTCGACCGCAAGGCCAAGTCGATCCCGATCTCGCCGGAGATGAAACGCGCCTTCGGCATCGCCGAGGCCAAGCTGACGCCGAGCGACCTGATCCGGGCGTTGCTGCAGGCCGACGTCGAGCTGCTCTGGTTCGGCGGCATCGGCACCTATGTCAAGTCGAGCGAGGAGTCGAACAGCGAGGTCGGCGACCGGGCGAACGACGCCCTGCGCGTCGACGCCGAGGCTCTACAGGCCAAGGTGATCGGCGAGGGCGCCAACCTGGGTGTGACGCAGCGCGGCCGCATCGAGTTCGCCATGCACGGTGGCCACATCAACACCGACTCGATCGATAACTCGGCCGGCGTCGACTGCTCGGACCACGAGGTCAACATCAAGATCCTGCTGGGCGACGCCGAGCAGTCCGGCAAGCTGTCCCGCAAGCAGCGCGATCGCCTGCTGGAATCCATGACCGACGAGGTGGCCGAGCTGGTGCTGCGCGACAACTACCTGCAGACCCAGGCGATCTCGGTCACCCACCAGCTCGGCGCCCACCTGCTCGACCGCCTGGCGCGCTTCATGCGCGGCCTGGAGAAGCAGGGCCTGCTCGACCGGGCGATCGAGCAGCTGCCGGACGACGAGGCGGTGCTGGAGCGGCAGAAGCTGGGCATCGGCATGACCCGGCCGGAGCTCGCCGTGCTGCTGTCCTATGCCAAGATCGTGCTCTACGACTGGCTGCTGGACTCCGACCTGCCGGACGATCCCTATTTCGCCGGCGAGCTGGCCGGCTATTTCCCCAAAGCGCTACAGAAGAAGTACGCGGCCGAAATCGGCCGCCACCGGCTGCATCGCGAGATCGTCGCCACCGTTGTGACCAACAGCCTGGTCAATCGCCTGGGGCCGGCCTTCCTGCACGAGGTCGGCGAGAAGACTGGCCTGCCGCCGGCCGAGATCGCGCGCGGCTACGTCATCTGCCGCGAGATCTTCGCCATGCGCGCGCTCTGGGCCGAGATCGAGGCGCTGGACAACAAGGCGCCGGCCTCGACCCAGGCCGCCATGCTGATCGAGTGCGGCCGGCTGATCGAGCGCGTCACCGTCTGGTTCCTGCGCGAGGCCGGCCACCCGCTCGACATCGTCGGCCTGACCGGCGAGTACGGCGAGGGCGTCGGCTATCTCATGGCCAACCTGCGCGACCTGTTGCCGGAGAGCGACGTCGCCTATCTGAGCGAGCGTAGCGCCGCGCTGATCGAGCAGGGCGTCCCGGCGCCGCTGGCCGACCGCATCGCCAACCTGTCGCTGTTGTCGCCGGCCTGCGACATCGTGCGTATCGCCCGCGGCGCCAAGCTGCCGGTGCCGCACGTTGGCCAAGCCTACTTCGCCATCGGCGCCCGCTTCGGCTTCGACTGGCTGCGCCGCGCCGCCGGCCTGCTGCCGGCCGACACGGCCTGGGACAAGCTGGCGGTCACGGCGATCATCGACGACCTCTTCGGCCACCAGAGCGAGCTCACCTCGCGGGTGCTGACGGTGGCCGGCAACGGCGCTGCGGACGGGGCGGTGCCGACGGAGGTGATCGACTCCTGGGCCGAGGCGCGGCGTCCGCTTGTCAACCGCACCGAGCAGCTGCTGGCCGAGCTGAAGTCGACCGGCACCCCCGACTTCGCCATGCTGGCCGTCGCCAACCGCCAACTCAAGTCGATGGTGAGTGGCTAGGCAGGCCTTCGCAGAGAAGCGGCTCGCCGCCTCTCGCCTAGGCGAAGAGTCCCCTGCGGTGCTTCTCGTAGGTGATGGCCTCGAACCTGAGGCCCAGGCGGCGGGCATGGTCGTAGGCGCCTCGCACCTCGCTGGTCTTGGGCCGGCGCGCGATTTCGGCGTAGCGCTCCTGGTACTTGGCGCTGGCCGGATCGCAGAAGTTGTCCGGCCGGTACTGGTCCATGATGTTGACCGGCGCCTCCGGCATGACATCCGCGATCCAGTCGAGCACCGGATAGGTGCAGCAGTCCACGTGGTTCGGCATGACGAGATGCCTGATCGTGAAGTCCTCGCCCCAATCGTGGACCAGCTTCAGATAGCCCGTGACCGTCTCCCAGTAGCGCGGCGTGCGGGCGAGCGCGATCGCGCAGCGCCCGGGACCGAACTTGAAGTCCGGCAGCCAGACGTCGATCAGGATCCGCAGGATCTTCATCGCCGGGTCGGACAGATAGAAGTTGCTGTTCCACAGCATGGGCGCGTTGAAAGCGCCCTGGTAGGTGGCGAAGTCGGAGGAGAGCGGCGTCCGGCCGACAAAGTCCGACTTGACGTCCAGTACACGCTCCAGCACGTCGCGCGCCGGCTCGGCGAAGGCTCCGCCCAAGAGCACGATCGCCTCGACGATCTTGTGCAGATGGATCGCGGGGTCTCCGCCGACCCAGTTCACGTTGTGGCAGCCCTCCATGCGTAACAGCCAGGCCATCGCGGCAAGCTCCCGGGCGTCGACCGCCATCCCGTTGTCCCTGTCGGTGCTGATGTCGCCGTTCTGGCAAAAGGCGCAGCGCATGTTGCAGGAGGTGAAGAAGATCGTGCCCGAGCCGCGCGTTCCGCGGTACACCAGCTCCTCGCCCGGATGGTGGAAATAAGAGCTGACTCGCGTCTCGGCGGCGAGCTTGCAGGCCCCGGACTTGGCGGCCTGGCTGCGATCAACTTGACAGTTCCACTGGCAGAAGTTGCAGTGGCTGAGCATGCGCTGAGTGAGCGCGCGGCAGAGATCGAGCAGACTGTTGCCCGGGGCCGGCGCCCCCAAGGCCGCACTGCCCTGCCGAATGGCCCGCCAGCGGGCCAGGAAATGCGGCGTAAGGCGGTCGAGCTCCGCCCAGAGCTCGTCTTCCGAGGCGTGCTCGAAGGACAGGGCTACCGGGATCGTTCCGGCGATACGGAACTTGGCCGGCTTGCGATTGACCGCGACGGCGCGATACCAGCGGAGCGACGAGGCCGTCGCCGGATCGTCCCAGGCCCAGAGCTGATCGAAGTCGGTCGACATGGCACAGAACCAGCGCTCGCCATGCTACGCTGCGTTGCCGCGACTGTCGATGGCTCACCGGGCTCGCGAGCGGCGGCAAGGTTGCCGAAGCCGCCCTGCGGGACCCTCCCGCAGGTGAGCCGGGGGCACAGATTCATGCATTTAGCGACGAGACTTTGCGGCTCATCTCACGGTTAGCCATCAACGTCCTAGTCCGCATTAGCATGGGTGGGATGGAAGGGCGGCGCCGCCCGGCTGGCAAGAATTCAGGTCTATCGCTTGACTCCCGGCGGACACAGATTTCTCGGTCCGTTCGGACGCAAACTGGAGTATAGTGAAGGCAGCAAGCGGAAGTGAGGACGCCATGTCGAATTGGCCAGTTCTCGTCCTCCAGGTGGGCAGGTTGCCCGACCGACCGTCACGCCGCTACGCTCGTTTGCATCCTTGTACCATGGAGCCTGCGGCCGAAGGAGAGCCGTGCGCGGTGCCTATGCCCAGATGCGGGGCGCTTCCGGTGCCGGCATGACCGACCCCGCTCGGAA
Source organism: Kiloniellales bacterium (assembly GCA_050330055.1). Lineage (GTDB taxonomy): Bacteria > Pseudomonadota > Alphaproteobacteria > Kiloniellales > JAKSDN01 > JBHJOF01. The sequence continues at coordinate 4,116 of JBHJOF010000154.1, forward strand.
GACGGTTCTGGCGGGGCACTTGCCCACTGTGGTTGGACAGGGCTGAGGAGGCGCCCAGTCAACAGCCCGCATTGCGCAACGGGGGGTCGGCTGACTTGAGCCGGACGGCAAACGTCGGGGGAAAGGAGGCAACGATGAAACTGATGAATCTGAAGACGTTGGAAGAACTCAGGCAGGTCGTCGACGTTCGCTCTCCCCTTGAGCGTCACCGGATGTCGAAGCAGCAGCGTTTGGAGCGCTGGGCAGAGATTCTGGAGCAGGCACCGCAGGCCTATCTGCGCTCGCTTTATGAGACCGAGTATGCGAACCAACGCGAACGCTGCGCGCTGCGCGAAGACAATTCACCGCTCACTGTGGCATTCGAAGACCCGGTGCTGCGTGCCGCAGGGCTGCGAAGCGACAGTTACGGGGACGCGATCAATTTCTTCGAGCTGTCGGATGACGACCTGCACTACATCGTCTGCTATTGCCACCACGGCCCCACAATGACCCCCAAGGCGGTGGCGCGTCGCGTGCGCGCCGTGGCCCGTCCCCGGATCTGGAACCGGGTATTGGGTTAGGCTGCGGCCATCGTGGTGAAACCGGCGGCCTGTCCGGAGTGCAGCAGGTAGAGCGGGCGCCTGTGGCAGGCGGGATTGCGGCGGCCGGCGCCGGAGGACGCTTTGTGACCGGAGGGGCCGGGAAGACGGCCGAGGCTCCGGCCTCTGGTGCCGGCCGCCGAACAGCGGCATCAGACCTGGATTGAAGGGGAGGGCAAGCGTGCGGGTCCAGGAGTACGGTCCGGCGTGGCAAGCCAAGGTAGTCGCGCTGGCCAATCGCGTGCTGGGCAAGGGCTTCTTCGAGAAGCCTTCGGAGATCGCCCTCGATCTCAACTGCTATGTTTTGATCTGCACCACCGATGAGGACCAGGTCGCCGGCTTTGCGATCGGCCGATTGCTGCCCAAGGACGGCCTCCAGAGCTTCCTGGAGCACAGGCTCGTGGACCTCCCCGACGACCTGGAGAAGGCCGATGCCGAAGGAGCATTAGGCGTGATTCAGACCGTTGTCGTAGCGCCTGAGGTTCAGGGCCAGGGGATTGGGACGAAGCTGCTGCAGATCATGCACGACACGATCGTGGGACGCGGTGCGGACAAGCTGATCGTCACCTTCAAGCGCGGAACGCGAGCAGCCAACGTCGACCGCTTTATGGAGAGACTGGGCTTCGCCTTCTGGATGCGGCTCGAAAGCTACTGGAAGCAACGCTGCGATCTCGGCGAGTTCCTCTGCACAGACCGCGGCGAGACCTGCAGCTGCGAGGCGGTGTTCTATCGCAAGCAAGTTTTCTGACGGCAGTTCTTGGAGAGCACGCGCTTGCAGCCTTGGATCGGCACACCGGCCCGCTCGAGGTGCGCTCTCCCGTCCGCCGCTCACCCCTCCTGCAGGCGCACCGCGGTGCCGTTGGCGCTGACCATCAGCATGCTGTTGCCGACCGTCTCGTAGTCCAAGTCGACGCCGATCACGGCGTTGGCGCCCAGCTCCTGCGCCTGGGCGACCATGTCGCCGAGGGCGTGCTGCTTGGCGCCGCGCAGCGCCTTCTCGTAGCCGCCGGCGCGGCCGCCGACCACGTCGCGCACGCTGGCGAAGAAATCTCGGATGAAATTGGCGCCGACGATGGCGTCGCCGCTGACGATGCCCAGGTACTGCACGACGCGCTTGCCCTCGACCGCGTCGGTGGTGACGATCAGCATGGTCCCTCTCTGTTCTTCCGTGTGCCCCTGTCGAGCTACTGTGTCGAGCTACTGTGCGGCGGCGCGACGGCCGCGCAGCAACGCCATGAAGTTGTCATAGAGCTGGCGGGCGTCGCGGTTGAATTCGGCCATGCCAACGGCGGCCGCGGCGTTCAGGTGCGCCAGGGCGCCCGGGCCCTCGACGGCTTCGAGCGATTGCTCGTAGGCCGGCACGCAGCCCCATTCGCCCACCGTGTCGGCGGTCAGCTCGACGTGATACTGGATGCCATAGGCCTGCTCGCCGACCCGCATGGCCTGCACCGGGCAGAGCGGCGATTGCGCCAGCACGAGGGCGCCAGGCGGCGGCTCGATCACCGCGGCGCCGTGCCACTGCAGGGCCTTGGAAAGGGGGGCGATGCCTCGAAACAGCGGATCGCGCCGGCCCGCATCGGTCAGCTCGACCTCGAGGATGCCGACCTCCGGCCTTGCCATCGGCCCGACCTTGCCGCCCAGCGCCGCGCCCAGAAGCTGATGCCCGAGGCAGAGCCCCAGATAGGGCAGCTTGCGCTCGCTGACCGCCTCGCGGATCGCCGCCTTCTCGGCCACCAGCCAGGGGTACTCCGCCTCCTGCCAGACGTCCATCGGACCGCCCATGACGATCAGCGCGTCATAGCCGTCGAGCTGCGGGATCGTCTCGCCCTCGTCGAGCTCGACCGTATCCCAGGTCACACCGTCGGCGGCCATGAAGTCGCGCAGCACGCCGGGGTGTTCGATCGCGATGTGCTGGAAGACGAGGAATCGCATGGTTTGTGCCATGATTGTTGCGGTCGGCCCGCCGAAAAGCCGTGGCGCGACTGGCGGTCGAGGGTATGGTGCCGGCCATGGCCGCGCAAGAACCGGAAGGCCCGGCGCTGCAGTCTCGACCGCCGGGGAAGCCCGCCCTCGGCGAAGAGGCGCCGAAAATGACTCGGGGCGCGGTCGTCGCCTGGTGCCTGTTCGACTGGGCCAACTCGTCCTTCCCGACGGTCATCGTGACCTTCGTCTTCGCCGCCTACTTTACCCAGGTGGTGGCGCCGGACGTGGAGCTGGGCACCGGGCTCTGGGGCATGACGATCAGCCTCTCGGCGCTGACCGTCGCGTTCCTGGCGCCGATCTGCGGCGCGATCGCCGACCGCGGCGGGCGGCGCAAGCCCTGGCTCTTCGTCTTCAGCCTGGTCTGCGTGGTGGCCGGTGCGGCGCTCTGGTACATCGTCCCAGGCACCTCGCTGTTGGTTGCTGCCTTGTTGCTGGTCGGCATCGCCAACGCCGCCTTCGAACTGGGTCAGGTGTTCTACAACGCCATGCTGCCCGAGGTGGCAACGCCCAGCACGATGGGCCGCATCTCCGGCTGGGCCTGGGCGGCCGGCTATTTCGGCGGCATCGCCGCCCTTTCGGTCTGCCTGTTCCTCTTCGCGCTGCCGGAGACGCCGCCCTTCGGCCTCGACAAGGCGAGTCAGGAGCACATCCGCATCACCGGCCCCTTCGTCGCAGTCTGGTATGCGCTCTTCGCCTGGCCGCTGTTCCTCTTCACGCCGGACAGCCGGGCGACCGGCCTCTCGGCCGGCCAGTCGCTGCGCCAGGGTCTGGCCCAGCTCTGGGGCACGCTGCGCCAGTTGCGCCGTTTCGCCAACATCATCCGCTTCCTCTTGGCGCGCATGTTTTACATCGACGGGCTCAACACGCTCTTCGCCTTCGGCGGCATCTATGCGGCGGGGACCTTCGGCATGGACTTCCAGGAGATCCTGGTCTTTGGCATCCTGCTCAACATAACCGCCGGCCTGGGGGCGGCGGCCTTCGCCTGGATCGACGACTGGATCGGCTCCAAGCCGACGGTGATGATCGCGGTGGCCTCGCTCACGGTCAGCGGCACGGCGGTGCTGCTGATCGATTCGAAGCTCTGGTTTTACATCCTGGGCGCGGTGATCGGCACCTTCATCGGCCCGGCCCAGGCGGCGAGCCGCACCCTCATGGGTCGCCTGGCGCCGGCCGAGCTGCGCACCGAGATGTTCGGCCTCTTCGCGCTGTCCGGCAAGATGACCGCCTTCCTGGGTCCCGCCGTGGTCGGCTGGGTCACGGTCTGGGCCGACAGCCAGCGGATCGGCATGGCGACCATCCTGGCCTTCTTCCTGCTCGGTCTCGTGCTGCTGATCCCGGTGCGCGAGCCGCCGAAAGCGAAGCTCAGCAGTTGAGGCAGTTGCCGCTGCCGGGAGTTCGCCAGAGGCGGCTGTGCGGCACGGATTCGACAAGCGCAACGAGCCGTCGGGGCAGGCCGGCCAGCGCCCGCAGCAGGCCCGCGCCATAGCTGGCGATCGCCTCGGCCTGAAGCTGGCGCCCCCGGGCCAAATAGAAATCGATGGTGGCGCTGTCGAGCGCCGCGCTTTCGCGCCTCTCGTCCAAGCTGCTCATGATCGGGACTCCACCTGCGTGAAGGTCTCGCCCGTTAGATACATACTGGCCCACTGGATGATAATACCCTATGGTGGGTCAGTATTTTTTCCGTTTAGGCACAGATATGAGCGGCGCCCTGAGCGAGCTGGAGGTCTTCGTGCGGGTCGTGCAGGCCGGCAGCTTTTCGGCGGCGGCGCGCGAGCTCGGCCTGACGCCCTCGGCGGTCAGCAAGCAGATCGCGCGCCTCGAGGACCGGCTCGGCGCCCGCCTGCTGAACCGCACCACCCGGCGCGTCAGCGTGACCGAGGTCGGCAGCGCCTTCCACGAGCGCGGCCAGCGCATCCTGGCCGACATGGCCGAGGCCGAGCAGGCGGTGCTCGACCTGCATGGCGCGCCGCGCGGCACGCTTCGGGTCAGCCTGCCGCTCGCCTTCGGCCGGCTGCACGTGGTGCCGCTGATCCCCGGGTTCCTGGCTGCCTATCCCGAAGTGCGCGTCGACCTTGCCTTCAACGACCGCTTCGTCGACCTGATCGAGGAAGGCATCGACGTCGCCGTGCGGGTCGGCGAGCTGGCGGACTCCAGCCTGATCGTGCGCCGCCTGGCGGCGAACCGGCGCGTCGTTTGCGCGACGGAGGACTACCTGGCCCGCCATGGCACGCCGCGGACGCCGGCCGACCTGACGCGGCACAACTGCCTGACCTACGCCTATCGCCAGATGCGCAATGACTGGCGCTTCTGCGGGACGGACGGCAAGGCGCAGACCGTGCGGGTCAGCGGCAACCTGGAATCGAACGAGGTCGAAGCGCTGCGCAGCGCGTTGCTGGCCGGCGTCGGCATTGCCCTGGTGCCGCTCTGGATGGCCGGGCCGGACCTGGCGAGCGGCCGCGTCGTCGAGGTGCTGCGCGATTACCACGTTCCCGACAGCGCCATCCACGCCGTCTATCCACCCGGACGCCACCTCTCGCCCAAGGTGCGCGCCTTCGTCGACCTGCTGGCCGCGCGCTTTTCCGACCGGGAATGCTGGACTGCGCCGCCGGCCGTGTGACGGCGGCCCGGGCTGCCGTACGCCAACGGCGATACGTGAGGCAGCAGCGCCAAACGGCGGCGGCGTGCGGATGCCGGTCAGCCGGCCTCGCCGGTCTTCAGCTGCTGGCGCAGCCAGATGATCGGCACCGGCTCGGCCCGCTCGATCTCCCGGGGCGTGCACTTCTCGGGCGGCGTGGCAACGGCCTCCGGGGCCGGCAGGTCGTAGAGCGCGATCAGGGCCCGCTCCCAGGCCTGCCAGTTCACCTGCTCGTCGTCGGTTGCGAACTTCGGGCTGCCGCTCACCCATACCGTCCTGACCTTGTGGAGCAGCCGCTCAAGCTCGGGCCGCGCGCGCAGCTTGGCGATAATCTCCTCCGGCATGTCGGAGCTGTAGAGCGGGCTGTCGGTGTCGACGTTGTCGATGATCAGGAAGTCGACCTCGTCCAGCGACCAGGGATCGCCGGCGCCGAGCAGCTTCTCGACCCGCCGCTCGACCCGCCTGACGCCCTGGTAGGCCGGCGTGGGCGCGGTTTCCTCGAACAGCGCGAAGGCGGTGACGTAGAGCACTTTCTTGCGGCGCATCGCAAGCTCCGAGCCGATCGCCACGCCGAGCGTCGTCTTGCCGGTGCCCTTGTAGCCCTGGATCAGCACCGTCGGCTGCGCTGCAAAGCCGTTGCAGGGCTCTTGTCCTATGAAGGCGAGGATGCGGTCGGCATTGTGCTGGTGAACGCCCTCGGTGCGCGGAAAGTTGGGCAGGCGGTAGTAGAACGGCAGCACCGCCTTGTCGAAGTGGCGCTTGCCCGGAAGGTAGTAGGCACGCAGGGCGAAGGTGATCGCCAGTCCCACGACGAAGACGGCCAGGCCGTACGCCCAACCCAGGGCACCGGCGAAGGCGAAGAGCACGCCGAAGGAGACGAAGAAGGTGTCGGTGCCCATGTCGGTAAGCAGCTCGCCCTGGTCGGCCGGGAACCAGCCCTGCGCCTGGACCCGGGCGATGAGGAAGTCGAGCAGCTCCTTGACCGCATAGAGGCCGCACAGCACGACGACCCATAGGATGGACGGCTCCACCAGCCAGAGCAGCAGGTAGCCGAACAGGAAGCCGATGGCGAAGTGGCCGACCTGGTTGGCCTGCCAGACGTAGGTCGCCTGATAGTCGACGTAGACGTCGGAGCCGAAGACATCGGCGGGCAGGGCATTCAGGAAGCGGGCCAGGCCCGACGATTTCGCTGCCGCGCGCTGCGCGTCGCCGTGTTTCGCGGCCATGGCCGACCTCCAGGCAACGATGATGACCGTTTCGGGGCCGGGTGGAGTATACGCCGCGTCTGGTTCGCGAAGGAAGAAGGACTATGCAACCAGGAGTGCGAAGCTGCCGCCGTTCAGTGCCGGAAGTGGCGGATGCCGGTCAGGACCATGGCGAGGCCGGCCTCGTCGGCGGCGGCGATGATCTCCTCGTCGCGCAGCGAGCCGCCGGGCTGGATGACGGCGGTCGCCCCCGCCTCGGCCGCAGCCAAAAGGCCGTCGGCGAAGGGGAAAAAGGCGTCCGAGGCCACCACAGAGCCGGCCGTGCGGCTGGCGCTCTCGCCGGCTGCCGCGGCCGCCTCGCGCGCCTTGATGGCGGCGATGCGCGCCGAATCGACGCGGCTCATCTGGCCGGCGCCGACGCCCACGGTGGCGCCGTCCTTGGCGTAGACGATGGTGTTCGACTTGACGTGCTTGGCGACGCGGAAGGCGAAGATGAGGTCGCGCAGCTCCCGATCGCTCGGCGCGCGTTTGGTCACCACCTTGAGCTGGTTGGGACTGACCCGGCCGTCGTCGCGGCTCTGCAGCAGGAAGCCGCCGGCCAGCGACTTCATGGTCATGCCCGGCGCTGCCGGGTCGGGCATGGTGCCCGTTACCAGGAGGCGCAGGTTCTTCCTTTCGGCCAGCAGGGCCTGTGCCTCGTCCTCGACCGAAGGCGCGATCACCACCTCGAGGAACAGCTTGACGAGCTCGGCCGCGGTTGCCGCCTCGAGCGGGCGGTTGAGCGCCACGATGCCGCCGAAGGCGCTGACCGGGTCGCAGGCCAGCGCCTTGCGATAGGCGGCCGCCTGGCTCCCGGCCACGGCCACGCCGCAGGGGTTGGCGTGCTTGATGATGGCGACCGCCGGCTCGTCGAACTCGGCCGCCAACTCGAAGGCGGCGTCGGTGTCGTTCAGGTTGTTGTAGCTGAGCTCCTTGCCTTGCAGTTGCTCGGCGGTCGCTACGCCCGGCCGCGGCTCGACCGGGCCGCCGTCGGCGCGGTAGAACGCGGCCTTCTGGTGCGGGTTCTCGCCATAGCGCAGCACGGACGAGCGGCGCCCGGCGAGCGTGAGCTGTGCCGGGAAGGACTCGCCTTCCTCCGCCGCCATCCAGCCGGCGATGGCCGCGTCATAGGCGGCGGTATGGGCATAGGCGCGCGCCGCCAGGCGCCGGCGCAGCGCCAGGTGGGTGCCGCCGCTCTGGCGGATCGCGTCGGCCAGCTCGGCATAGTCGCCCGGGTCGGTCACGACCGCCACGAAGTCGTGGTTCTTGGCCGCGGCGCGGATCAGCGCAGGGCCGCCGATGTCGATGTTCTCGATGCAGGCCTCGCGTGGGGCCCCGGACGCAAGCGTCTCGCGGAAGGGATAGAGATTGACCACTACGAGGTCGATCGGCGCGATGTCGTGCGCCGCCATGGCGTCACGGTGCGCCGCCAGGTCGCGCCGGCCGAGGATGCCGCCGTGCACCTTGGGATGCAGGGTCTTGACCCGGCCGTCCATGATCTCGGGAAAGCCGGTGTGGGCCGAGACCTCGGTGACCGCGACCCCGGCTTCCTTGAGGGCGCGTGCCGAGCCGCCGGTCGAGAGGATCTCGACGCCGGTGTCTACGAGCACGCGGCCGAGCGCGGCCAGCCCGGTCTTGTCGGAGACGGAAACGAGGGCGCGCGCGATCTGGACGATGTTGCTGCCGGTCATGGGCAGAGCTGGCTCCGGAAAGGGCGGAATTAAGGGGACAGTATATTTAATTCGCAACTATGGCTGTTGATGCTGCAGGGGACGCCATGCTCTGCTCTTCCGCGGTCGAATTAAATATACTGTCCCCTCAATTCCCCTGTCCCCTCAATTCCCTGGCATGCTGCCGAGGATGACAGCAACGAGCGACGGCGATCAGGAAATCGCGATGCTGCGGCTGCTCTCCTCGAGCTCGGCGCTGTATTCCGGCACCAGGCGGCGCAGGGTCGACAGCACCTCGGCGCTTTGGCGGCCGGCGGCCTTGTCGGCGAGCTCGTCGAGGCCGCGCGCCAGCAGCTCCAGGTTGCTGGTGCGCGGCGCTGCCAGTCGCAAGCCGGGATGGCTGGTCTGCAGCATCGGCTCGTTCGGATGGAACAGCTCCTCGTTCAGCTTCTCCCCGGGCCTGAGGCCGATGAAGGCGATCTCGATGTCCTGGCCGGGCCTGAGCCCGGCCAGGCGGATCATCTGGCGCGCCAGGTCGACGATCTTGATCGGCTCGCCCATGTCGAGCACGTAAATCTTGCCGGCGTCGTCACCCGCGTTGTCGCCCCCCTTGTCCGCTGGGGTCTCGATGCTGAGCGCGGCGCCCTGCAGTACCAGCTCGACCGCCTCGCGAATGGTCATGAAATAGCGCTGCACATCGGGATGGGTGACGGTGACCGGGCCGCCGGCCGCGATCTGATGCTGGAACAGAGGCACGACCGAGCCGGTCGAGCCCAGCACGTTGCCGAAGCGCAGGGTGACGAAGCGCGTGGCGCGACCGCCCTCGCGCCTGAGGCGCTGGCGCTGCGCCAGGTCGAGCGCCTGGCAATAGCTCTCGGCCAGCCGCTTGCTGGCGCCCATCACGTTGGCCGGGTTGATCGCCTTGTCGGTGGAGATCAGGACCATGGCCGCGACCCCCGCCTTCAGGCAGGCATCGGCCGTGTTGCGGGTGCCGATCACGTTGGTCAGCACGCCCTCGGTGGGGTTCGCCTCGACCAGCGGCACGTGCTTGAAGGCGGCGGCGTGGAACACCAGATTGGGGCGCTGCTCGGCCATGACCTGGTCGAGCCGGGCGCGGTCGCGCACATCGGCCAGCACGCTGCTGCGCGGCAGCGCCGGATGGCGCTCGCTCATTTCCAGGTCGATGGAGTAGAGCGCGAACTCGGCGTGATCCAAGAGGGTGATCTGAGCCGGGCCGAAGTCGGCGATCTGGCGCACCAGCTCGGCGCCGATCGAGCCGCCGGCGCCGGTCACCAGCACCCGGCGGCCGGCGATCAGGCGATGCATGGAGCCGCGGTCCAGCTTGGTCTGGGTGCGGCCCAGCAGGTCCTCGATGGCGACCGGGCGCGGCTCGATTCTGCGGCTGCCGTCGGTCGTGCCGTAGTCGCTCGGGAAGTCGGTCAGGCGCGGCAGCCGGGCGATGGTCATGCCGGCGGCATCCGCCATGTCGAGCAGGCGCTCCATGGTTTCGCGCTCCAGCCGCTTGGTCAGCACCAGGCGCTGCGGCTTGCGCTCGCGGTACTCGAGTTCGTCCAGCACGCTCGGCAGCTCTTCGAGGGTGCCCAGCACGCGCACGCCGCGGATCTGCAGGCCGGTGCGGCCGGCGCGGCTGTCGAGCACGCCCAGCACCTCGTAGGGTGCCGCCGGATCGCGCGCCATCTCGCGGATGAAAAGCTCGGCGGCGTCGCCGACGCCGACCAGCAGCACCGGCACGCGGCCGCGGTCGATCGAGTGCTCGAGCAGATGGGTGAAGCCCTGGTCCTTGAACACGCGATAGGTCATGCGCGGCGCAGCCAGCAGGAAGACCAGCACGAACCAGTTGATGAACAGCATCGAGCGCGGCACCGCGTCGAGCCGGGTGATCGTGAAGGTGACCGCCAGGAACACCAGCAGCGCCAGCGTAACCGCCTTACCGATGGCGATGACGTCGTCCAGCGAGGCATAGCGCCAGATGCCGCGATAGAGTCCGGTGGTCCAGAAAACGACGGCGCAGACCGCGGTGAAGAGCGCCAGCGCCAGCAGGAAGTTCTGGTTGATGTAATCGGTCGCGCCCGCGCCGAGCCGCAGGAAGAGCGCGATCATGAACGACAGGCCGGCGATGGCGACGTCGTGCACAAAGGCGGTCGCCGCCCGTTGCAGCCGGATCCCTCTCAGTCTCATGCCCCCTCCGAACTGTCCGTGCGGCTAAACGGCAGCGCGCGCATACCGCCGCATCGGCCCATGGAAGGCGAATGTCCGCGTCGCCTGCGTCAGCTGGAGTCCATCCCCGGTCGACCCCAGCGCTGCAACAGCAGCAGGAACAAGGTCACGACGACGCCTGCGCCTATCAGCGCAGGCCAGGCATAGCCCCAGGCGGCGACCAGCGCAAGCGCTAGCAGCAACAGGTTGCAGCCGGCGATGGCCAGCGAGACCTGGTCGTGGCTGCGCCCGCCGGCCACGGCGCGCTGATAGAAGTGCTCGCGGTGCGCCTGCCACAGCGCTGCCCGCCGCGCGGCGCGGCACAACAGGGTGACTGTCGCGTCGGCCAGGTAATAGGCCGGCAGAATCAGGGCCGCAGCCCAGGCGCCATGGGCCGCCAGCAACAACAGCAACCAGCCGAGCAGGAAGCCGAGCGGCACGCTGCCGACGTCGCCGAGGAACAGCTTGGCCGGCGCCCAGTTCCACGCCAGGAAGCCGGCGGCGGCCGCGGCCAGCAGCCAGGGCAGCGCGATCTCACCCTCGCCGAGCTCGAGCAGCCAGGCGATCAGGCCGACCCCCAGGCCAAGCGCGATCGCCTCGACGCCGCTGATTCCGTCGATGCCGTCCATGAAATTGAACAGGTTGATGAACCAAAGCCAGAGCAGGCCGGCAGCCAGGCGGTCCAGCAGCGGCGGCAGCAGGCCCTGAAAGACCGGCCCGGCATCACGCATGGAGAAGAGCGTGACGGCAACGGCGACCGCCTGGGCGAGCAGGCGCAGCGCCGCCGGCAGGTCGCGCAGGTCGTCGAGCCAGGACACCAGCACCAGCCAGACCGCGCCGATCACCGCGAGCTCGAAGCCCGGCGGGTGCGCCAGTGATCCAGACTGCCACAGCAGCCAGGCGACCAGCAGCAGCGGCAGCAGGGCCAGGCCGCCGCCGCGCGGCGTGGCGACGCTGTGGCTGCTGCGCGCGTTGGGTCGGTCGAGGATGTGGAAGCGCAGCAGCAGCGTGCGGATCATCCCGGTCGCGGCGCAACTCGTGGCCGCGACCAGGACGCAGACCAGGGCCAGCGGCCAGAAGAAGTCCGCTGCCGTCATGCGCCGTGCGCCCTAACGCTTGGCGCGCGGCTTGGCCTCGCGCTTCATCGCCCACTTGATTGTCGCCGCACCGGACTCCGTGGCGCCGCTCAGCACGATCTGCTGGCTGCGCCTGATCGTGCCGGCCATGCCGAGATAGATGCTGGGCTGCAGTCGCAGCTCGGCCCCGCGCGCGTAGAAACGCCAGCCGTCGCCGCGTGGCAGGCGCAGCAGCACCGTGTCGCCGGACTGGCTCAGGCTAGCCTGCGCTGCCGGGTGGAGATGGAAGCGCACGGCGTAGCCGGCCTCAACTCGACCGCCGCCCTTGCCTTCCAGGCGGTCCTCGCCGCGCAGATCCTCGCCGCTGCTCGAGAGATAGAGCCGACGATGGTGCACCAGGCCGTGCGATGCGAGATAGCCGTCGTGCGACAGCTCGAGCCAGATGCTGCCCTCGGTCTCCTCGCGCCGGCACGTGACGTTGTTCGGGCGACGCCCCAGGCCGTCGCCCGGAACGACCTGCGATGAGTTGGTCTCGGCTACCACCAGGGCGCTGTGCGCCGCTGTGCCGCGCTGCACCGTGCGCCATTCGCCGTCGCTCGCCTGGGCGCCGCAGTTGACGATCAGGCGTTCGCGCCCGACGCTCATCTCGAAGCTCAAGGTGCCGGCGTGCGCCGCCTCGTCGAAGCCGGAGGGCGCAGGTGCGCCCGCATCGACGATCAGCAGGCTGCGCCCCGCCTGCAGGCGCTGGAAGCCGCTGATCGGTGCGCTGGCCAGGGGCCGGCCTCGACCGCCGGCGCGCTGCAGCACCAGGTCGACCTGCCAGTCGGCCTCCTCGCCCGAATCGTTGAACAGCGCGAGGCCGCCGTCGCCGTGCTGCAGCAGGCGCAACACCGGGGCCATCTGCTCGATGGTGGCGTGCAGGTCGTCCGGCACCTCGAGCTCGGCGGCGACCAGCGCGGCGCGCAGGTCGATCAGGTCGCGCAGCACCTCCAGGTGGCGTCGCGGGCTGCGCTCGATGTGGCCGCCGTCGGCCAGGATCTGCTGCGCCATGGCGTCGCGCAGCAGGGTCAGTCCGCGCTGCCGGCAGCTCTCGGCGTCGGGCAGGCAGATGCCGGCGTAGATCAGCCCCTTGAGCGCGCCGATGGCGCGGCCGCCGGACAGGCCGGCCGGCAGGATCTTGTTCAGGTGGCGGGCCTGGAACGCCATCTCGCGCAGCAGCCGGTGGCGGAACTCGACATCGGCGCTGGCGGCGAAGAAATCGTACTGGCCGAGCCAGTTGGCCAGGCGCCGTCCGGTCACCTGCGGGTCCCAGGTGATCGGGTGCCAGCGCCGGTTGGCGTCGACCCAGGCGGCGACCAGCTGCCGCGCGGTGCGCCGCGCCGTGTCGCCGCCGGCCGCGCGCAGGTCGCGCAGCCAGGAGAAGCTGTTGATCTCCTCGCTCCAGCGCCGGCTGATCTCGATCGGCAGCCACAGCGGCATGGGGCGGCGCACCGTGCTGCCCAGCAGGGTGAAATTGCCCTGGATGATGGCGCTGCCCGCCTCGGCATTGCCGGGCCAGGGATCGGACGGCGTGACCTTGAGCGCGGTCGGGCCGCGCCCGGCCAGCAGCAGGCGATAGAGCGGCGTGCGGAACAGCGGCTGGCGCAGGCCGTAGGAGAGGCGTGCCAGGAGCTGCTGGCGCGGCTGTTGCACGAAGGCCCTGAGCGCGGCGAAGTGCTCGCCGGACGTGCCCGCGCCGTGGCTGCTGGGATGATGGGTGGCGCCGAGCGACATGGGCCGCGCTCCCTCAGGCCGTACCGCGCAGGCGGCCGATGTTGCCAGCATAGGCCTCCGGGCCGCCTTTGAACACGGCGGTGCCGGCGACCAGCACATCGGCGCCTGCGTCGATCACCTGCGTCGCGGTCTCGGCGTTGATGCCGCCATCGACCTCGAGGTCGATGGACTTGCCGCTGGCGTCGATCAGGCGGCGCAGCGCCTCGATCTTGCGCAGCGTCGCCGGGATGAAGCTCTGGCCGCCGAAGCCCGGGTTGACGCTCATGACCAGCACCAGGTCGAGCTCTTCCAGCAGCGGCTCGACGGCGGCCCCCGGCGTCGCCGGGGTGAGCGACACGCCGGCCTTCTTGCCGAGCTCCTTGATGGTCTGTACCGAGCGGTGCAGGTGCGGCCCGGCTTCCGGATGCACGGTCAGGATGTCGGCCCCGGCTTCGGCGAAAGCCGGCAGCAGGGCGTCGACCGGCGCCACCATCAGGTGCACGTCGAAGGGCAGTGCCGAATGGGGCCGCAGGGACGCCACGACACCGGGACCGATGGTCAGGTTGGGCACGAAGTGGTTGTCCATCACGTCGATGTGGACGTAGTCCGCCCCCGCCCGGTCCACCGCGCGCACCTCCTCGCCGAGCTTGGCAAAATCGGCCGCGAGAATCGACGGCGCGACTCGGACCTTTTGCTGCATGAGTCTAGGTAACAGCAAGTGGAGTCGCCCGCAAGCCAGGGTAATTGGCGTCGCCAACTACCTTGGCTTGCCTCTTTCATTGTCCCCCCACGTTGGTCCTCGGGGCGCCGGACGCGCCCATCCGGGCGCTTGGCTTCGCGCGCCCCATGCACCTACAGGGCGCGCGGGGCCTCAATGGCCCATGAACAAAATGGAGGAGGCATAAGCCGCCTCAAATCCAGCGACTCATGGCCCATCCTTCGAGACGCGTTCTTCGAACGCTCCTCAGGATGAGGAAGGGCGTTCTATATCAACATCGTATCACCTCATGCTGAGGAGCCTGCCGTAGCTTTAGCGAAGGCAGGCGTCTCGAAGCATGGGCCGCTCGGTCGAGAGTATCAGAATTTGGTATTAGAGCAGTCGCAGGCGGCAGGCGTAGAAGCCGTCGAGGCCGCCCTGCGCCGCCAGGTGGCAGGGCAGGCTGCGCAGCTCGCCCAGCGGCGTGATCAACTCGGCCAGGCCGCCCAGCTCGTCGGGCATGATCGGGACGCGCTCGAGGCGCCGGCCGTCCGGCTGTCGTGCCAAGAGGGCCTCGATGCGCTGCGGCCCCTCCTCCGGCTGCAGCGAGCAGACGGCATAGACCAGCAGGCCGCCCGGACGCAGCATGGCAAGCGCGTTGTCGAGCAGCCGGTCCTGCAGCGCGGTCAGCGCAGGCAGCTGCGCGGCGCGCTTCAGCCAGGCGATGTCGGGATGGCGGCGCAGCGTGCCGGTGGCGCTGCAGGGCGCGTCGAGCAGCACGGCGTCGGCCGGCTGCGGCGGGCGCCATTCGCTAGCGTCGGCCGCCACTGTGGCGGCGGCGAGGCCGAGCCGTTTCAGGTTGCTCTCCAGTAGCTTCAGGCGCTGCGGCGACCGCTCGACCGCTGTGACGCTGGCTCCGGCGGCGGCGAGCTGTGCCGTCTTGCCTCCGGGCGCGGCGCAGAGGTCGATCACCCGCTGGCCGGCCACATCGCCGAGCAAGCGGGCCGGCAGGGCGGCGGCGGCATCCTGTACCCACCAGGCACCCTCCTCGTAGCCGGCCAGCCGCGCGATCTCGCCGCTGCCTGGCGGCAGGCGCAGGCTTCCGGTCGGCAGCGGGCAGGCGCCGAGACGCTCGGCCCAAGTTTCCAGATCGGCCCTGACCGTGAGGTCGAGCGGCGGCTCCTGGAGCTGCGCCGTGGCGATCGCCCGCGCCGTCGCCTCGCCGTAGGCCGCCGACCAGCTCTGCCACAACCAGTCGGGCGTGTTGAGGCGGGCCGCGTCCTGCTGCGCCAGCAGCGCCTCGGCCTCGCGCGCGGCGCGGCGCAGCACGGCGTTGACCAGGCCGCGATAGCCGGCCAGACGCGGACCTTGGGCCAACGCCACGCTGGTCGAGACCGCGGCATGGGCCGGGGTGCGCAGCACCGCGATCTGGCAGACGCCGAGGCGCAGCAGGTCGCGCAGCACCGTCGCCTTCGGCTTCAGTGAGCGGTCGAGACAGGCCTCCACGATGGCGTCAATCTGGCCGAGGCGGCGCAGCGTGGTGGTCACCAGGTTGCGCGCAAAGGCACGGTCGCGCGGGCTCAGCCGCGCAAAGGACGGATCGCCCGCCAGCGCCTCGTCGAGCGGCCTCTGCCGCTGCAGCACGGCGTCCAGCAGCCGTAGAGCAACCGTGCGGGGATTGCCCGGCTTGCGATCCTTGCTCATCGCATACGGATGTCCAGCTATAATTGAGAACGCGTGTTGTGTTGTCCGCTTCGCGCCCCGTGGTCCCTGGGCCCCCCTCCCAGCCTTTCCCCTCGAGGGGGAGGCGGCGCGAAGCGCCGGAGGGGGGCGTCCGCGAAGCGGACAATGTAAGAGGCAGCTTTGTGCAAAGCGGACAGCCGTCCGTCCTAGCCCCAGGGCCGCGCCGCCTGGCCCATCTCGGCCGCCATGCGGCGCAGGCGGGCGATGCGCTCCTCGGTGCGCGGGTGGGTCGAGAACAGGCTGTCGACCTTGTGGGCGTGCAGCGGGTTTATGATGAAGAGGTGCGCCGTCGCCGGGTTGCGCTCGGCCGGCTGGTTGTCGATCGCGCGCGCCGCGCCCTGGATTTTCTCCAGCGCAGACGCGAGCCACAGCGGCCGGCCGCTGATCTCGGCGCCGATGCGGTCGGCCTCGTACTCGCGCGAGCGGCTGATCGCCATCTGCACCAGCATGGCGGCGAGCGGCGCCAGGATCGCCACCATCAGCACGCCGACAATGCCGAGCGGGTTGTTGCGGTTGCCGCCCATCCTGCCGAAGAACAGGCCGAAGTTGGCCAGCATGGAGAGCGCGCCGGCGATGGTCGCGGTAATCGTCATGATCAGGGTGTCGCGGTTTTTCACGTGCGCCAGCTCGTGCGCCATGACGCCGGCGATCTCTTCCTCGCTCAGGCGCTGCAGCAGGCCGGTGGTGGCGGCAACCGCCGCGTTCTGCGGGTTGCGCCCGGTGGCGAAAGCGTTGGGCTGCGGATTGTCGATGATGTAGACGCGCGGCATCGGCAGGCCGGCGTTGTTGGCCAGCTGCGCCACGATGCCATGGAGCTGCGGCGCGCTCCGCCGGTCGACTTCGCGCGCAGCGTACATGCGCAGCACGACCTTGTCGGAGTTCCAATAGGCGAAAAGGTTCATGGCCAGCGCCACGCCGAGCGCGATCACCATGCCGCTCTCGCCGCCGATCATCAGGCCGGCCAGCATGAAGAGCGCGGTCAGGCCGGCCAGCAGCAGCGCGGTGCGGAAGTAACCCATGTCCTCCTAGCTCTCCGAGAAGCAGCCCGGGGCAGATCGAGCCGCAGTTGAAGTGGGCGGTCCGGCCGGCCGCGTCAAGCCTTGGCCGGGCCCGGTGTCGGGGCCATATTGTAAGGAATGACCCGTCAGTTCCGCGCCCACAAGCCGAAGGCCGCACCCGCGGCCAAGCGCGCCAGCGCAACCTCCGCGCCAACTGGGCCAACCAAGCCCGCAACGGCGGCTGACGCGGCCAAGCGGCCGAAGGAGATCGGCGGTCCCAGCGGGCCAGAGCCGACCCGTTACGGCGACTGGGAAAGCAAGGGTATCTGCGTCGACTTCTGACGCTTCAGCTTGGCCCCTTTCGATTGCCCCGCTTTAGAGTGATCCCTTTTAGAGCGATTCCCTTCAGATTGACGAGCGCTACGCCGAGCACCACCAGCGCCATGCCGGCCAGCGCCACCGGGCCGAAGCGCTCGCCGAACAGCGGATAGGCCATCAGCGCCGTGCAGGGCGGTACCAAGAAGAACAGGCTCGCCACGCGCGCGGCGGCGCCGCGCCGGATCAGCAGGTAGAGCAGCAGGAAGGCGCCGAGCGACAGCACCAGCACCAGCCAGGCGAGCGCGAAGATCATCTCGCCGCTCCAGACGACCTCGCGTGTTTCCAGCGCGTAAGCGGCAAGGCCGGTGGCGAGGCCGGC
>JBHJOF010000155.1:0-18187 GCA_050330055.1 Kiloniellales bacterium
TGCTCATCGCCTCTTGCGGCGTGGCCTGGGCGCAGAGCCGGGTGAAGTCGAACAGGTCGGCAAAGACGACCGCGACCTCCTGCTGTCGCACCTGCGAGATCGGCGCATCCTTGGCCGCCAGCACCTCGACCATGTTGGGCGAAAAGTAGCGTGACAGGTTGTTGCGCGCTTTCTCCATCGCCTTGAGGCTGGTGATGTCGAGCGCCACCGTCACCACGTGGCGGACCGCGCCGAGGGCGTCCTTCAGCGGCTGCTTGGCGGTCCACCAGACGCGTTTCTGGCCCTTGGCGTCGACGAAGGGGCGCTCACGAAACGGCTGGGCCTGGCCCGAGGCGATGACCTCCTGGTCGAAGGCGCGCGACTCCTCGCCGTAGCGCTCGCCAGTGAAGTCCTCGCTGCGCCTGCCGACCGCGGCCTCGCTGTCGACGCCGTAGACCTCGCCCTGGAACCGGTTCATCAGGACGTAGCGGGACTCGCGGTCCTTGACGTTGATCACCGCCGGGACGGCATCGATCACGGCGCGCAGCAACGCGCGGCTTTCCTTGATTTCCTCGGCCGCTTCGCGCTCGGCCGTAACGTCGCGTCCGGTGCCACGGTAGCCCACGAAGTTGCCTGCGGTATCGAACACCGGCCGGCCATGGATGCGCGCCCAGTGCCGCCTGCCGTCGGCGTCGACGTAGGGGATCGTGAAGTCGCGAAACGGCAGCCGCTGGTCGAGGATCGACTGATGCTTCTCCCAGTTCGCGCCGTCGTGGTCATCCGCCAAGCGCAGTTCTCGCCGCGTCTTGCCCAGAACGTCCTCCGCCTCCTCCCCCGAAAGCTCCCTGAGACGATCGGAGATGAAGGTCAGACTGTGCTCGCGACCGGTTTCCCAGACCCAGTCCGAGGCCGCCTCGACCACATCGCGAAAGCGTGCCTCGCTGACTCGCGCGGCCTGCTCGGCTGCGCCCGCTTGCTCGGCGAGATGGCGGCGGCGGCGCAGTTCGAGAAGCAGCAGGGCGACCAGGACGCCCATGCTTACGACCAGACCGAGCAGATGGGTGATGGCGCCCAGCAGCGCCTCCTGCCGGGCCACGCGGCGATCCGTGTAGTGCGCGATCTCGGCCTGCCAGGTGGCCACCGAGGCCTGGTGCAGGGCGGGCAGCAGGGCACGGAGCCGCGCGCCGATCGCCTGCGCCTCGGCGCTCTCTCCGAGCGCCAGGGCCTGGATGCGGGGCTCCAGCTCGGCGAGGGTCTGCTGCGCCGCCTCGATCGCCGGCAAGGCGCCTTCGATCGTCCGCAGGCGCTCCGCTACCTCGCCGCCTTGCGCCACCGCGAGGCGGCTCCACAGGAGGTCGAAACGCCGCAGCAAGCCCGCCCGCGTCATCCCGGCATCGCCGTCGACGAAGCGAGACAGGCCGTCGAGGAACAGCAGGATCTCCACCTCGTTCTGCGCCATGGTCCAGTTGGCGTTCTCGCCGACGTCCCGGGCCATGTCCTGCTCGATGTCGTAGAGCCGCGAGACGCTGCTCGCCAGGCTTGCGACGAAGACCACGATGGCGGCCCCCAGGATCAGGTAGCTGGTCAGGGGGCGCAGTGTTCGGGTCATCTGACCTCGATCTGCTCCAGCTGCCATATCCAGCGGCTGTTGATGACCTCGTTGGCCAGCTCCGGATGATCGTCGCGCGGATAGACGATCCAGATCGGCCCCTTGTCACGCACGGACAGCGGCCGGCCGTCGCTGCGCAGGGCCAGGACAACCGGGTACTTGCGGCAGTCGTCGATTGGAATCTCGACCGTGTAGTCGTTGAGCGCCCGCGCAACAAGCGTGTCTCCCTCCGCTCCGACATGGTCGAGCAGGGCGCAGAGCAGCGGGCCCTCGAACGTCGAGACGCCGTCTGTCCAGGCGGTCGAGGTGCGAAGCTGGTGCAGGCCGAGCGCCTCCAACGCGGTATCGTCGAAGGTCGCGGCGCCATCCTCGTTGGTATTCGAGATGGCGCCGGAGACCGTCAGGATCACCGGGCCGGTCGGAGCGGCAAACTCTTCGCTGTGCGCCTCGGGCGTTACCGCGAGGAGCAAGCCCATCAGGAGCAACAGGAGTCGCAAAGGCGGCAACCCCTCAAACGCGGATAACAGCGAGTTTTACTCTTCCCAGGGCGGTCGCGCCATGCCAATCAGCAGTGACATTCGCCGACGCGGGATCCGAGACGCGTGGCGCCGCTAGTGCTACCGACTCTTGCTGCCCGCCCGTCCAAGGCCTGGCGCGCCGGCGGCGAAGAAGCCGCGGCAATGATCGGCGAAGGCCTCGGCCCGGCGGGTCAGGCGGACGCCCTGGGCGCGCGCCAGCACGATCGGCAGCGGCGGCACCGGATGGGCCAGCGGCCGCGCCACCAGGCGGCGGCCGTCATAGCTGCGGGCCGAGACCGGCTGCAGATTGAGCAGCGAGAAGCCGTGGCCGTTGGCAACCAGTCCGCGCACCATCTCGAAGCTGCTGGTGCGGTGGCGCACGTCAGGCTCGGCGCCGATGGTGAGGAACAGCGAGCGGAAGTACTCGCGGCTGTGCGGCAGGTCGAGCAGAACCATCGGCTCGCCGAGCAGCGCCTCAAGCGGGATCATGTCGCGCCGGGCCAGCGGATGGCCCTCGCCGAGCAGCACGTAGGGCACCACCTCGGCCAGCCGCTCGCGGGCCAGGCGATCGCTGATGTCCAGCTCGTAGAGCAGCGCCAGCTCGGTCGCGCCGGAGGCCAGGTCCTCCTGCAGGCCGTCCAGATCGGCCTCGCGGAAGTCGACCTGGGTGGCCGGATAGCGCGCGGCGAATCCCTTCAGGAGGCGCGGCAGGAAGACCGGCGCCAGGGTAACGAAGCAGCCGATTGCGAGCGGTCCCTCCAGGCCCTGGCCCAGTCCGCGGGCGCCGGCCTCGACCTCTTCGGCATGGTCGAGCAGGCGGCGCGCCGCCGAGAGGAACTGCCGGCCGGAGGGCGTGAGCGACAGTCCCTGGGCGCGGTGGCGCAGGAACAGCTGCACGCCGAAACCGGCCTCGAGCTGGGCGATCGCGGCGGACAGCGAGGGCTGCGAGATCGCCAGGTCGCGCGAGGCCTGGGTGATGCTGCCGGCCTCGGCCGAGGCGACGAAATAGCGCAGCTGCTTCAGGGTGAAGCTCATAGGATTTTCCGATGAAGTTGATCACTTAATAATATTTTACAGAAGAACCGCCGGCGGCGACACTGCCCATGTAATGCGAGCGGGACGGCCGGAGCCGCCGCCCGCCCGCCGGGAAAGACCTGGGAGGGGCTGACCCATGACGATGGTGCAGACTGCTTCGGACGCCGCATCGGCCCACACGACGGCCCCGGCTCCAGCGCCGGGCGACGGCCTGGAGCGCGAGAGCTTCCTCGACGCCATGCGCCTGGCCGCTACCGGTGTCACGGTGGTGACCACCTCGGACGGCTGCCAGCGGCTCGGCATGACGGTGAGCGCGATGAGCTCGGTCTCGGCCGATCCGCCCTTGCTGCTGATCTGCGTCAATCGCCGCAGCCCGGTCGCGGCGGCGATCGAGCGCAACGGCATCTTCTGCGTCAACCTGCTGAGCCAGGATCAGCGGCAGGTCTCCGACGTCTTCGCCGGCCGGGTCAGGACCGAGACCGGCGACCGCTTCGCCTGCGGCGGCTGGCTCTGGCGGGCGACCGGCGCGCCGGTGCTGGTCGGCGCGGCGGCGCATTTCGACTGCCGGCTGGAGGCCAGCTACGACCACGGCTCGCACCGCATCTTCGTCGGCCGCGTGGTCGAGGCGCGGGCCGGCCGGGGCGCGCCGCTGGTCTACTGCGACCGCGGCTACGCCCGCGTGGCGGCGGCCTGAGAGGCGGGGCCATGACTCGGCTGAGCGACGCCCAGCGCCAGGCTTTCGCCCGCGACGGCTACCTGGTGGCGGAAGAGGCGGTGAGCCCGGCCCAGCTCGCAGCGTTGCGCCGCCAGCTCGACGCCTGGATCGAGGAAAGCCGCGGCCACCGCGCGCCTTACGGCGAAACCATCGACAATTTGCCGCGCTTCGACATCGCCAAGGAACACCGCGCCGAGGCCCCGGCGCTGCGCCGGGTCAACAACCCGGCCGAAGTCTCCGAGTGCTACGCCGAGGTCGCCTTCGACAGCGCCCTGGTCGACATGGTGGCCGACCTAATCGGGCCGGACGTCAAATTCCACCACAGCAAGCTCAACATCAAGCTGCCGCACACCGCGACGCGGGTCGACTATCACCAGGACTTCTCCTACACGCCGCACAGCAACGACGACATGGTGACGGCGTTGCTGCTGCTCGATGACGTGACCAGCGAGAACGGCTGCCTGATGGTCGTGCCGGGCTCGCATCGCGAAGGGCAGAAGAGCCTGTGGCAGGGGGACCGCTTCACCGGCAAGGTCGATCCCGAGACCGAGCGCGAGGCCATGCGGCGCGCGGTGCCCGCCACCGGCAAGGCCGGCAGCGTCTGCCTGATGCACACCCAGCTGCTGCACGGCTCGGCTGCCAATGCCAGCGACCGGCGCCGCACGCTCTTCATCGCCGTCTACACCGCGGCCGATGCTCTGCCGCTGGCCCGCTCGCCCCTGCCGAACCGGGACGAGGGCCGCATCCTGCGCGGCGTGCCGGCGCGTTCCGTCCGGCTCATGGGTGGCGAGATCGAGCTGCCCGAGGACTTCCGGGCCGCGTCTTTCTTCGAAATCCAGGAACGCGCCGCGTCCTGAGCGAGCTTAGGGGAACTACGACATGATCCGTACCGGCGAGGAATACCGCGACTCGATCCGCGACGGCCGCGAGGTCTGGATTGCCGGCGAGCGCGTCAAGGACGTGACCACACATCCGGCCTTCAAGCCGATCGTCGACGTGCGTGCGCGCATCTACGACATGGCGCACGAGGAGCGCTATCGCGATGTCATGTCCTACGTCGACGAGACCAGCAACGAGCCCAACGCCATCGGCCTGCGCCTGCCCAAGGAGCAGCAGGACTGGCACGACAAGCGGCGGGCCGTTGACGCGGTGATGCGCGACATCGGCGGCGTCGTGATCCGCGTCGGCGACGAGACAGTGGGCGAGATGTGGTCGCTCTACGACGGCCAGGACGTGCTGAACGAGGTCGATCCGCAGTTCGCCAGGAACATCGAGACCCACATCTTGCGCGTGCTCAACCAGGACATCTTCCACGTCTCCGGCAACACCGATCCCAAGGGCGACCGCTCCAAGCGGCCGCAGGAGCAGGACCCGGATATGCTGCTGCACGTGGTCAAGCAGACCGACAAGGGCATCGTGGTGCGCGGCGCCAAGTACGAGACGGCGGCGGCCTACGCCAACCAGGCCTTCGTCAAGCCGACCATCGCCAACTGGGGCGACGAGAAGCTGTCCGACTATGCCGTCGGCTTCATCCTCGATCTGGCCGCGCCCGGCCTGAAGCACATCTGCCGGAGCGGCTTCTCCGGCCGCAACAGCGATGCCGACTATCCCCTGGCCAACCGATTCGACGAGGTCGACACGCTGGTCATCTTCGACGACGTGCTGGTGCCCTGGGAGAACGTCCTGTTCTACCGCCACACCAAGGCGGCCACCTTCATCCGCGGCACGCTGCACCGCTACAGCGCCTTTCCCTTCGTGCAGCGGCTAGAGACCCTGGCCGACATGATGATCGGCGCCGCCCTGCACAACGTGCGCCAGACCGGCCTCGACAAGCAACAGGCGGTGCGCGAGAAGCTGGCCCAGCTCGCCATCTACCGCGAGACCATCAACGCTCACCTGACGGCCTCCATTGCGCTGGCCGAGAAGAGCCCGGCCGGCCTCCTGATGCCGAACCAGTCGCTGCTCTACACCGGGCGCGTCCAGGCGGTCGCCAACCTGCCGGCCATGATGCACTTGGCGCGCGAGCTCTGCGGCGGCCAGATCTGCGTGACGCCGGACGCGGCCAGCTTCGCCACGCCGGAGATCAAGCCCTGGCTCGACAAGTACTACACGGTGAACGAGGACTGGGTCGCCGAGGACCGGCGCAAGCTGCTGGCCTTCGCCCGCGATCTCCTGAACTCCGACTACGCCGGTCACCGGGTGACCTTCGAGCTCTTTGCCCAGTCGCCGCCTTTCGCGCACCTGAACGCGGTCTACATGAACTTCGACTTCGACGGCCCGCTCGACCTGGTGCGCAAGATGGCCGGCCTGTCCGACAAGGTCATGGGCAAGAAGCAGTAGGCGGCTAGGACGCTCGCCCAATGGTCATGCTTGCTCCGCTGTCATGCCCGGACTTGATCCGGGCATCCATGTAAGATGACGCGTTGCCACCGGTGCAGCATCGGTCTCGGCGGCGGAGAAATGGATTGCCGGGTCAAGCCCGGCAATGACAAGAAGGGACCGATGGTCGGCTTCGACCAGCCAATGTCGGCAAGTACAGCGGAGAGCGATCGCTCATGACTCACACGCGCCTGCGCAAGTTCAACACCAAGGACACCTATCCGGAGCAGCAGCTCGACAACGACCTCTGCCAGGTGGTGCGGGCGGGCAACCTGGTGTTCCTGCGCGGCCAGGTCGGCCAGGACCTGGAGACCCGCGAGTCGGTCGGCATCGGCGATCCGGCGGCGCAGACCGAGCAGGCCATGCAGAACGTCAAGCTGTTGTTGGAGGAGGCCGGCAGCAGGCTCGAGGACATCTGCAAGATCACCATCTACCTGACCGACCGGGCCTATCGTGAGCCGGTCTATCGCGTCGTCGGCAAGTGGCTGAAGGGTGTCTTCCCGGTTTCAACCGGTATCATCGTCGACGGCCTGGCGCGGCCGGAGTGGGTCATGGAGATCGACGTCATCGCCGTGATCCCGGAGCGCGGCGCATGACCTTCTCGATTACTGCCCGCTGCCCGAAGAGCGGCATGCTGGGCGTTGCCGTCACCTCCTCCTCCATGGCGGTGGCGGCGCGCTGCGCCTTCGTCCGCGCCGGCACCGGCGCGGTGGCGACCCAGAACATCACCGATCCGCGGCTCGGCCCCCAGGCGCTCGACCTGATGGCCGAGGGCATGAGCGCCTCTCAGGCGCTGGAGGCGATCGTCAGCGAGCACGTCGACATGCAGTTCCGGCAGCTGGTGTTGGTCGACTCGGCCGGCCGCTGCGCCGACTTCTCCGGCGCCAGGACGCTCGGCTGCCACGGCGTGGCCACGGCCGAGGGCGCGGTTGCTGCCGGCAATCTCTTGTCCGGGGTCGGGGTGCCGCACGCCATGATCGAGGCCTTCAAGCAGGGCGCGGCGGAGCACCTGGCCGAGCGGCTAGTGCGGACGCTGGAGGCGGGTCTCGCCGCCGGCGGCGAGGAAGGACCAGTGCGCTCGGCCGGCCTGCTGGTCGCGGACAAGCAGGCCTGGCCCTACATCGATCTGCGGGTCGACTGGTCGGAGGACAACCCCATCGCCGAGCTGCGCAAGATCTGGCTGGGCTGGCGGCCGCAGATGGACGATTACGTAACCCGCGCCGTCAATCCCTCCGCGGCACCGTCCTACGGCGTGCCGGGCGATCGCTAGGCGCTGCGGGCGCCGAGCAGCAATTCAATCTCGCCGCTCTCCTCGCGGTGGCGCTTGGCCTCGGCGTGCAGCCACTTGCAGAAGGCGGCCACCTTGGGCCGCTCTATGGCGACCTTCGGACAGACGATGTAGTAGGCGAAGGCGACCGGTGACGAGCCGGCGAAGGGCCGCACCAGGCGACCGGCCGCCAGGTCGGCCGCGGAGACCACGCCACGCCCCAGGGCGACGCCCTGGCCCTCGACGGCCGCCTGAGTCACCAGGTCGGCGCCGCTGAAGCGCGGCCCCCGCGTGGCATCGACGCCCTTCACGCCGGCGGCCAGCAGCCACATGCGCCAGTCCGGATCGGTCTCATCCTTGGTCATGGAATCTTCGTGCAGCAGCGTGTGCCAGCGCAGATCGTCCGGCGTGCGCAGCGGATGCGGGCCCTCCAGCAGGGCCGGGCTGCAGACCGGATAGACCTCGTCGCAGAGCAGCAGCTCGGCGTGCAGGCCGGGATAGTTCCCCGAGCCATAGCGGATCGCCACGTCGACGTCCTCGCGGGCGAAGTCGACCAGCTGATGCGTGGCGTCGACCCGCACGTCGACTTCCGGGTGGGCGAGGCGGAAACGCTCGAGGCGCGGCACCAGCCACTTGCCGGTGAAGGAGGGCGGCGTGCTCACGGTGATCAGGCCGCTCTCGTCGACGCCGCGCAGCCGCGACATGGCCGAGGCCAGAAGGTCGAAGCCCTCGCGCAGCTCCGGCAGGCAGGCCTGGCCCGCCTCGGTCAGCCAGATCGCCCGCTTGGCGCGGCGGAACAGCTTCACGCCGAGGAAGTCCTCCAGGCCTTTCACCTGATGACTGATCGCGGCCGGGGTGACGTTCAGCTCCTCGGCCGCCTTGGCGAAGCTCAGGTGCCGGGCGGCGGCTTCGAAGGCGCGCAGGCCGTTCAGGGGAGGCAGCCGTCTGCTCATGAAATATTCCTTAGCTTTCCTAATCAATAGTAGGACGAAATGTCGTTTGTCGGCAAGCCTAAATATCTGCATATACGGATCATGTGAACACGGCACTTGGGATAGGCTTTCAGGGCGGCCTGATTTAGATGAGATAATCTCAGCTACTGCATTAGCTTTTCTCGGGTGAAGCGCGGGATCGCTCCCGCCACCGATTGGAGGATGGAATCATGTACATCTGGGTTTTGGGTAATCCCGATCTGGCCCACCGCCTTGTGGCGGCCGAGAGGGCCCGTGCCGAGGTCATGTCGCGAGCAGGCTATCTGGCCATCACCGCCGTGGAACGGGCCGTCGTCCTCACCGCCCGGGCCCTGGGCGGCGCCTATCGCTCGCTCGTCCGGTGGCTCGCGCGGAACCGGCAGCGGCGCGAGGCCATCGCCCAGCTCCGCAGCCTGGACGACCGGCTGCTCAGCGACATCGGCATCGCGCGCGGCGAGATCGTAGGGCTGGTGGACGAAGCGCTGGCGCGTGGACCGGCATCCGTCTCGGATGTGCGCGGCCTGAAGCGGCCGGTGCCGGCCGCCAATCGGCGCGAGGCGCCGGCCCGCGACCTGCGCCTGGCCGCATGATGGCCGACTTGACCGCAACTTGCCTCGCAGCCGGCGGCACTGTGACAGAGTGCCGCCGGCTCGACTTCCCTTGAGCGCGACAGGGAGCGCCAGCCATGCTCGCCATGCAGTACGTCTTTCCTCTGGCCGATGACTTCGACATGGCCCAGGTCCGGCGCCGGGTGGCGGAGAAGGGGCCGCTGTTCGACGACTATCCCGGCCTGGTGCAGAAGGCCTTCCTCTGCAACGACGTCAAGGGCAGCATCCTGGGCGACGAGGTCGGCAACAGCTATGCCACCTTCTACCTCTGGGAGTCGGCGGATGCGGCCCGTGCCTTTCTGCTGGGCGACGCCTTCCGCGCGGTGTCGCAGGCCTTCGGGCGGCCGCGCGTCCAGTCCTGGCAGGTGATCGGCCACCGCAGCTGCGGCGGTGCGGCACCCGCCTTCGCCGTGCAGGAAACCGAGAGCTTGGGCCGCGAGGCCGATCCGGGCGCGATCGCCACGCGCGAGCGGGCGGCGCTCGGCGAGGCGCTGCGCCCTGGACGTCCTGGGCCAGGCCTGCACAGCATCAGCGTGGCCTTCGATCCCTATCGCTGGGAACTGGTGCGCTTCAGCCTGTGGCGCGAAGCGCGCGACGCCGAGCGGGCACTGAACGGTAACAGCCGCGGCTGGGAGCTGCTTTACCTGGCGGGCCCCCAGGCGCGTCCGCGGGACGCGATCGCCTTGGGCGAGCTCGGCCGCGAGCGCGCCGCTTTCCTGTGAGATCAGCCCTCAACCTGCGAGACAAATTTGCGTCAATTCCGCGGTGGCCTGGATTCCGTCGCCCGACTCGGCCATTCGTTGTAGGAGGTGGTTAGCTACCTGCCTATTTGGGTCATTGATCGGCAGTGCCGGTCATGTTTTGCTTCCCCCTTCCAGCGCGCCCTGCCCGGTGCGCTGGAGCAGCAGGTATCGATGGCATTGATCGGGGGGTTGCCACATGGGCGAGCCGGCAATCGGCCTCCCAGCGCGCGTCATTGTCGCGCGTCATCCTCGGCTCCTGATGCTGGAGCGCTTCTGGCACGGCAAGCGCGGTGCCCGCTGGGCGCCGCGCAAGCACGACATGGACCCGCTCGACATGGTGGCCTGGCTCGGCAACCTGATGGTCGTGGCGACGCTCGACGATGGCGACGATTTCCTCTGCCGGCTCTACGGCACCAACCTGGTGCAGCTCTTCGGCCGCGAGCTGACCGGACGGCGGCTCAGCAGCCTGAGCGGCGCCGAGCGCAAGCGCTTCCAGGCGCGGCTGCGCGCCGTGCTGAGCGAGCGCCGGCCGCGGCATTTCCGTTTCGAGTACCGTCGCGGACCGCAGGCTGTCTCGGTGGCGGAGCTGGTGCTGCCGCTGTCCGACGACGGCGAGCGGGTCAACCACCTGCTGATCGGCGCCTATCCGAGCCCTTAGCGGGAGCGCTATCATCGCGCGCCGCGCGGTCCGCCCGCCGCCGCTGCCGCCTCGTTCTGCTAGACTGACCCAACCCTCTGCCAGGGAGACTTTGCCATGGCCGAGCCCCAGCCTGCCGCCGCAATGATTCGCCTGATGGCGCGCAACAACCTCTGGAGCAATAACCGCCTGCACCAAGCCTGCGCTGCCCTCAGCGAGGCGCAGTACCGCCAGGCGCGCCCCTCGTTCTTCGGCTCGATCCACGGCACGCTGAATCACATCCTGCAGGTCGACCGGCTCTATCTCGACCGCCTGGAGCGGCGCCGGCCGACGCCGCCGCCCTACGGCGAGGAGCAATGCCCGGACCTGGCCTCCCTCAGCGCCGCGCAGGACGCGGCTGACCGCCGCCTGATCGTCCTATGCGACGGCTGGAACGACGCCGACCTGGCCACGACCGTCTCCTGGGTCACCCGCACCCGGCACGGGGGCGAGACCAGCAACACGATCAGCGCCACCCTGCTGCACCTCTTCCAGCACCAGATCCACCACCGCGGCCAGGTGCACGACATGCTGAGCCAGACCGACGTGTCGCCGCCCCAGCTCGACGAGTTCTTCCTCGAGGAGGACGCGGAGCGCGTGGCCCGCGAGCTGGCCGAGTTGGGCGTGGGCTAGCCCCGCGCCCTTAAATCCTTGCGCATGATCTTCCCTGTCGCGGTCATCGGCAGCGCGCCGATGAACTCGATCTCGCGCGGGTACTCGTGGGCGGCCAGGCGGACCTTGACGAAGCCCTGGATCTCGCGCGCCAGCGCAGGACTCGCCTCGTAGCCCTCGTTCAGCACCAGGAAGGCCTTGACCCGCTCGGTGCGATCCGGGTCGGGCACGCCGACCACGGCGGCCAGGGCGACCGCCGGGTGCTTGATCAGGCAGTCCTCGACCTCGCCCGGGCCGATGCGATAGCCGGCGGAGGTGATCACGTCGTCGTCGCGGCCGACGAAGTGCAGATAGCCTGCCTCGTCGACGAAGCCGCTGTCGCCGGTCAAGAGCCAGTCGCCGGCAAACTTAGCCTCGGTCGCCGCCGGGTTGCGCCAGTACTCCAGGAACATCACCGGGTCCGGCCGGCGGATCGCGATGCTGCCGACATCGTGCGCCGCCAGGCGCTGGCCGCCGGCATCGACGACGGCGACCGCGTGGCCCGGCACCGGCCGGCCCATGGCGCCGGGCCTGACCGACATCAGGCCGGCACAGTTGGCGACCACCAGGTTGCACTCGGTCTGGCCGTAGAACTCGTTGACCGTGAGACCGAAGGTCGCGCGGCCCCAGTCGAGCAGCTCTTCGCCCAGGCTCTCGCCGCCGCTGCCGATCGAGCGCAATTTGTAATCCCAGCGCTGCTGCGGCCGCGCCACCTTGCGCATCATCTTGAGCGCGGTCGGCGGCATGAAGGCGTTGCGCACGCCGAACTCGGCCATCAGGCGGAAGGCCTCCTCCGGGTCGAACTTGGGGAAGCGGTAGGCCAGCACCGGCACGCCGTGGTGCCAGGAGGGCAGCAGCACGTCGATCAGCCCGCCGATCCAGGCCCAGTCGGCCGGCGTCCAGAACAGGTCGCCCGGCTGCGGGAAGAACTCCTGCGGCAGCTCGACGCCGGGCAGGTGGCCGAGCAGCACCCGATGGGCGTGCAGCGCGCCCTTGGGCGGCCCGGTGGTGCCGGAGGTGTAGATGATCAGCGCGGGATCGTCCGCCGCCGTGTCGACCGGCGTGAAGCTGTCCGAGGCTTTTGTGAGCTCGCCGTGCAGATCGAGTGCGCCCTGCGCTGCGCCGTCGATCGACAGCACCAGGGCGAGTTCGGGCAGGCGCTCGCGGATCTCGCTCAGCTTGCCGAGCCCGCCGTTGTCCGTGACCAGCGCCCTGGCTCCGGAGTCGGCCAGGCGGTACTCCAGCGCCTCGGGCCCGAAGAGGGTGAAGAGCGGCACCGCGACAGCACCCAGCTTGTAGGTTGCGATATGCGCGATGGCGGTCTCCGGCGCCTGCGGCAGCAGGATGCCGACACGGTCGCCTTGTTTGATCCCATTGGCGGCCAGCAGGTTGGCCAGTCGGTTCGACTGCCTTTGCAGGTCCTGGAAGCTGGTGCGCTCGACTTCGCCGTCTGGCCGCAGGTGGATCAGCGCCAGCCGCTCTGGCCCCGCCGCCCACTTGTCGCAGACGTCGACGCCGATGTTGTAGCGCGCCGGCACCTGCCAGCGGAAGTCGCGGTAGAGCGCGTCGTAGCTTTCCGCCCGCGTGAGCATCACTCCCCGCCTTTCCCAGTGACTCTCCCTACAAGATTCACATATCTCGGGCGGCGGTCTCGCAAGTCCTATACACACCACTGTCGTCCCGGGGCTTGTCCCCGGGACCCAATGGCATTAGCGCATGAACGGCCAAGCCAATGGGTCCCGGCAACAAGTGCCGGGACGACAGCCTTGACTGTGGCAAGCGCGAGCCTCTCCTGCCTGAAATCTGTGAACGCCGTAGGGGCCTCTCCCTGGCCAGCTTAGCCAAGTGCCGGCCGAAAGTCCGGTTTGCCCAGCGCTGGCTGGCTCTGCCATAAAACGGTCTGATCTGCAGAGGAAAGGTCCGCGATGTTCGTTTCCGACCTGCTGAAGGGCAAGCGTATCCTGGTGACCGGCGGCGGCACTGGCCTGGGCAAGGCGATGGGCCGCCGCTTTCTCGAGCTGGGCGCCAGCCTGGCGATCTGCGGCCGGCGCGAGGCGGTGCTGGCCGAGACGGCAGCCGAGTTCGAGCGCGACTACCCGGGGCGCACCGCCTGGTGCGGCTGCGACATCCGCGACGCGGCGGCGGTCGAGGCCATGATCGAGGCCTTCTGGGCCGAGGGGCCGCTCGACGTGCTGGTCAACAATGCGGCCGGCAACTTCATAGCCCGCTCCGAGACGCTCTCGCCGCGCGCGCTCGATGCGGTGCTGAACATCGTCCTGCACGGCACCGGCTACGTCACGCTTGCCTGCGGCAACCGCTGGCTCGCCGAGGGGCGTCCGGCCTGCGTGCTCTCCATCGTCACACCCTACGCCTGGACCGGCTCGCCCTACGTGCTGCCTTCATCCATGGCCAAGGCCGGCGTGCTGGCCCTGACCCGTAGCCTGGCGGCCGAGTGGGGCGGCAAGGGCATCCGGCTCAACGCCATCGCGCCCGGCCCCTTCCCGACCGAGGGTGCCTGGCAGCGGCTGGTGCCCAATGCCGAGATGGAGGCGGCCTGGAAGCGGCGCATCCCGCTCGGCCGCTTCGGCGAGCCGCGCGAGCTGGCCGATCTCGCCGTCTACCTGGTCTCCGACCAGGCCGGATTCATCAACGGCGAGGTGGTCACCATCGACGGCGGCGAGTGGCTGAAAGGCGCCGGCGAATTCTCCATCATGGAGCAGCTGAGCGAAGCGGAATGGGCCGCCATGCGCGGGCGTTAACGCATTGTCGCACGGGCGGTATGGTTAACGCCTAGCCCAAGGCACTGAGTTCGAAGCCGTGTCTTGGACTGATTGAAGCCACCCCATGCAAGCGCTAGAGTTGATTGAGGCATTCCGCAGGACGCCCGACACCCATGCCGTTGGATAACAGAAGTCTGGCAGAAAGGGGCAGCGAGTACTGGCACTCGGCCTGTCCGCACGACTGCCCGAGCACCTGTGCGCTCGAGGTCGAGCGGCTGTCGCCGACCAGAATTGGCAAGGTGCGCGGTGCCAAGGACAACAGCTACACGGCGGGCGTGATCTGCGCGAAGGTGGCGCGCTATGCCGAGCGCGTGCATCATCCGGACCGCCTGACGACACCGCTGCTTCGCACCGGCGACAAGGGCGTCGGGCGCGCCGCTTTCGCGCCGATCTCTTGGGACGAGGCGCTCGACCGCGTCGCCGAGGCGCTGCTGCAGGCCGAGGCGCGTTATGGCAGCGAGACGGTCTGGCCCTACTTCTACGCCGGCACCATGGGACACGTGCAGCGCGACGGTATCGAGCGCCTGCGACACGTCAAGAAGTACTCGCGGCAGCATTCGACGATCTGCACAACGCTGGCCGAATCCGGCTGGCTCGCGGGGGTCGGCCGCAAGGCCGGGGTCGACGCGCGCGAGATCCAGCACAGCGACCTGATCGTGGTCTGGGGCGGCAATCCGGTCAGCACCCAGGTCAACGTCATGACGCACATCGCCAAGGCGCGCAAAGCGCGCGGCGCCAAGCTGGTGGTGGTCGATCCCTATCGCACCGGCACCGCGGAGCAGGCCGACCTGCACCTGATGGTCAAGCCCGGCACCGACGGCGCGCTGGCGGCGGCGGTGATCCACGTGCTGCTGCGCGAGGGCTATGCCGACCGCGACTTCCTGGCGCGCCTGACCGACTGGGACGCGGAACTGGAGGTGCACTTCGCAGAGACCACGCCGGCCTGGGCCGAGGCCATCAGCGGCGTGCCGGCGGAGGAGATCGAGGATTTCGCCCGGCTCTACGGCGCCACCAAGCGCAGCTACATCCGCGTCGGCTACGGCTTCGCGCGCTCGCGCAACGGCTCGCCCAACCTGCACGCGGTTTCCTGCCTGCCTGCGGTGACCGGCGCCTGGCGCCACGAGGGCGGCGGCGCGCTCTGGGGCAACGGCGCCATATATCACCTGGACAAGACCCTGATCGAGGGGCTTGACCGCCTCGACCGCTCGGTGCGGGCGCTCGACCAGTCACGCTTCGGGCCTGTGCTCTGCGGTGACAAGCGCGACCTCGGCGATGGCCCGCCGGTCACGGCGCTCTTGATCCAGAACACCAATCCGGCCGTGGTCTGTCCGGAAAGCCGCAAGTGCCTGGACGGGCTGGCGCGCGACGACCTCTTCGTCTGCGTGCACGAGCAGTTCATGACCGAGACGGCAGCCATGGCCGACGTCGTGCTGCCGGCTACCAGCTTCCTCGAGCACGACGACTACTACACGGCCTCCGGCCACACCCATCTGCAGGTGACCAAGGCGGTGATCGATCCGCTGCCCGGCTGCCGCTCCAACCACGAGGTGATCTGCGCCCTGGCGAAGCGCCTCGGCGCCGAGCATCCAGGCTTTGACATGACGGCCTGGGAGCTGATCGACGCGACGCTGCGGGCCTCCGGCCACCCGCCGGCCGAGCAGGTCTGGAGCGGGCGCTGGCTCGACTGCGGCGAGCCCTTCGAGCGGGCGCATTTCCTCGATGGCTTTCCGCAGCCGGACGGCCGCTTCCACTTCAAGCCCGACTGGACGCGCATCGGCCCAAACCATGCGGCGCTGCCGGCCAAGCCGGGCCACTGCGCCGTAATCGACGCGGCCGACGCGGAGCATCCCTTCCGGCTGGTCGCCGCGCCGGCGCGCAGCTTCCTCAACACCAGCTTCACCGAGACGCCGGGCAGCCTGGCGCGCGAGCTCCGCCCCAGCCTGCTGATCCACCCGGAGACCTGCGGCAGGCTCGGCATCGAAGCCGGCCAGCGGGTCCGCCTGGGCAATCGCCAGGGCTCGCTGGTGATCCACGCCGAGCCCTTCGACGGAGTGCAGCCCGATGTGGTCGTGGTCGAGAGCATCTGGCCGAACGCCGCCTTCGAGGAAGGCGTCGGCATCAACCTGCTGGTCAGTGCGGAGGCCGGCGCGCCCAACGGCGGCGCGGTGTTCCACGATACGGCCGTCTGGGTGAGGCCGGCATGACCCTGTCCGCATCCGCACCGCGCCGAAGCTTCTCCCGCCCCCACGTGGTGGTGGTGGGCAACGAGAAGGGCGGCTCCGGCAAGACCACCACGGCCATGCACCTGACCGTGGCGCTGCTGGACCGCGGTTTCGACGTCGGCTGCATCGATCTCGATTCGCGCCAGGCGACGCTGACCCGCTACCTGGAGAACCGCCGCGACTACATGGAGGCGCAGCGACTGGCGCTGCCCATGCCGATGTTCCAGCGCGTGTTCCGCTCGCAGGCGGCAAGCCAGGCGGAACGCGAGGCCGAGGAGATCCAGCGCTTCGGCGTCGCGCGGGCCGGGCTCGGGCCGGTCGACTTCCTGATCATCGACACGCCGGGCAGCGACTCGTTCCTGTCGCGGGTCGGGCACAGCCACGCCGACTCCCTGATCACGCCGCTGAACGACAGCTTCCTCGACCTCGACCTCCTGGCGCGGGTCGATCTGCAGGGCCAGAAAATCCTCTCGCCCAGCATCTACAGC
Source organism: Kiloniellales bacterium (assembly GCA_050330055.1). Taxonomy (GTDB): domain Bacteria; phylum Pseudomonadota; class Alphaproteobacteria; order Kiloniellales; family JAKSDN01; genus JBHJOF01. Next base: position 16,642 of record JBHJOF010000155.1, read on the forward strand.
CAGATGGTCTGGGAGCAGCGGCAGAAGCGGGCGGCGGCGGGCCGGCCGCCGATCGACTGGATCGTGATGCGCAACCGCCTGTCGCATATCGATGCCAAGAGCAAGCGCGACATGGCCGACGTGCTGGAACGCCTGGCGCAGCGCATCGGCTTTCGCGTGGTGGCCGGCTTCGGCGAGCGCGTGATCTACCGTGAGCTCTTTCCCAAGGGGTTGACCTTGTTCGACCTGCGGCGGATCGACGGCGACGTTGCCATGACCATGAGCCACATCGCGGCGCGCCAGGAAGTTCGCGCTCTCTTGAGCGCGGTGGCCCTGCCCGAGGGCTTCGACGACGAGGGGAGGGACGACGGTGAGGAAGACGCGGCCGGGGAGGCGCTTCGGCCAAGGGAAGCCGGGACTTTAAGCGCCTGAGCGGCCGCACTACCTCAACGGAAGGAGGGTTGTGATGGCCGACCAGTCAAAGCTGCCCAGCAAATCGTCCAGCGGGGAGGTCGATGCATTCCTGCGCAAGGTCGCGGCCACGCCGACGACCACCGCGCCGGGGACGCGCGGCCGCCTGATCTTCGCCATGGACGCCACGGCCAGCCGCGAGCCCACCTGGGACCGCGCCAGCCACATCCAGGCCGAGATGTTCAACGAGACGGTGGCGCTCGGCGGGCTCGACATCCAGCTCGCCTACTATCGCGGTTTTGGCGAGTTCCACGCCAGCCCCTGGGTCAGCGATTCGCAGCGCCTGCTGCGCGAGATGACGGGGGTCTTTTGCCTTGCCGGCCATACCCAGATCGGCAAGCTGCTGAAGCACGCCATCGCCGAGACCAAGCGCCAGAAGATCAACGCCCTGGTTTTCGTCGGCGACTGCCTGGAGGAGGACATTGATCGCCTCGGTCAGTTTGCCGGTGAGCTCGGCCTGCTGGGCGTGCCCTGCTTCATGTTCCACGAGGGCGCCGATCCCATTGCCCGGCGCGCCTTTCAGCAGATCGCGCAGCTTTCCGGCGGCGCCTTCTGCCGCTTCGACGCATCTTCAGCACAGCAGCTGCGAGACCTGCTGGCTGCCGTCGCCGTTTTCGCTGCCGGCGGGCGCCGGGCCCTGGCCGATTTCTCCATGCGCAGGGGCGGGGCGGTGCTGCAACTGACCCACCAGGTCAGGTGACGGGCCGGGTCGAGGGCCGCGTAAGATGAGGCGGCCATGATCGCCTACTTCATCCTTGGCGTGGCCCTGCTGCTCGGCAGCATCTTCCTGATTCGCTGGTACGTCAGTACCGATCCGAAGCAGGTCGCGCGGGTCGCGCGCTGGACCATCGCCGGCCTCGGTATCGGCCTTGGCCTCTATCTGCTTTTTGCCGGGCGGCAGGCGCTGGCGGCACTGGCCCTGCCGGCGCTGATCCCTCTGCTGCTGCGCTACCGCGGCCTCTGGCAGCGCTTGAAGTCGGCCGCCGGCCCCAGTGTCGGGCAGACCTCCGAGGTCTCGACGCGCTTTCTCCACATGGTGCTCGACCATGATAGCGGTGCCATGCACGGCGAGGTGCTGGAGGGGCGCTTCGGGGGG
>JBHJOF010000156.1:0-12661 GCA_050330055.1 Kiloniellales bacterium
GCCATGAGCAGGCTCGGCGCCACGCCGTCCAGGCTGGCCCGGCCCGACCTGGCCGGGGCGCGCCGCGTCGTGGTCAAGATCGGCTCGGCGCTGCTGGTCGAGCAGGCCAGCGGCACGATCCACCGCACCTGGCTCAATGCCCTGGCCGACGACCTGGCCGCGCTCAAGGTGCGCGGCGCCGAGGTCATCGTGGTCTCCTCCGGGGCGATCGCGGTCGGGCGACGGCACCTCGGCCTGACCCGCGGCACGATCCGCCTGGAAGAGAGCCAGGCCGCCGCCGCGACCGGCCAGATCCGCCTGGCGCACGCCTATCAGGAAGCGCTGGCGCGGCACGACATCACCGTGGCGCAGGTGCTCCTGACACTGGGCGACACCGAGCAGCGCCGGCGTCACCTCAACGCGCGCAGCACGCTCACCACCCTGCTGCGGCTCGGCGCCCTGCCGGTGATCAACGAGAACGACACGGTGGCCACGGCCGAGATACGCTTCGGCGACAACGACCGCCTGGCGGCGCGCGTGGCGGCCATGATGAACGCCGACGCGCTGGTTCTGCTGTCCGACATCGACGGGCTCTACAGCAGCGATCCGCGACGCGACGCCGAGGCCCGCTTCATCGCCGAGGTGCCGGCGCTGACGCCCGAGATCGAGGCCATGGCCGGCAAGGCGCCACCCGGCTACTCCTCGGGCGGCATGGTGACCAAGCTGGCCGCCGCGCGCATCGCCGTGCAGGCCGGCTGCCACATGGCGATCGCCGACGGCCGGGTGATGAACCCGCTGGCCGCCGTCGCTGAGGGCGGGCGCTGCACCTGGTTTCTGGCCGAGGTCGAGCCGCGCACGGCGCGCAAGCGCTACATAGCCGGCAGCCTGAGCCCGACCGGCCGCATCGTCGTCGATGCCGGCGCGGTGGGCGCGCTTAAGCGCGGCAAGAGCCTGCTGCCGGCCGGCGTGGTGCGGGTCGAGGGCAGCTTCGAGCGCGGCGACGCGGTGGTCGTCGCCGATCCTTCCGGGGTTGAGGTGGCGCGCGGCCTGGTCGCCTATTCGGCCGAGGACGCGCGCCGTATCCAGGGCCACAAGAGCGGTGAAATCGAAGCGCTTCTCGGCTACCGTGGGCGCGAGGAGATGATCCACCGCGACGACCTGGTACTCACTTGAGGGAATTTGAGGGTAACGATGAACAAACTCCCCATCACCCTCCCAAGCGCCCTTCGGCCGCTTGGGCCCCTCCCTCTCCCCCGGTGGGGCGAGGGGTTGCAAGCGCGCGGCTCTGCTTCCCTCGCCCCTTGGGGGAGAGGGAGGGGCCCATCGCGTCAGCGATGGGAGGGTGAGGGGTAAAACGGCACCGATGGTTTCGCGGGAAAGGAGCGGGCGATGAGCGCCGAGGGCGCCGTGCTGCTGAAGGACGACCTGACCCAGGCCATGCAGGCGCTCGGCCGTGCGGCGCGCGCGGCGGCGCACGTGCTGGGCCTGGCCGAGCCGGAGACCAAGGCCGAGGCCCTGCGGGCGGCGGCCGCGGCAATCCGCGCCCGCCAGGCGGCGATCCTGGCCGCCAACGCGCGCGACATGGAGGGCGGACGGGCCAAGGGCCTGAGCGCCGCCCTGCTCGACCGCCTGCTGCTCAACCCCGAGCGGGTCGAGGCCATGGCCAGGGGCCTGGAGGAGATCGCCGCCTTCCCCGATCCGATCGGCAAGGTCTTGGAGGTGCGCCAGCGTCCCAACGGCCTGGTGATCGAGAAGATCAGCGTGCCGCTCGGCGTCATCGGCATCATCTACGAGAGCCGGCCCAACGTGACCGCCGACGCCGGCGGGCTCTGCCTCAAGGCCGGCAATGCCGCCATCCTGCGCGGCGGCTCGGAGAGCTTCCATTCCTCTGGCGCGATCCTCGAGTGCCTGCAGGAAGGCCTGCGCGCTGCCGGCCTGCCGGAGGCTGCGATCCAGCGCGTGCCGACGACCGACCGCGCTGCCGTCGGCATCCTGCTCACCATGCACGACTGCGTGGACGTGATCGTGCCGCGCGGCGGCCGCGGCCTGATCGAGCGGGTCATGAACGAGAGCCGGATTGCCGTCATGGCGCACCTGGACGGCCTCTGCCACACCTACGTCGACCGCGCCGCCGATCTCGCCATGGCGCGCGCCATCGTGCTCAACGCCAAGATGCGGCGCACCGGCATCTGCGGCGCCACCGAGACGCTGCTGCTCGACCGCGCGGTCGCGGCGACGCACCTGAAGCCGATCCTGGGCGACCTGATCGCCGCCGGCTGCGAGCTGCGCGGCGACGCCGAGGTGCGGGCCGCCGAGCCGCGCGCCAAGCCCGCGACCGACAAGGACTGGGACACCGAGTACCTGGCGCCGATCATCGCCGTGAAGCTGGTCGACGGCGTCGACGCGGCGATCGCGCATATCAACCGTCACGGCTCGCACCACACCGAGGCCATCGTCACCGACGACAAGGCCACGGCCGAGCGCTTCATGAGCCACGTCGACGCCGGCATCGTCATGCACAACACCTCGACCCAGTACGCCGACGGCGGCGAGTTCGGCATGGGCGCCGAGATCGGTATCTCGACCGGCAAGCTGCACGCCCGCGGCCCGGTCGGCGCCGAGCAGCTCACCAGCACCAAGTACGTGGTCCGCGGCGCGGGCCAGGTCCGTCCTTGAGGCTGCCCTGACCGACGACGGCCCGGCTCCGCTCGCCACCCCCGCCCGCCTGGCCCGGTCGCTGGGCGGCACCCTGCCGCCGCCGGGGGCGCGGATCGGGCTTCTGGGCGGCTCCTTCAATCCGGCCCACGAGGGGCACCGTCATATCAGCCTGGAGGCCTTGCGCCGCCTCGGTCTCGATGAGGTCTGGTGGCTGGTCTCGCCGCAGAACCCGCTGAAGGGGGCCGAGGACATGGCACCGCAGAAGGCGCGGATCGCGGGTGCGCAGGCCCTGGCCCGGCACCCGCGCGTCCGGGTGACCGGCCTGGAGGCGCTGCTCGGCACGCGTTACACGGCCGACAGCCTGACCGCGCTGACCAGTCGTTTTCCGCGGGTTCGCTTCGTCTGGCTCATGGGGGCGGACAATCTTTACCAAATATCTGCCTGGCAGGACTGGCCATCTATCTTTAACACCGTTGTCATTGCGGTTTTCGATCGGCCCTCCTATTCTTTAGGGGCAGGCAATGCCAAGGCTGCCCGGCGCTTCGCGCGGCACCGTGTCGCCGAGAGCCGGGCCAGGACCCTGGCGAGCCTGGCGCCGCCGGCCTGGACGTTCATACACAATCGTCTCATCGCCCAGTCGGCGACGCGGATCAGGGCCCAGAGCCGCACGAGGCGGCGGGGCCGGGAGGCAGTGTAACCGAGGCATGGCGTTCGTAAGGAGAAGGTAAGCCATATTACGCAACGACGGGGCCCCTGACAGCAGGACCTTCGGGGCCGGTCACGAGGTGCCAGAGCTGGCGGACGGCCGGCGGCTGGTCGACCTCATCAAAGCCTCGCTCGAGGACGACAAGGCCGAAGACATTGTCGTGGTCGAGCTCTTCGGAAAATCCAGCATCGCGGACTTCATGGTGATCGCCAGCGGGCGCTCGCAGCGCCAGGTCGGCGCCATGGCCGAGCACCTGCAGCAGAAGCTGAAGCCGCACGTGCCGAACGGTGTGTCGGTCGAGGGCGCCCAGCGTTGCGACTGGGTCCTCATCGACGGTGGCGACGTCATCGTCCACCTGTTCCGTCCCGAGGTGCGGGCGTTCTACAATCTCGAGAAGATGTGGGCGCCCGAGCTGCTGGAGACGAGGCGCCCCGCAGTCACCGCCTGACCCGCCCCCCCGGATCGACGGGTAGCGGGTCAGGGTCGGGACATGCGGATCACCATTGCCGCCGTCGGCCGCGCCAAGGCGGGGCCGGCGCGCGATCTCTACGACTTCTACGCCGCGCGCCTCTCGGAGCGACAGCTCGGCGCGCTCACGCTGAAAGAGGTGGAAGCCCGCGGCCACCTCCCGCCCGAGGAGCTCAAGGCGCGCGAGGCCGAGCTGCTGCTGGGCGCGCTGCCGGCCAGCGCCCGCCTGATCGCCCTCGACGAACGCGGCCGCTCGCTCGACAGCGCCGGCTTCGCCGCCCTGATCGGCGGCTACCGCGACCAGGGCCTGCAGGAACTGGCCTTCGCCATCGGCGGCGCCGAGGGCCTCGGCCAGGCGGTGACGGAGCGGGCCGAGCTCCTGCTGTCGCTCGGCGCCCTGACCTGGCCGCATCTCTTGGTGCGCGGCCTCCTGGCCGAGCAGCTCTACCGGGCCCAGTGCATCCTGACCGGTCACCCCTACCACCGGGCCTGAAGGCCATGTTTACCAGGCTTAACGTTATCTTAAGGGCTCCGGCAAAAGCCTGTCGCAACCTCAGTGAAGGGCCTATATAGGGGCCATGCCCGAATCGACGCCCGACTCCACAAGCCAATCGACCCGGCCGCGCCCCGTCGTGCTCTGCGTCCTGGACGGCTGGGGCCACCGCGAAAGTTGCGAGGCCAACGCCATTTGTCTCGCCGACACGCCGGTGCTCGACGAGTTCTATGCGACCTGCCCGCACGGCCTGATCGACGCCTCCGAGCACGAGGTCGGCCTGCCGGAAGGTCAGATGGGCAACTCCGAGGTCGGCCACATGAACCTCGGCGCCGGCCGGGTGGTGCTGCAGGACCTGCTGCGCATCGACCAGGCGGTGTCGGACGGCTCGCTGACGACCATGCCGGCCTTCACCGAATTCGTTGCCAAGCTCAAGAAAAGCGGCGGCACCGCCCATGTCATGGGCCTGCTGTCGCCCGGCGGCGTCCACTCGCAGCAGCGCCACATGGCGGCGCTGGCCAGCGCGCTTATCGAGGCCGGCGTGCCGGTTGCGGTACATGCCTTCCTGGATGGCCGCGACACGCCGCCGCGCAGCGCGCTCGACTACATCGCCGCCTTCCGCGAGGAGGCGCCCGAGGTCAGGTTCGCCAGCATCAGCGGCCGCTACTACGCCATGGACCGCGACAAGCGCTGGGACCGCGTCGCCCGTGCCTATGCCGTGCTGACCGAAGGCGAAGGGGCCGAGGACGCTAAGGTGGCGGCCGATGCCGAGACCGCGGTGCGAGACAGCTATACCGCCGACGCCGGCGACGAGTTCGTGGCGCCGACCGCGATCGCCGGCTATCGCGGCATGGCCGACGGCGACGGCGTGCTGATGGCCAACTTCCGCGCCGACCGGGTACGCGAGATCCTGACCGCACTGCTCGATTCAGAGTTCAAGGAGTTTGCGCGCCGCCGCGTCCTGCGCTTTACCGCCGCGGCCGGCATGGTGCGCTACTCCGACGAGCTTGATCGCCTCGTCACTGCCATCTTTCCGCCACAGGACCTTGATCATAGTCTTGGCGAGGTGGTCGCCGAGGCCGGCCTGCGGCAGCTGCGCATCGCCGAGACCGAGAAGTACGCGCACGTCACCTTCTTCCTCAATGGCGGGCGCGAGGCGGTGTTCGAGGGCGAGGAGCGCATCCTGGTGCCCTCGCCGAAGGTCGCGACCTATGACCTGCAGCCTGAGATGTCGGCGCCGGAGGTCACCGACCGTCTGGTCGAGGCGATTGACTCCGACCGTTTCGACCTGATCGTGGTCAACTACGCGAACGGCGACATGGTGGGACACACCGGCAATCTGCAGGCGGCGATCAAGGCGGTCGAGACGGTCGACCACTGCCTCGGTCGCTTGGCCGATGCGCTCCGCCAGGCCGGTGGCTGCATGATCGTCACCGCCGACCACGGCAACGCCGAGCAGATGACCGACAAGCAGACCGGCCAGGCGCACACCGCGCATACCATGAACCGGGTGCCGGCCATCCTGGTCAACGGCCCCGCCCGGGTGCAAGCCCTGGCCGACGGCCGGCTGGCCGACATCGCGCCGACCCTGCTCGCTCTCATGGGCCTGCCGCCGCCGGCGGCCATGACCGGCCTCAGCCTGCTGCGCGATGCAGCCGACCGTGGGGCCGACCGCCGGCCGGCCCGCGACGCCGCCGCGGAATAGCGATGCCGCTAGCCTCCGCCCTGCTACGTGGCTCCGGCGCTGTTGCGGTCCTCACCCTCGTCCTGGCCGCCGCGCCTCTCCGCGCCGACGAGACCGAGCTGCTCAACGCGGTCGAGCAGGAGCTGAAGGCGGGACGGGCCGAGGCGGAAAGCTGGTCGCGCGAGGCCCAGGCCCTGCGCGAGGAGATCCTGGCCCTGCGCAACGAGTCGATCGCCGTCGCCCGCAAGGCGCAGGAGCAGGAGGCCAAGCTTTCGGCCGTGGAGGCGAAGCTGGCCGGGCTGCGCGGCCGCGAGCTCGGCAAGCGCGCCATCCTGGCAGCGCGCCACGGCGAGCTGACGACCACGCTGGGGGCGCTGCAGCGCATCGCCCTGCGGCCGCCGGAATCGCTGTTGGCCGCGCCCGGCGTACCGATCGACACGGCGCGCAGCGCGCTGCTGCTGAGTCACGCCGTGCCCGAGGTGGAGCGCCGCGTCGCGGTGGTGCGCGAGGAGGTCGAGGCGTTGCGCGTGCTGCGCGAGACGATCCAGGCCGAGCAGGAGGCGCTGGCGCTGGTCAGCCGGGGCCTCGAGGAAGAGCGCACCCGCCTGAACGCCCTGATCGAACGCAAGCGGGCCTTACGCGAGCAGGCAGCCGGCGAGGCCGAGGCGGCGCGGGCCCGGGCCGAGCGCCTGGCCGTGGAGGCCAAGGATCTGCGCGACCTGATCGCGCGGCTGGAAGAAGAAAGGCTGCAGCGCGAGTTGATCGAGAAGGCCGAGCGCCTGGCGCGCGAACGGGCCGAGCGGGAGGCGCGCGAGAAAGCCGAGCGCCTGGCCCGCGAGGCGGCCGAGCGCGAGGCCGAGCTGGCGGCCCAGCAGGCGCGCGAGAAGGCGGCCCGTGAACAGGAGGCGCACGAGCAGGCTGCGCAGGCCGCCCGCGAAGCCGAACTCAGGCAGCAGCTGGAACGGGCCCAGCGCGAAGCCGAAGAGGCGGAAGCCGCCGCCCGCGAGGCCGAGCAGGTGGCGCGGCTCGATAGCGAGCCGAGCCTATCCGCCCTGGAGAAGCCCGCGAACGTACGGACCTTCCCGATCACGCCCACGGTGGCCAGCCTGGTCATGCCGGCGCGTGGCAGCCTGGTCAACCGCTATGGCGAAGCCGCCGGCGGGGCCGGCCTGGCGGCCAAGGGTATCACCATCGCCACCCGCGCCTCGGCCCAGGTGGTGGCGCCCTACGACGGCCAGGTCGCCTATGCCGGACACTTCCGTGGCTATGGGCAAATCTTGATAATCGAACACGGCGGGCGATATCATACCCTTCTGGCCGGTCTCGAGCGGATCGACGCGGTCGTGGGCCAGTGGGTGCTGGCCGGTGAGCCGGTAGGCGTCATGGGCGGTTTGGCCGGCTTGCTGGCAGAACTTTATTTCGAGCTCCGGCGGTCCGGGCAACCGATCAATCCATTGCCCTGGCTCGCGACAACAAGCGATAAGGTGCAAGGCTGATGTTTAGGCTACGACCGGCGGTGACCTTCGCCGCCTTCTGTCTCCTGCTTCCCCTTCTGGTTCCACTTCCGGGGCAAGCGCAGGACGACAAATCCGATACCTATCGGCAGCTCAAGCTGTTTGGCGACGTCTTCGAGCGCGTGCGCGCCGACTACGTCGAGCAGGTTACCGACCAGCAGCTCATCGAGGCGGCGATTCGCGGTATGCTGGCAGACCTCGATCCCCATTCGAGCTATCTGAATGCCGACTCCTTCCAGGACATGCAGGTTCAGACCAAAGGCCAGTTCGGCGGCCTGGGCATCGAGGTGACCATGGAGGACGGCCTGGTAAAGGTGGTCTCGCCGATCGACGACACGCCGGCCTACCGAGCCGGGGTGCAGGCAGGCGACTTCATCACCCATCTGGACGGCGAGGCGGTCATGGGGCTGACCCTGGCCGACGCGGTTGAGCGCATGCGCGGGCCGGTCAACAGCGACCTGACCGTGACCATCCGCCGCGGCGACCAGGATCCTTTCGACCTTACCATCACCCGCGACGTCATCCGCATCCAGTCGGTGCGCAGCCGCGTCGAGGGCAACATCGGCTACCTGCGCATCACGACCTTCAATGAGCAGACCTCGCCCGGCGTCAAGCAGGCGATCGAGAGCCTCAAGCAGGAGCTGGGCAACAACCTGCGCGGCTACGTTCTCGACCTGCGCAACAACCCCGGCGGCCTGCTCGACGAGGCTATCGCGGTCTCCGACGCCTTCCTCAATCAGGGCGAGATCGTCTCGACCCGCGGCCGCATCGCCGAGGACACGCAGCGCTTCAACGCGCACGAGGGCGATCTCGCTGAAGGTGCTCCTATCGTGGTGCTGATCAACGGCGGCTCGGCCTCGGCCTCCGAGATCGTGGCCGGCGCGCTGCAGGATCACCACCGCGCGATCATCATGGGCACCAAGTCGTTCGGCAAGGGATCGGTGCAGACCATCATCCCGCTGACTGGCCATGGCGCCATGCGCCTGACTACGGCGCGCTACTACACGCCGTCGGGGCGCTCGATCCAGGCCAAGGGCATCGCCCCCGACATCCTTGTGGAGCAGGCGCGGCTGGAGGCGCTCGACAACGGCCCGCAGCGGCGTGAGTCCGACCTGCGCGGCGCCCTCGAGAACAGCGGCGCCAGTGATGACGGAGCACCGCCGCAAGAGGGGGCCGCCGCGGCTGAGGTGCCGCTTGAGCAGCGGGACTATCAGTTGGCGCGCGCACTCGATCTGTTGCGTGGACTCGCGTTCTTCAACGAGCGCATTGTGAACTAACCGCGCCCGCCGAGGCGGAGCGCGGACCGATCCGGCGGGGTGGCCATTGGCGTCTGTGGCGGAGCCAAAGTGGAACCGCAATCTGATCGCGCTAGTGGCCGCCTGGGTAGCCGTTCTGGCGGCCCTCGCTGGTGTGGCCGGCTATGTCGCCCTGCAACGTGTCGGTGCCGACGGCGCCAGCTCTATGGCCGCGCCGGAAGCAGCCACGCGGCAGGAGCGGACGCGCACGGGCATGGTGCTCGAGCTGCCGGCCACTCCGTTGCTCCTGGCAAACGGCGACGCCCAGGCGAAAGGCGACCAGGCGACGCCGACAACCCTTGCCGAGCAGAGCCCCGCCGTGCCGTCGGAGGCGGCCGCGCCGGCAGCGCAAACCAGCGACAGCGTTAGCACGGAGAGCGAGCCCGCCGTCCCGGCGGAGCGCGGCGCCGAGGAGACCGCCAGCCGGAGCAGCGGCCTGGAGCCGGATACTCAGGGTCAGTCGACGCAGGGCCTTGCACCCGAAACGTCCTCGTCGCAGGACAACGCCTTGCCGGCGGCGCCGGAGCAGCAGTCACCCGATCAAGAGCCCGGGCGCGCGGCCGATCCCGCGTCCGAGGGCAACGGCGAACAGCCGGCCGTCGTGGCGCAGGGTGAGGCGGAGCCGACTCAGACGGCGCAGGGTGAGGGCGCGCCGCAGCAGGAAGCCGCCTTGCCGCCGAGCGACGAGCCGCTGTGGCAGCAGTACGCCAGCGCCTTCGACCAAAGCAAGCGCGGGCCGCGAGTCGCCATCGTGCTGTCCGGACTCGGCCTCTCGGCGGCGGCCACCGAAGCGGCGATCAAGCAGCTTCCGCCCGAGATCACCCTGTCGTTCTCGCCCTACGCCCGCCTGCTCAATCAGTGGATTGCGCTGGCCCGCGCCAACGGCCACGAGGTGATGCTCGACCTGCCGATGGAGCCGCTGACTTTTCCGGAGGACGACCCCGGCCCGCACGCGCTGCTCACCGTGCTCGACGAGGAGCAGAACCGGAAGCGGCTCGACTGGCTGCTGCGCCGCGGCAGCAGCTACGTCGGCGTCTCCGTGGTCATGGGCTCGCGCTTCACGGCCTCGGCCGAGCACATGCAGCCGATCCTGGAATCCCTGAAGGAGCGCGGGCTGCTGCTGCTCGACAACCGCTCGAGCGAAGACAGCGTCGCGCCGGCGCTGGCCGGGCAGCTCGAGCTGCCCCTGGTGGTGAACGACCGGGCCCTCGACTCGGCGCAGGCGAGCCGCGTGGCGATCAATGCCCGGCTCAGCGAGATCGAGCGGCTGGCGCGCGAGAACGGCGCCGCGGTCGCCATGGCGCAGCCCTATCCCGTTACAATAGAACGGCTGCGCGACTGGAGCGCAGAGCTGGCGACGCGCGGCTTCGTCCTGGCGCCGATCACGGCGCTCGCCACGACGACCCTGGCAGAGCGATGATCCGCAGGCGCCGGTCCGCGACGGTGTCGGCATGAGCGGCAAGCGCAAAGACGAGTCGGCGACCCAGCCGGCGCCCCATCCGGTTCCGGGCCCGGACGAGATCGCCCGCCTGCCGTACCGCCGCGGCGTCGGTATCATGCTGCTGAACCGGCAGGGCCAGGTTTTTGCCGGCCGGCGCAGCGACACGCGGGCCCAGGCCTGGCAGATGCCGCAGGGCGGCATCGACGAAGGCGAGGCGCCGAAGGAGGCCGCCTTCCGCGGGCTCGAGGAGGAGGTCGGCACCCGGCGCGCCGAGATCCTCGCAGAAAGCGCCCGCTGGTACAGCTACGACCTGCCGCCGTCTCTGGTGCCTAGGGTCTGGGGCGGGCGTTACCGGGGCCAGACCCAGAAGTGGTTCGCCATGCGCTTTGTCGGCGACGACAGCGAGATCGACATCGCCACCGCCGATGCGGAGTTCACCGCCTGGCGCTGGGTCGCGCTGCCCGAGCTGCCAGGCCTGATCGTGCCCTTCAAGCGCCCGCTCTATCGCGACCTGATTGCCGAGTTCGGGCACCTCGCGGCAAGCGCCAAGCAGTGCTCCGACGCCTGATCGGCCGGGCTGCCGGCCGCCGCCAATCCGCAGAAATCCACCCTGCGGTGCAGACCCATGACTGTGGGCTCTGCGTAGGCGCAGCAGAAGTACAACTTTTAATATATGTAGTGTTAGATCTAGAAGGTAGAGCTATTCAGTTTTCATAGTGGCTAAAAAGAGGGCATCTTTTCTTGTTGGATAACTAATAGTTAACCAATGAGGCGTAGACCCAGGCAGTAAATCACACTGCCGGCCCGTGATTCCGTCCGCTTGGGACGGCCGTACCGAACCAGCAAGTCCGATCCGGCAGTGCACCAGGCCCGCGCCGGCCTGTGCCGACCGACTGGCGCGCTGCGGGCGCGCTGCTCGGGGCTGCCCGCGGACAAGGGCCGACCAGAAAGGATGAGGACATGTCGATTGGGAAGACCGTGTCGTTTCTGCAGAACACCAAGATCGGCATCCGTGCCACCGCCGCGGTGACGCTGCCGCTGGTCGCCATGCTGCTTTTCGCCGGCAGCGTCGTTTGGGAGAAGCAGCGCGTCGCCTCCGAGATGGAGCAGCTCGAGCGGATGGCCGAGCTGGCCCCGGACGTGAGCGCCCTGGTGCACGAGCTGCAGAAAGAGCGCGGCCTGTCGGCCGGCTTCATCGGCAGCGGCGGCAACAAGTTCGCCGCGGAGCTCATGGAGCAGCGCAATGCGACCAACGAGCGCAACTCGGCGCTGGCGGCGGCGCTCGGCGACTTCGACGTGGCGGCCTATGGCGACGGCTTTGTTGGCAACGTGCGCAGCATGCAGGAGACGCTGGCCGGGCTGGAGCAGCGTCGCGTCGCGGTCTCCGAGCTTGGCACCGCGGTGCCGGAAATGGCCGGCTACTACAGCGGCCTGATCGCTCGTCTGCTCGGCATCGTCGAGGTTATGGCGGTGATCAGCTCCGATTCCCAAGTCACCAATGCCATCACCGCCTACACCGCCCTGCTGCAGGCCAAGGAACGGGCCGGCCTGGAGCGCGCCATGGGCACCGCCGGCTTCTCGGCCGGCGAGTTCAATCCGGCGCTCTATCAAAGATTCATCCGCCTGATCGCCGCGCAGGACACCCTGCTCGGCATCTTTAGCGGTTACGCGACGCGCCACGAGGTCGAGTTCTACCAAAGCACGATGGCCGGGCCGGCCGTCGAGGAAGTGGAGCGCATGCGGACCATCGCCCTCGACAGCATCGATACCGGCAGCACCGGCGGCATCGAAGGCGCTTACTGGTTCGACACCATCACCCGGAAGATCGACCTGATGAAGCAGGTGGAGGACCAGCTCGCCGGCGATCTGGTAGCACTTGCGGGCGGCATCGGCGAGCAGGCGAACAGCGCCTTCATGCTAACCCTTGCCGTGACCCTCGTGGTCTTCGCCGTCACCGTCGCCGTCATGGCCGTGCTGGTACGTGGCATCACCCGCCCGCTCGGCAGCGTCACCGGCATCATCAAGCGCCTGTCAGAGGGCGACAACGCGGTCGAGGTGCAGCACGTCGACCGCGGCGACGAGATTGGCGCCATCGCCCGCGCGGTCGAGGTCTTCAAGAACAACGCCGTCGAGATGGAACGCCTGCGAGAGGAGCAGAAGGAGGCCGAGAAGCGGGCCGAGGCCGAGAAGCGCCAGGCCATGCAACAGCTCGCCAATTCCTTCGAGGAAAGCGTCAAGGGCATCGTCGATGGCGTGTCGGCGGCGGCCACCGAGATGCAGTCGACCGCCGAGACCATGTCGCAGACTGCCGATCAGACGCGGTCGCGCACCCTGGCCGTCAGCTCGGCCGCCGAGCAGGCCTCGAGCAACGTGCAGACCGTGGCCAGCGCTTCGGAAGAGCTGGCCGGCTCGATCCAGGAGAT
>JBHJOF010000157.1:0-8268 GCA_050330055.1 Kiloniellales bacterium
CCGCGTCGACGTCTACGCGGCGAACGGCCGGCCCCTGGCGGCAATCGACATCGGCCAGGCGCAGGTGACGGCCGCGGTCGAGCTGCCGCCGGCGACCAAGCGGCTCGACCTGCGCGGCTTCAAGGCCGGCGAGCTGGTGGCGGCGCGGCGCGTGGCCATCGACTAGAGCATGATCCGATCCGATCGAATTGGATCACGCTCTATAGCTTCTTGACCGGTCACATTTTCGGACGGCGAAGCGGCATCCACTTCGCCTGAAAAATGCTCTGGCGGAGCACCCACCTCACAGATCTCTTGGTCCCGGGCGCCCTGCGGTGCCTGGGACCCTCCTTTTTCACCGTTTGCCGACAGCTACTCCGAAAGCGCCCTAAACCTCGAAGGCCTCGAAGGCGCGTTTCCAGTGGTCGGGGTTGCTCGCCTGGCCCTCGAAGAGCACGCGGCCGCGCTCCAGGGTGTAGAAGCGGTCGACCAGCGACAGCGCCGCGTCGACGTTCTGCTCGACCAGCAGGATCGAGATGCGGTCCTTCTTCAGGTCGTTCAGGATGCGCAGGATCTCCGAGACGATCAGTGGCGCCAGACCCTCGGTCGGCTCGTCGATCAGCAGGAGGCGCGGATCGCCGAGCAGTACGCGGGCCATCGACAGCATCTGCTGCTCGCCGCCCGATAGCGTGGTGCCGTTCTGCTTGCGGCGCTCGGCCAGGCGCGGGAAGCGCTGGTAGATGCGCTCCAGGGCGCGCCGCCGCTCGGCTCCGCTCGGGCGCTTCGGCTTCTGCAGGAAGCCCAGGTTGAGGTTCTCCTCGACCGTCAGTCCGGGGAAGATCCGGCGGTCCTCGGGTACCAGCCCGATGCCGGCGCGGGCGATCTTCTCCGGCGCCCAGCCGTCGATCGCCTGGCCGTTGAACTCGATCCGCCCCGCGCTGGGCTTGAGCCAGCCGGCAATGGTCTTGATGATGGTGGTCTTGCCGACGCCGTTGCGGCCGAACAGGGCGACGGCCTCGCCCTCATCGGCCAGCAGGTCGATTCCCTGCAGGATATGGCTGAGCCCGTAGTGGGTATGGACGTCCGACAGGCGCAGCACGCTCAGCCCCTCCCCAGATAGGCGTCGAGCACGCGCTCGTTGGCGCGGATGTCGGCCGGGCTGCCCTCGGCCAGCTTCTCGCCCAGGTGCATGACCACGACGTGGTCGGAGATGTCCATGACCAGACCCACGTCGTGCTCGATCAGCAGGATCGTGATGTCGCCCGCCAGGCGACGGATGAGCTGCGTCGTCTCCAGCGTGTCCTCGTGCGCCATGCCCTGGGTCGGCTCGTCGAGCAGCAGCAGCTTCGGCCCCGCGGCAAGGGACACGGCGATCTCGAGGCGGCGCTGCTCACCGTGCGACAGGTGACCGACCAGCTCGTCCGCCTTGCTCTCGAGCCCGAACTGCGCGAGCAGGGTCTCGGCCCGCGCGGCCGCCCGCTCGCTCAGGCGCGGGCTGCGCAGCAGGCGCTGCCAGGGCTCCAGCACCTGGGCGGCGACCAGCAGGTTCTGGCGCACCGAGAGGTCGAAGAAGAGGTTGGTGATCTGGAACGAGCGACCCAGGCCCAGGCGGCAGATCTCGTTGACCTGCCGGCCGGTGATGCGGTGCCCCTCAAGCAGGACCTGGCCGGCGGTCGGCCGCAGGTTGCCGGAGATCAGGTTGAACAGCGTGCTCTTGCCGGCGCCGTTCGGGCCGATGACCGAGGTTATGCGGCCGCGCTCGACCGCCAACTCCATGTTGCTGACGGCGACCAGGGCGCCGAAATTGACGGTCAGCCCGCTCATCTCGAGCACTGTGTCACGTGCCATCGGACGGCGTCTCCTTGCGCTGCCTGCGCGTGTCGAGATAGCTGCGCAGATAGCCGACCAGGCCGCGGGGGAAGAAGATCACCACCAGGATGAAAATCACCCCGATGATGATGATGTGGTACTCGCCGAGGTTGCTGCCGACCAGCGAGCGGACGAAGGTGAGCAGGACGGTTCCCACGACCGGCCCGACCAGGGTCCCGGTGCCGCCGATGATGACGCTGATCACGGCGTCGCCGGAAACCCAGAACGTCAGGAGCTCGGGAAAGGCGCCGCCGCGCAGCAGTGGATAGAGCGCGCCGTAGAAGCAGGCGATCACGCCCGACAGCGTGAAGGCTGCCAGCTTGAAGCGGCGCGGTGCATAGCCCAGGTGCGGCAGCCGGCGCTCATTGGCGCGCATGGCCGTGAGCGTCCGCCCGAAGGGCGTGCGCAGCAGCCACGACAGGCCGAGATAGGTGAGAATCACCGCGGCCAGCACGAAGAGAAAGAAGCTCAGCGGGTCGCGCAGGTCGACCTGGAACAGCAGGAAGTCGATGACGATGATCGGCACGCCCTGGAAGCCGTCCGAGCCGCCGAGATCTACCGGGCCGGCGGCGGATGCGATGCCGATGTCGTTGGTGGCGAAGGTCGCCTTGGCCGCCACCTGCGCCAAGGCAAAGGTGATGAGGGCGAAATAGACCCCGCTCGAGCGCAAGGCAAGCAGGCCGGCCGCCAGGCTGACCAGGATCCAGGCAGGCAGCATTAGCAGACAGGCGAGCCAGAACGACTGCGTGTAGTGGATCAGGATCAGGCCCGAGAGATAGGCGCCGATCCCGAAGAACATGGCATGGCCGAGACTGAGCAGGCCGCAGTAGCCGAGCAGCAGGTCGACGCTCATGGCGAGTCCGCCCAGGATCAGGCTCTCGGTCGCCAGGCGCAGGTAGAACGACTGGTCGAAGACGACCGCCCAGACGGCGAAGAGCAGCGCGATCGCGAGACAGGCAAGCGCGATCTTGCCGAGCGAGGACAGACCGTTGCGCTCGGCCGTCCGGCTGCCGGGCATGGCGCTCTCAGCCATGGCCCAGACTTCCGAACAGGCCTTGCGGCCGGAACAGCAGCACCAGCACCATGACCACGAAGACCAGCACGTCGGCCCAGACCGGCGAGACCACCAGGCTGGCCAGCGCGAAGACCTGTGTGCAAAGCAGCCCGGCGATCACGGCGCCCTTGATGCTGCCCAGCCCGCCGATGATGACCACGGCGAAGGCCAGGAAGATGAAGCCGTGGCCCATGGTCGGATAGACGCCGTAGACCGGTGACAGCAGCACGCCCGAGATTGCGGCGACCGCGAGGCCCAGGGCGAAGGTCCAGCTGTAGACCGACTTGACCTGGACGCCGAGCGAGGCAGCCATGTCGCGGTCGTGCGCTGCAGCCCGGATGCGGGCGCCGAAGTCGCTGCGGAACAGGAAATAGGACAGCCCGGCGATCAGGGCGGCGCCGAAGACGATCAGGAAGATGCGGTAGTTCGGCAGGAACATGCCTAGCAGTTCGGTGCCGCCGCTGATCGGTGTCGGCGGCCGGTGCGGATCGGGCCCGAAGATGATCTTCAAGAGATCCTCTATGATCAGGCTGACTCCGAAGGTCAGCAGCAGGGTCAGCGTGTGACGGTCGCGGGAATGGAACACCTGCTGGATCAGCAGGCGCTCGGTAATCAGGCCGGCCGGGATAACGATCAGCGGCACCAGGACCAGGCAGACCCAGAAGTTCAGCCCGGCGCTCAAAAGCACGATCAGCAGGAATGCGCCCAGGGCGTAGAACGAGCCGTGCGCCATGTTGATGACGTCGAGCAGCCCGAAGATGATGGTCAGGCCGAGCGCCATGAGAATGACGGCGACGCCGATCACCAAGCCGGTTACGACCTGGGGCGCTAGGACGAATTGCATGTAGCTGAGAAGCTCTTCCATGGCGAAGCGACTGTTCTACACCATAGATGTGCCGGGATAGAGGAGAAGAGGGCCGGCGGCCGGCCGGCCCTCTCCATACATGAGTCAGACTGATCCTTCGGTTACCAGCGCTCGCACTCGTCCTTGCCGATTGCGGCCTCTCCCTCAATCGTGTCGATCACCTCGAAGTCGCCGTCGTTGATCTGCACGACGTACATGGTCATGACTGCCTGGTTATCGCCCTCGCGGATCGACTTGGTACCCTGCGGTGTCTCCCAGCTCATGCCGCGCATCGCCTTCTGGACTGCCTCGGGCTCGAGCGAGCCGGCCTTCTCGGCTGCCGCCTTGACCAGGTACAGCACGCCATAGGCATCCGCCGAATAGAGCGTCGGGTCCTGGCCGTCGCTGCGTGCCTTGTACTTCTCGACGAAGGCCTTGTTCTCCGGCGTGTCGATCGTGGCCGCATAGCCGGCGCCAAAGGTGAAGCCGTCGGCCGCCGAGCCGATTGCCGGCAGCTCGGCCGGGGTTATCGAGCCGGCGCCGCCGGCCAGCTGGAATTGGCCCTGCATGCCGAACTCGGCGAGCTGGTTGAAGAAGCGCACCGAATCCTCGCCGGCCATGGGCGCGAACAGCACGTCCGGCTGCGCCGCGCGGAGCTGGCCGAAGAAGGGCGAGTAGTCCGGCGTCTCGAGCGGGGCGTAGAGCTCGCCGGCCGAGACCAGGCCGCGCGCTTCCGCCAGCGCCTTGAAGGCAGCCACCGTGCTGCGGCCCATCTCGTAGTCGGGGCCGATGTAGGAGATGCGCTTGCCGCCGTACTCCTTGGCCAGCCACTCGGCGAGCGTATTGGCCATCTGGCCGGCGCTTGCGTTGACGCGGAAGGCGTTCGGCGAGCACTTGGCGCCGGTGATCGCGTCGGACCAGGACACCGAGGTGATCATGTTGACGCCGAAGCGCTCGGCGACCTGGCCGATCGCCAGGCTGACGCCCGAGCTGACGGTGCCGACGATGAGCGAAACCTTGTCGACGGTGATCAGCTTCTCGGCCTTCTGGGTCGCGACCTTCGGATTGGCTTCCGAGTCTTCGCGCACGAACTCGATCCTGTGTCCGAGAATGCCGCCGTCCGCGTTGATCTCCTCCGCCGCCATCTCGAACGACCAGGTCTGCTGCTGCCCGAGCTTCGCGTAGGTCCCCGTGTAGGGGGTGAGGATGCCGACCTTGAAGACGTCCTGCGCGGCGGCGGCGTTCGCCGACAGAGCGACAGCGGCTGCCGCCGCCAATAGGTGCCTGGCTTTCATACCGTTACCTCCCTGTTCTCGCCTTTGCTGTTCGACCGGGTTGTTTCATGCCGGCTCGAGCGCGGGGTCCGATGCGCCGAGAGCACTGCTACCCTGCCCTTTCTCGGAGATTATGCCGGTCAGTCTAATTGCGCAAGCAATTAGACTGACCGCGCCCAGGCTGATGCCGAGTCTGCGGCCTGCCGTCATCAGGCGCTCGCCTTTTCGGCCGGCGTCTTTCCGGCCTGCAGAAAATCCTCCAGCGCATAGCGCTCGAGCACCGCCTCGACCAGCGCGCCTGCGCCCTCCCAGTCAAAGGTACGAAAACTGTGCCCGCGGGTGACGAATTGCGCGCCTGCGTAGAACATCTCGTACTGCACGTGGCGCGATGCGAACTCGGAGCCGACCGTGTCCCAGGCCAGCTTGAGGAACTTGACGCGATCCTCGGAGCCCATGACCGGAGAAAGCTGTGTGCTCTTGATGATGCGTACCAACTCGGGGTTGTCGAAGTCGCGCACCGACGAGGGCAGCATGATCAGGCTGCCGCCGGCCAGCTCGCGGATCGCCGTGATCATGTTGGGATAGAGCTCCTGGGTCAGCACCTGCGACGCGTACATGAGTTGTCGTTTGGGCACGAAGTAACCGTTCCAGTCGTTGCCGGCGGCTTCCATGCCGCAGACCATGCCCTCGACCATCGAGGCCAGCGCCGCCATCCGTCCCAGCTGGTCCCTGACCGTGGGGATGGCGATGGTGCCGATGGTCTCGGCCAGCCGCCTGGCGATGCCGACCAGGAAGCGCACCTTGACCAGCAGGCGGATCTGCGCCTGGTAGTTCTGCATGGTATGGCCGGGCGTGTCGTGGAACTGCCGGCGGCACATGTCGGTGTCGCGGTAGACGAAGATGCGCTCCCAGGGCACCTTGACGTCGTCGAAGTACATCAGCGCGTCGTTCTCGTCGAAGCGATAGGCCAGCGGGTTGTCGAACTCGGAGACGCTGTCCGCTTCGAAGGACTTGCGCGACAGCACCTTCAGGCCCTTCGCGTTCATCGGCACCGCGAAGGAGATCGCCAGGTCCTCCTCGCCGGGCTGCAGCGGCTGCAGGTTGGCGACGAAGACCTCGTTGGCCATGATCGAGCTGGTGCCGAGCATCTTGGCGCCGCGCACCGTGATGCCTTCACTGTCCTCGTCGACGATCGCCGCGGTCAGGTGCTGGCCCGGCTGGTCGCCCCAGTTCTTGGAGCGGTCGGCCTGCGGATTGATGATGACGTAGGTCAGGAAGAGGTCGTTCTCGCGCGCGTAGTGGAAGTAGTCGCGCAGCGCCTTGGCGCGCTCCGCCCCGTGCTGCTCGAACAGCTCCATGCCCATGTACTGGCCGCCGAGCGAGGAGGCGACGTGGTCCGGCGAGCGGCCCATGAAGCCGCCGTGCAGGCTGGCCCAGGTCTCCAGCGCCCGGCGCCGCTGCACCAGCTCGTCGTAGCTGGTCGGCAGCTGCCAGCAGCGGTTGACCCGCCGTCCCGCCCCCTGCGTGCCGGAGGGCAGCGCGAAGGTCATGAGCTCGACGTTCTCGTCGGCCGCCTGGAAGTCGTACATGGCGGCCACCGTGGCGACGGCGTTGCGGTAGGCGGGATGCGTCGTCGCGTCCTTGACCTGCACGCCATCCAGGAAGATGGTCCGGCCGTCCCTCAGACTCTTCAGATGCTCCGCGCCCGTCTTGACTGCCGCGGCCATGGCCTCTCCTCCGTCTCCCGTTCTTCTTGGTCTCGCCGCGGCGCCGCTGCAGCTCTCTCGTCAGCGGTCTGTCCTCGCCGGCGCGACAGGCTAGTGTGGCATTCTCTGCCGAATAAGTCTATTAATGAAAGTCAAAATGGGAGGCCAGATCAAAGGCCCACGGTCAATTTCGCGGGAGGGACGCGGCATGAAACTCGCGCTCGTCAACATCGGCACAATCGTCACGGGAGACTGGCGTCAGCCGCTCGCCGACGCTGATGCCCTGCTCGTGGGCGACGGCAAGATCAGGCGGGTCGGCGGCGTCACCGATGCCGATCTGGCCGCCTGCGACGTGGTGATCGACGCGGACGGCGCCACCGTCACGCCCGGCTTCATCGATTCGCAGGTGCACAACACCTTCGGCGACTACACGCCGCGGCAGAAGACGGTCGGCTTCCTGGAGAGCTATGTGCACGGCGGCACCACGACGGCGATCAGCGCCTCCGAGGTGCACGTGCCGGGCCGGCCGAAGGACCCGGCCGGCGTGAAGGCGCTCGCCGTCGCCGCCATGAAGTGCTTCGAGCACCTGCGGCCGGGCGGCATGCGCGTCTTCGCCGGCTCGATCATCCTCGAGCCGGGCCTGACCGAGGCGGACTTCAAGGAGGTCGCGGCTGAGGGCGTCTGGCTCGCCAAGGCCGGCTTCGGCGCGGTCGAGACGCCTTTCGACTACGCGCCCATGGTGCAGGCGGCGCGGCGCCAGGGCATGATCACCACGGTGCACACCGGCGGCGCCTCGATCCCCGGCTCCTCGGCGATCACCGGCGATCACCTGCTGGCCATGCGGCCGCACGTCTCCTTCCACATCAACGGCGGGCCGGTCGCCATGCCGGACCCCGATTTCGAGCGCATCATCCTGGAGAGCGACATCGCGCTGCAGGTCTGCACGGCGGGCAACCTGCGCACGCTCTTGATGTGCGTCGCGCTGGCGCGCCAGCACAACGCCTACGACCGCCTGCTGATCGCCACCGACACGCCGACCGGCAGCGGCATCATGCCGCTCGGCATGATGTACACCATCACCCATATCGCGAGCCTGGGCGGCGTGCCGCCCGAGGAGGCGATCGCCGCGGCGACCGGCAACAACGCCCGGGTCTATCGCCTGAACTCGGGCTTCATCGCCGAGGGCAAGGACGCCGACCTGCTGGTGCTGGACGCGCCGCTCGGCGGCACCCAGACCACGGCACTCGGTGCGCTGCGCCACGGCGACATCGTCGGCATTGGTGCGGTCGTCACGAACGGCGTGCCGCGCTTCGTCGGCCGCAGCCGCAACACGCCGCCCACTGTACGAAAGGTCCGCGTCGCCGAGTGCCGCATCCCCGCCAGCTTCGAGACGGCGCTGCATTAGGACGTATTCGTCGACGCAAACAAACTTCACCCTCACCCTCCCACGCGCCCTTCGGTCGCGCGGGCCCCTCCCTCTCCCCTCAAGGGAGAGGGGAATAAACAGGCGCACTGTAAACTCCCTCTCCCTCGAGGGGAGAG
>JBHJOF010000158.1:0-4347 GCA_050330055.1 Kiloniellales bacterium
AACTAAAGGGCCGTCGCCGCTCATCTTTTCCCTCCCCCCTTGCGGGGGAGGGTTGGGAGGGGGGCGTCCGCGAAGCGGACAACACGAAGGCTTTCTTGTTTAAACCGGACAGCAGTGGCGAAGGCCGACCATGACGCTTAGTGTGTTCAGCTCCGCAGCGCTTCGGCCAAGCGCTTCACGGCCGGCTCGATCTGCTCTTCCGGGATGCCGGCGTAGCCGAGCAGCAGGCCCTGCGCTGCCGGTCGCTTCATATAGAAGGACGACAAGGGCGCGACCGAGAGGCCGGCCGCGGCGGCGCGTCGCGCGGCCCCTTGGTCGTCCATATGCGCGGCGAGGCCTTCGCTCAGCCGGCCGACCAGGTGCAGGCCCGTGTCGTCGGGCGCGATCTCGAGCAGGCCGCCGAGATGCCGCGCGGCCGCTTCGACCAGCGCGCGCTGGCGCGCCGCGTAGAGCCGGCGCATGCGGCGCACGTGTGTCGCGAAGTGGCCCTCCTCGATGAAGGCGGCGAGCGCCGGCTGGGCGATCAGCGAGGGATGGTCGTCGAGGCTCTCGCGCGCCCGCTGCAGGCTCGCCACCAGGCCCGGCGGCACCACCAGGTAGCCAAGGCGCAGCGAGGGGAACAGCACCTTGGAGAAGGTGCCGACATAGATCACCTGACCCGCTCCGCCCGAGCGCCCGGCGTCGAGCCCCTGCAGCGCCGCCAGCGGCCGGCCGGCGAAGCGGTACTCGCTGTCGTAGTCGTCCTCCAGGATCCAAGCGCCGGTCTCGCGCGCCCAGTCAAGCAGCGCTAGGCGCCGCGGCAGGCTCATAGTGACGCCGAGCGGGTACTGGTGCGACGGCGTGACGGCGACCAGCCGGGCATCCGGCGCCAGGCGCAGGCCGGCCGCCACGTCGAGTCCCTCGCCGTCGACCGGCACCGGCGTCAGGCGCGCGCCGGCCGCGGTGAGAGCGCCGCGCAGGCCGGGAAAGCCCGGCTCCTCGATCCAGACCGCGTCGCCCGGGTCGAGCAGCAGGCGCGCCGTCAGGTCGAGCGCCTGCTGGCCGCCGGCGGTGATCAGCACCTGCTCGGCCTCGCAGACCAGGCCGCGCACCGCCTGCAGATACTGCACAATGCCCCGGCGCAGCGGCAGATAGCCGGCCGGATCGCCGTAGCCGGTCAAGCCCGTCGGCGGATGGCGCCAGATGCGGCCGAGGATGCGGCCCCAGGCATCGAAGGGGAAGCTGCTCACGTCGGGTCGGCGAGCAAAGGGCTGCACCGCGTCGCGGCGCGGCCGCGCGATCGCCGCCAAGGCCGCGCCACGGGCGGAGAGGCCGCGCGGCGGCGCCGCGCTCGCCCTGTCTGCCGCCGTGGCCTTGGGGCGCGGAGCGGCCAGCAGCTCCTCCGGCAGCACGGAGGAAACGTAGCTGCCGGAGCCGACCTGGCCTTCGAGATAGCCTTCGGACAGCAGCTGCTCGAAGGCGGTGACCACGGTGTTGCGCGAGCAGCCGAGGTCGGCGGCCAGCGCCCGCGATGACGGCAGCCGGGTGCCCGGCGCCAGCCGACCGGCCAGCACCGCGTCGCGAAGCTGGAGATAGAGTTGGCGGTACAGCGGCTCGCCCGCCGCCGGATCGAGCGCCAGCGAGATCAGCGGCGCCATGCCGCGGCGCCGCGGGCGGGCCTCGCGCTCCTCATCTGACGGATTGGCCAGGACTGGCGCCACGGTAGGCCTCTTCCGGATCGACGAATGGTTCCTCTGATTTTGCGTAAGCGGCCCTTTCGGCACAACCACTTTGCTTCTAACCTGCGGTGAAACAGTCAGGAGAGCACGCCATGGCCACGGTCGAGACCGTCGCACGGCCCGATTTCGTGCCGACCGCGAAGACCCGCATCAAGCGGCTGCACCAGCGCGGTCACTACGATCGCGAAACGGTCTACGCTATCCTCGACGCCGGCCTGCTGTGCCACGTCGGCTATCTGATCGAGGGGCAGCCCTATGTGACGCCGACCGCCTACTGGCGCGAGGGCGACCATGTCTACTGGCACGGCTCCTCGGCCAGCCGCATGCTGCGCCGGCTGGAGGGGGGCGTGCCGGTCTGCTTCACCGTCGCGCTATTGGACGGCCTGGTGCTGGCGCGCTCCGGCTTCCACTGCTCGATCAACTACCGTTCGGTCATGGCCTTCGGCACCGCGCGGCCGGTCGCGGACACGGCCGCCAAGGAGGCGGCGCTCACCGCCTTCACCGAGCGCCTGGTGCCGGGCCGCTGGGCCGAGATGCGACCGCCCACGACACAGGAACTGAAGGCCACAACGGTCATGACCCTGCGGCTCGACGAGGCCGTGGCCAAGGTGCGGTCGGGGCCGCCGATCGACGACGAGGAGGACTACGCGCTGCCGGTCTGGGCCGGCGTGCTGCCGGTCCACACGAGCCTGGGCCAGCCGGTGCCCGACGAGCGCCTTGGCGACGATATCGCCGTTCCGGCCTATCTTGCCGACGTCAGGATCGGATGACTCCCGCCATGAGCAACACGGACAGATGGCACTGGACTATCGAGGACGCGGCCAAGGCGCCACTCCCGCCCGGGCGTGCCTCCTCGCTGCTGTTCGCGCATGGCTCCATGGAAGTCCGCTACTACGCGCCGCGCGGCGCGGACAGGCAGACACCGCACGACCAGGACGAGGTCTACGTGGTCGCGATCGGCAACGGCTGGTTCCGACGCCAAGGCGAGCGCGTGCGCTTCGGGCCGGGCGACCTACTGTTCGCCGCCGCCGGTGAGGAGCACCGCTTCGAGGACTTCAGCGACGATTTCGGCACCTGGGTGGTGTTCTACGGACCGAAGGGCGGCGAGGCGGCATGAGCGACGACGCCCCATGAGCGAAGAGCCTGGGCCGCTCGGCCCGCCGGTCGAACCGCGCGACTGGCAGGCAGCGGCGCGCAAGGCCCTGGCCGGACGGACGGTCGTTCTGGAACCGGTCGATCCGGCGCGGCATGGCGAGAGCCTTCATGCGCTGTCTCGGAGCGACGATTCGCTCTGGACCTACATGCCCTACGGGCCCTTCGCCGATGCGGCCGCCTTCCTGGGCTGGCTCGAAAGCTGCGCCGCCTCCGACGATCCCCTTTTCTTCGCCATAGTCGACACCGCAACGAGCCAGGCGAGCGGCATGGCGAGCTATCTGCGCATCACGCCGGCGCACGGCGTGATCGAGATCGGCCACATCTGGCTCGCGCCCGTGATCCAACGAACGCCGCAGGCGACCGAGGCGATCTACCTGCTGGCGCGCGAAGCCTTCGACGGCCTCGGCTACCGGCGCCTGGAGTGGAAGTGCAACGCGCTCAATGAGGCGTCGCGGCGCGCCGCCTTGCGCTTCGGCTTCAGCTTCGAGGGAATCTTCCGCCAACACCTGGTGGTCAAAGGCCGCAACCGCGACACGGCCTGGTACGCGATCCTCGACCAGGACTGGCCGCGCATCCGCGCCAACTTCGAGCGCTGGCTTTCCCCCGACAACTTCGATGCACAGGGCCGACAGAGAATCGCGCTGAGTGAACTCAACAAGGCCCGCTAGCGATATCCAAAAACAACAAACCTGTTTGACACGGATGAACACAGATGAACATGAACGCGCCTTGTTTGTCCGAATGTTCAATGACAATGCTGGCTTGCGCATGACCCCTTCAGACCAAATAACTCAATCCAGTTTCTGGTTTGTGTTCATCTGTGTTCATCCGTGTCATTAGTCAGTTTGTTCCTTTGCATGAAAGTTTGCGAGCCGCCGCGTGGCTGACGCGCGGAACGCATGGCTGCCACGCGCTTGCATAAGCATGAATTCGATTGCCGCGGGCCCGCGGCTCGCTTAGCTCTGCCCTCGATGAGCACCACGCGCAGCGCGGCGGCGAACGAGCTCTGGATCGCCCTGATGCCGGGGCTCTTCGTCGTGCTCTGGAGCACCGGCTTCATCGGCGCCAAGCTCGGCCTGCCCTATGCCGAGCCGTTGACCTTCCTGACCCTGCGCTTCGCCGCCGCCGGCCTGCTGCTGCTCGCCGTGACACTGGTAGCGCGCGCAGCCTGGCCGAAGAGCTGGACCGAGACCCTGCACATCGCGGTTGCTGGCCTGTTGCTGCACGGCGTCTACCTAGGCTGCGTCTATGCGGCGATCTACCACGGCGTCGAGGCCGGCGTCTCCGCGCTCATTGTTTGCTTGCAGCCACTGCTGGTCGCCGCGGCCGCCGGCCCCCTGCTGGGCGAGCGTGTCAGCCGCTTGCAGTGGCTCGGCCTCGCGCTCGGCATTGCCGGCGTGGTGCTGGTGGTCTGGCGCAAGCTGGCGCTTGGCCTGGGCACGCCGCTCGGCGTCGGCCTTTGCGTGATCGGCCT
>JBHJOF010000159.1:0-5475 GCA_050330055.1 Kiloniellales bacterium
CTCGGTATCGAGATCGGCATGGCACCCTGGCTGCCATGCCGATCTCGATACCGAGCGCGTCGAGCGCGGTCGCCGGATCGGGCTGCGGCGGCGTATCCTCGTAGATCACCTGGTAGTCGGCCAGCAGGTAAAGCGGGCCGGTGGCGATTTCTACGGTCACCTCGACCGGATCGCTCGTGTCGTCGATGCGCTGCTCGATCTTGGCGGCGTAGAAGCCTTCCGAGCGCAAGGCCTGCTCTAGCCGTTCGAGGTCGCCTTCGACCCGGCGCCGGAGCGCCGCCGGTGTCGCCGGCCGCTGGTCCTGCAGCGCGACGAGCTGCGACGACTGCTCCAGTAGTGCCATCAGTTCAGGCTCCGGATCGCCGGTAATCTCGACTCTATAGGCAAGTCCGGCTGCCTCTTCGGTGGCCGTGGAGGACGGCGCCGTCTCTCGCGCCGCATCTCTCCCCGGCGGCTGCGCGCTTGCCAGGTTGGGGGCCAGGGTCAGGCATCCGAGGAGCAAGGCAGCGGCTCGCCGGCGCCATTGGCCGGCTCTGCACCGGCGGTGTCCGATCACGGCAGCCGGACCGCCTGATCGGCGCCGTCGCGAGGCGCAGGATCATGCGGCGTCGCGCTTGGCGCGAGGCGGCTGGGCTGTCGTCGACCGGCTATCTCACTCCCCATGGCAACCCCCATGGCAACCCCCATGGCAACCAATGTCATGGTCATGACCCGTGGCGCCGCGGCGGCGCTGCCCCCAAGCCGAGATGCTGTCGGGCCAAAGCTATAGAATGGCGCAGTGCTGGGCCAGCCTGCCAGCTCCGGAAAAGAGCGCCAGCAGCGAGCCTGGCTTGACCGGCGGGACCTTTGCCTCTCTATCTGTCGAGAAACGCGCAGCCGGGCCTCGGGTTGCCGCACGGGACTCCGCGTGGGGTCCCGCACGGGAGCCTCCTGGGAGCCGGTCGTTGCGGTGGTGGAGGAGCAGGAGAGCGGCGTGCCCGGCATCATCTGGCTGGCGTCCTATCCGAAGTCGGGCAGCACCTGGCTGCGCGCCTTTCTGGCCAACATGATCGCCGGCGCCGAGCGGCCGGTCGCCATCAACGAGCTGCCGAACTACGCCTTTGGCGACAACAACCTGGCACACTATCGCGACTTCACGGGGCGCGATCCGGCTGATTTCACGGCGGAGGAGATCGCCGCTCTGCGCCCGCGAATCCATGACTGGTTCGCCAGGTCGCGGCCGCACGACGTCTTCGTCAAGACCCACAACGCGGTGCTGACGATCGGCGGCGTGCCGCTGATCACGCCGGGGGCTACGGCGGGGGCGATCTACGTGGCGCGCAACCCGCTCGACGTGGCGGTCTCCTTCGCGCACCACTACGAACTGCCGCTGCAGCGCGCGGTCAACGGACTGTGCCGCGAGCGCTTCGTGCTGGCGGCGTCCGACGGGCATCTGCCGCAATACCTGGGTAGCTGGTCGCGCCATGTGACCTCGTGGCTCGATGCCCCGGGCCTGACGCTGCATTGCCTGCGCTACGAGGACGTGGTGGCCAACGACCTGGAGGCCTTCGCCGGCGTCGTCCGTTTCCTCCGCCTGCCCGAGGATCCGGCGCGGCTCGAGCGGGCGGCCGGCTTCAGCCGCTTCGAGGAGCTGGCCGGGCAGGAGCAGGGCAGCGGTTTCATCGAAGCGCGCCGCGAGGGGCTGCGCTTCTTCCGTGAGGGGCGGGTCGGTAGCTGGCGCGAGGCCCTGAGCGAGGCGCAGGTGGCGCAGATCGTGGCCGCCCATCGCCCGGTCATGGCCAGGCTGGGCTATCTCAGCGAGTCGGGCGAGCCGGCCTTCTAGTCCGGTTCTAGTCCGATTGAGTAGCAGGCAGTGCACTAAGCGGGTCATTTAGAACGCGGCGGTAGAATCGGCCCTGTTGATAAGCCAAGTTCGCGATCACGGCGGGAGGCCGCTCAACCCCCAATAAGGCGTTACGATTCAACAACGATTCCATGACGCATGCTTTTTCGTTGATATTGTTAACCTTTGTCGATAACGTTTTTGCGAGACTCGGCTTCTCGCCGCGATCACGGACTGGCAGCGAGGGGCAGGACGAGGGGGATAGTCCGACGCACGAAAAAGAGAAATGGCCGCCCGTGCGAACGCTGGTGACGGTGGTGACTGCGAGCACCGTGCTGTGGGCCGCGATCATCATCAGCGTAGCCGGGCTCTTCGCGGTCAACTGAACAGCCTCTGATCCGACAGCGAGGCCTGCCTCGGGGCCAGGCGTGGCGTTTGGCCCCTGGGCCGTCCCAGGGCTTGAGGTTGTCGCAAGGCCTGGCGGGGCGCCGGGCCGCCTTCTCTTGCCGCGGCAATGCATTCCAGGGCGCCAAACTCACCGACCAGTGACTGCTGTCACTTTCGCCTGATCCTTGCCTGCCCATGTAGTCGGCAATGGAGCCGGATCGTGGCGATTTGGGCTCCAAGTCAAACAAGGAACCGGACCGATGAGTGCAAGGCAATTTGGGATGCTGGCGATCGATGGTCTGGCGCTGGGCGCGGCGCTGCTGTTGGCGGCTCCCTTTTTCTTCGTGATGGCCGCACCCTTTCTGCCGGGGATGTAATAAGGGGCGAAGGACCGGCGCCGGCGGTGAGCCCGCCGTTCGGTCGAACCCGCGGACTAGGACCGGGAAAAGCGACGGCACGGGCGGGTTGCAGGCGCCGGATGGAGATGCAGGCCGGCCCCCTCATTCCTCCGGGGGGCCGGCCTTCCTTTTTGGTGCGTTGGGGCAGGTTCCGAGGTTCGCGCGGCGGCCGCGCCACCTTGTGCCCCACCTTGTGATGGGGGCCGCGCTGCCCATATCCTGGCTCTCATGATCGCGCGCCCTCCCGTCCTGGTCGGCTTCCTGCTGCGCCACTGTGCGCTCGGCGCCGTGGCCGGCGCCTTGCTGCTGGCCGCGTTGGTCGGATTCGACGTGGGCGGCCTTGGCGCCCTGATCGCGCGCGCCGAGCAGCCCTGGCTGGTGCTGGCGGTGCTGCAGTTCGGGTTTACCGTTACCTTCGGTAGCGCGGCCATGGGATCGGCCATCTTCCTGCTGCCGGGTGCGCCCCCGGAGGACGAGGCTCCCGACGGCAGTGACGGCGGCGCTGGGCTGACGGCGGATCTGCGCCCGGCGGCCGTGCGCGCGCCGGGACCCCGGCGTCGCGGCCGTACCGAGGGCCGCCGCCGGCTTCCTTTTTGGCTTGTCCCTGAGCGCGGCTAACCCTAGGTTTTCCGCCACGTTGTCAGCCGTCATGCTGTCCGGTTCGGGGCGTAGCTCAGCCTGGTAGAGCACCTGCTTTGGGAGCAGGAAGTCGCTGGTTCGAATCCAGTCGCCCCGACCATGGCAGGGGACCAAGGCAGGACCAAGGCAGGGGCCGGAGCCGGACCGTGCTCAGGGCCGGCACCAGTGAGAGGTCGCGAGCATGCAGGTGCGCATTTACAAGCCGTCCAAGACCGCGATGCAACAGGGCCAGGCCGGGACGCGGCGCTGGGTGCTGGAGTTCGAGCCCGGCGCGCGCCAGGTCGAGCCGCTGATGGGCTGGACCTCGTCGCGCGACACCCGCGCCCAAGTACGGCTGCGCTTCCGCAGCAAGGAGGAGGCGATCGCCTACGCCCAGAAGCGCGGCCTGATGTACAGCCTGGAGGAGCCGCGCGAGCGCAAGGTGAGACCCAAGGCCTATGCCGACAACTTCGCCTACCAGCGGCTCGGCCGCTGGACCCATTGAGCGGCGCGCCTATTCAGGGGTCTCTGACAGCGCCTCGTAACCGCCGCCATCACGCGCCCGTAGCTCAGCTGGATAGAGCACGTGCCTTCTAAGCATGGGGTCGCAGGTTCAAGTCCTGCCGGGCGCGCCAAATATCAAAGACTTAGAGAAGAAGTTGGGGACGGTCTAAAAGCGGTGCGAGATTTGGTAACGCCTCAGGTAACAAGATTGTGATTGTCGGCAGGGCTGGTAACAGCCCCCAGAGAAGCCCGTACAGCGCCCTTGGCCGCGCGGCTACCTCGGTAGGGTCCGGGGCCGCAGCGCGTGCTGGTGGCGAGATATGGCGCACGAAGAAAGCCCCCGGCACCGCGAGGCACCGGGGGCGATGATGTGCAAATTTCTACAGCAGTCAGGCCGCGCCGACGTCGGCCTCCAGCGCGGCGAGCCGCTGTTGCTTGCGCCAGCCCGGCAAGGCTTCGGAGACCAGCCGGGTGATGCCGACCTGAGCCACCGCCTGCTGCAGCACCGGGTCGCCCGCTACCATCAGCACCAGATGGTCGACGGCTGCCTGCCGGTCGCCCTCGGCCAGCCTGAGCGAACGTAGCGCATGCTCGGCCGCGTAGCCGTCCAGGTTTTTGGTCTGCTGCGATGTCATGCCGCACCCCCAGGCCAGCAGTCAGGCCGGATCACGTTGCCGTCGCGCTCGAGGGTGACGGGCTCGGCTTCGTCGTCCGAGGCCGGCAGCATGTAGATACGCTCCAGCTTCTCGATGCGCCGCTCCAGCTCGAACAGGTGTTCGGTCAGGGCCTTGATCTGCCCGGCCAGATAGGGGGCTTCGTGCTCCAGCATGGTCATGCCCCCCTATCCTGGTCGCGGGCCGGGCCGATATCGAGACCGGCGATCTTCGAGAGGCCCTGAAGTTGCCCCTCCAAAGCGACATAGGCCCGGTCGAGCTGCTGCTTGATCACGTATATCGCCTCCGTCTCGACCATGTTGGGACTTGCGATAAGGTGCTGCAGCAGCAGGATGCAGCCGTACACGGCGCCCAAGTCGCCCTCCATGTCGTCGATCAGGCGGCGCATATTGGTGTCAGTCATGTGCCGACCCTCCCGGCCAGCCGGTAAATATCCTCCAGCAAGGCCACTACCTCCCGGTCATCGGGCGGGCAGTCAATGTCGATGGTCCAGTCCTGGATGACACCCGCTTTCTCGGCCAGCTCGCTCAAGGTCTCTGCCGGCTCGTTGACGACGGCCCAATAGGCGCAGTCCTTGGCGTCGTGCGGGCCGTTCACCTGTTCGTCGGGCAGGTCTTGCCCGAGCACGGCGTCATAGGCCGCGCTGGCCTGCTCGTAGGTTTCCAGCAGCGCCTGGAAGGCAGGGGAGACGCCGCCCAAGAACGGCCGTACCCGCGCCTCCAGTTGGTCGAGCTGGGCGCGGATGTCCAGCGCCAGCTCCAGCGCGGCGTCGCTGTAGAAAACCTTGCCGTCAGGTTCCGCCGCCAGAGCGGCAGGAGCGGCCAGGGCAAGAGCCGTGGCCGGTGCGCTCTGCAAGAGCGCGCGTCGTGTCGTTTGCATGGATCAGTCTCCCAAAGGCCCTTGGGAGACCGCTTCCTGAATGCTAGATAGGATTGTAGCCATTGACGCGGGCTCCCCTGAGAGCCGGTTGATGGTCAGGGCCGGTCAGGCGGTAGCACGCTTGGCCGGCCCGCTTACGTTGCGCCCCCTTGGGAGCCCCTGTCAAGGGCAGCGGGCGGCGGTTCATCCGAGG
>JBHJOF010000160.1:0-3555 GCA_050330055.1 Kiloniellales bacterium
CCCTGTAAAGCCTGGGCTGAGTCCGGCCACCCCGTTAGTGAAAGCAGACGCTTTCTGTTGTCCGCTACGCGGACACCCCCCACCCTGGCCCTCCCCCGCAAGGGGGGAGGGAAATTAAACTGAAGGCCAGCGCACCTCCTTGACCTCCCCCCTTGCGGGGGAGGTCGGCGCGGAGCGCCGGGAGGGGGGCTGGCGCGGAGCGCCGAAAGCACGCCTTCTTCGAAGCGAGATTCGATAGCCTCAGAAAGGCGGCTATGCAGTAGCCGTCGTGACGCGTCCAATTGGTCCGTACCGGTCCGACCCTAACTCTCCAGCGCCAGCTCGTTGCCGAAGACATAGGTGGTCGGGTGCATGGCAAAGCCCTTCACCCGCTTGTCCATGAAGGTGAAGTTGTTGCGGAACAGCGGCTGCACCAGCGGGCCGTCTTCCTGCATGATCACCTCGATCTGCTTGACCACCTCACGCCGCTCGTCGGGGTCGAGGATGCCCTCGGCCTCGGTCAGCAGACGGTCGAACTCGGCGTTGGCATAGCTCGACTCGTTCCACGGCACGCCCGTGCGATAGGCCAGGCCCAGGTTCATGATGCCGAGCGGGCGGTGATACCACTGGGTGGTGCCGAAGGGCACCTTGTCCCAGACGTCCCAGTACTGGGCGCCGGGCATGAGGTTGATCGAGACCTCGACCCCGGCCTCCTTCCACTGCTCGACGGCAAGCTGCACCATGTTGAGCGCCCAGGGCGGATCCTTGGGGCAGATGATCTCGGCCTTGACGCCGCCCGCGTGCCCGGCCTCCGCCAGGAGCTGCTTGGCCGCGGCCACGTCGCGCTTGATCTTGGGCAGCTCGGCGTACTCCGGATGGATGGCTGCCACGTGATGGTGTTCGCCTTCGATGCCGAGGCCGTGCAGCGCCGTGTCGGCGATCGACGGCGGGTCGACCGCCAGGCGCATGGCGCGCCGCACGCGCGGGTCGTCGAAAGGCGCCTGCGTCACCTTCATGCGCATGACCGCGGTCTCGGAGGTCGGCACCTGATAGAGCTCGACGTGCCCCAGCTTCTGCAGCACCTGGAACTGTGTCGGGTCGGCCAGGATCAGGCCGTGCACCTGCTGCGAGCCGAGCGCCCCGATCGGCGCGGAGGGATCGTCTCCCAGGTCGATGAAGTGGATCTCGTCGAGGTAAGGGCCCTCGCCCCAATAGTCGGCGCGCGCCTTGACGACGGCCTTCTCGCCTACCGCCAGTTCGGTCAGCTCGAAGGCGCCGGTGCCGTTCGAGCCCACGTCGAACACGCCGTTCTCCTCAGGGTCGAGGATCGCCATGGGGTAGTGGAACAGGTGCTCCGGCACGGCCACCTGCGGCACCTTGCAGTTGAGGCGCACTGTATGGTCGTCGACCTTCTCGATGGCATTGGCGTCCCACAGCCGCGTCGACATGACCGCATTGCCCTCGTCGTCCTTCTTGCCGGTGTCGACGTCCTCGAGCAGGTAGCCCTTCATCAGCCCGACGACCGAGGAACCGACGGTCGGATCGAGCACGTGGTTCAGGTTCCAGATCACGTCATCGGCGACCAACGGACGGCCGCTGTGCCACTTGACTTCGCGACGCAGATTGAGGGTCCAGGTCTTGAGATCCTCCGATACGTCCCAGCCCTCGAGCAGGTACGGCCGCGTAACGTTGTCGGCACCGGTCATGGTCATGTATTCGACCGTCTGGCGCGTGATGTTGCTGTCCCAGGTGCCCCAGGAGAAGGTGTGCGGGTTCTTGACCTCCTTGACCCGGCCGCCGAGCAGCAGCCGGCCGCCCTTGGGCATTGCGGCACGCGCCGGGCTCACGAGGGACGCGCCCGTCACCTTGCCGGCGAAGGCATAGGCCGCCCCGGCCGAGAGGCCGAGCAGCGTCGACATGCGCAGAAAGTCGCGGCGGCCGATGCGCCCCTCGGCCAACTGTGCTTTCAGCTTCGGTATGTAAGGATGTTCCTTGCGATCCATCTCGCACCTCCCGTGGTGTTGCGCGTTTGAGGATTGTCATTCTGCGGCGGTCGACCACCGCAAGCGTCCCGCGCCGAGGCGGGGCCGAAGCAGCCGCTTCGTTCCACAGCTAATCAAAGGACGCGCCGGCTATTAGGGCAAATCAAAAAATCAAATCGATTATTTTGTGCAGCTTATTATTAGCCTTCTGCGGCCTGTGCGTCATGGCCGGCGGAAATCTCCTGTACCGCCAGCTCATAGAGGCTCTCCGCCGCCGGGGACAGAGAGCGCCCGCGCCGCGTGATGGCGCAGAGATCGCGATGCACCACTGGATCGGTCAGCAGACGGAACACCAGGCGCGTGTCGCGGCCGTGCGGCACGGCCAGCGCCGGCAGGGCGGTAATGCCCAGGCCGACTCGCAGCATGCCCTCGAGCGTGGCGATGTTGGAGACCTCGTACTGCGGCGCGACCACGTTCTCCGGCAGGCCGGCCACGCGATGCAGGAGGGGCCAGATGCCGGTGTCGCGCGCCAGGCCGAGGAAGGGATGGCCGCTCAGTGCCTGCCAGGGCAAGGGGCCGCGCGCCGAGGCGAGCGGATGCCCGGCCGGACAGACCAGCCCGAAGGGGTCGCTCAAAAGCGGCCGGAACTCCAGGTCCGGCGTCTCCTCCCAGCGGCTGCCGATGCCGAAGTCGACCTCGCCGCGCAGCACGCGCTGTTGCACGCCGCTGGCGTTGTCGTCGTGCAGATGGACCGAGATGCCGGGATAGCGCAGCGTGAACTTGGCGACGATGTCGGGCAGCAGGCGGACGGCGATCGACGGCAGGGCGGCGATGCCGACCCGGCCGCGACGCCGCTCGGCCACGGCGCGCAGATCGTCGATCGCGGTGTCGAAGTCGTGCAGCAGGCGCTCGGCTGTCGGCAGAAAGGCCGTGCCCTCCTGGGTCAGGCGCACACGGCGCGTGGTGCGGTCGAACAGCCGGATGCCCAGGATGTCCTCGAACTGGTTGACGATGATGGTCAGCGCCGGCTGCGACAGCGACAGCGCCTCGGCGGCGCGGGTGAAGTTGCCGCGCCGGGCGATCTCGACGAAGGCCCGGAGCTGTTTGATGGTCGCAGCCATAAGATTTCCATATTAATAGATTGATTTTTTTGATTTGCAAAAGGAAAGGGTGCCCCCTTTCATGACTCCAGTCAGCGGCAAAGGGAGACGCCCTGCGTGTCGATCGAGGCTCATAGAAATCTGATTGCGGGAGAATGGGTTGCGAGCAGTGACGTGACCCGCAACGTCAGCCCCTCAGACCTGGACGACTTGGTCGGGCTCTACGCCCGGGCCAGCGCGGCCGATGCGGAAGCGGCGGTGGCCGCGGCCCGGGCCGCCTTCCCGGCCTGGTCGCGCACGCCCCTGGAGCAGCGCCAGGCGGTCCTCGACGCCATCGGGAGCGAGCTGATCGCCCGCAAGGAGGAGCTCGGCCGCCTGCTCGCCCGCGAGGAAGGCAAGACCCTGGCCGAGGGTATGGGCGAGGTCGCGCGCTCCGGCCAGTTCTTCCGCTACTACGCCGCCGAGGCCCTGCGCCAGATCGGCGATACCGCAGA
>JBHJOF010000161.1:0-7520 GCA_050330055.1 Kiloniellales bacterium
GGACAGAGGAAAAGCAAGTCTCCGTCCTGCCGCTATGGCCGCTATGCCAGATGCAACAAGACCCTACAGCAGGTTGTCGCAGCTTAAACCGGACAGCAGTGGCGAAGGCCGACCATGACAACGTAAGGACCATGCATTCCAGTGTGTCGCCAAAGTCGAATTGCTTGACACGAATGAACACGGATATACGCGAATGTACGGAAGTTAGGCGGAGACCGCGAGCTCCCCGTGAGTTTGTTATCCGTGTCCATTCGTGTTCATCCGTGTCATCAATCAGGTTGTCACGACGCGCAAGGACGTGACCCTCCAGGACGACCAGCCATGGCGCGGTCACTCGTCCCTATGCCGCACAGGGAGCCATGATCAAGCTCATCGCCAGGCTCTGGGCCGGGGAGCTGTCGCTGGCCCGCACCTTCTGGGAGTTCGCGATCCTCTATGGCTTCGCGCTCAACCTGTCGGCGACGCTCGGCTACCTGACCCTGCTGGTGAACAACGCCTCGCCGCTGCTGGCCTATCTCGTATTCTTCCTGCCGCTGCCCTACGACGTGCTTACGGTGGTCGCAGTGTGGCGCAGCGCCGCGCGCTACCAGGGACCGACGCTGTGGGCCGACCTGGCGCGGGTGGCGATCGTGTTCTGGTTCTTCGTCGAGGTGCTGGCGTGACGGTGCCGCTCAGCGAAAGGCCTGCGGCCGCAGCAGCGCCATTGCCTGCTCCAAGTTCATAACCGCCTGCGTGCCGTCACGCTCGCGCAGGGCGACGGTGCCGTCCCGCTTCTCGCGCGCGCCGACCGCCATCAGCAGCGGGATGCCGGCGCCGCGGGCGTCGACGATCTTCTTCGACAGGCGCTCGGGCCGGACGTCGCTGACGGCGCGGAAACCCGCGGCCTCCAGCTCGGCCGCGACGCGCCCGGCATAGCCGGCCTGTGCGGCGCCGATCGAGGCGACAACGACCTGCTCGGGCGCCAACCAGAGCGGCAGGCTACCGCCGTGGTGCTCCAGCAGCATGCCGATGAATCGCTCCAGGCTGCCCAGCACGGCGTGGTGAATCATCGCCGGCCGGGCTTGACCGTTGGACTCGTCCTGGAAGTGCGCGCCCAGCCGCTCGGGCAGCACGAAGTCGAGCTGCACCGTGCCGCACTGCCAGTCGCGGCCCCGGCGGTCGCGCAGGATGAACTCCAGCTTGGGCCCGTAGAAGGCGCCCTCGCCCGGCTGCAGGCGATAGTCCAGGCCGGCCGCTTCGGCGGCGCGCGCCAGGATCGCCTCGGCCCTGTCCCAGTCGGCCTCCGAGCCGGCCCTGTTGTCCGGCCGGGTCGAGAGGCCGACGGCGAAGTGCTCGAAGCCGAAGTCGGCGTAGACCGCGCGCAGCAGCGCGCAGAAGCTTACGATCTCCGGCTCTATCTGGTCCTCCAGGCAGAAGACGTGGGCGTCGTCCTGCACGAAGGCCTGGGTGCGCATCAGGCCGAGCAGCGCGCCCGAGGGCTCGTTGCGATGGCAGGCGCCGAACTCGCAATAGCGCAGCGGCAGCTCGCGGTAGGAGCGCGGCCGCTGCTTGAAGACCTGCACGTGCGCCGGGCAGCTCATCGGCTTCAGCGCCAGCTCGCGATCGTCGGCCGCGACTGCAAAGATGCCGTCGCCGAACTTCTCCCAATGCCCGCTCTCCTGCCAGAGCGAGCGGGCAAGCAGCTGCGGGGTGCGGATCTCCTGGAAGCCGGCTGCCTTCATGCGCCGGCGGATGTAGTCCTCGATGATGCGGTAGAGGGCGAAGCCGCGCGGGTGCCAGAACACCATGCCCGGCCCCTCGGCCTGCTGGTGGAACAACTCGAGCCGCTGCCCGATTGCCCGATGATCCCAGTGGCGGTCGTAATGGTCCATGGGTCTCCTCCGTTACTGACCGGATGAACGGATTCGGAGGCCCAGAAATGCGAAGGCCCCGTCCGTCGCCGGCGGGGCCTGGTCTTGTGCGATGCGCGCGACGCTCAGCGCGCGCCAAGACCCGGCGGCCCGCCCCAGCGGGTCGTCGTGGTCGTGGTCGCGGCGAAGTTGCGGTGCGCGTTCATGGGCGGAGAAATAGCCTATGGCGCGGGATTTGTCAAAGTCGCCGCCAACGGTGAGCCGCCTACGGCATTCACACATCTCAGGCAGGAGCGGCTCGCCCTCGCCACCGCCACAGCTGTCGTCCCGGCACTTGTTGCCGGGACCCAATGGCCTGTCAGTGCCACGCTCTTACGCCAATAGGTCCCGGGGACAAGCCCCGGGACGACAGCGGTGTGTGCATGGGCGTTGCGAGACCACCGCGCGAATGCATGATTCGTGTCGATAGGCCGCACCCGGCGCCCCGCGCCGGCCAGCCATGCCGAGATTGCAGCCCTCGCCCGCGCGAGCCGCGGCTAGGCTGATCCAATGGTGCCGCAACCGACGGCGCCACAGGCAAGGTCACGCGGTCGGGGGCATCAGCAGCCGTGCGCAGCTTTCACCTGCCGGTCTGGCTCGGCACGGCCAGCCGCCCGCGCGCACGGACCTTCGCGCTGCTGTTCGCCGGCTCGGCCTTCTCGCGCACCCTGCTGATCACCGTGGTGCCGCTGCAGGCGCACAGCCTGCTCGGCGACGCCCAGAAGGTCAGCCTGCTCTACTTCGGCGTCAGCTTCGCGGCGCTCAGCGGCAGCCTGGCGATCCCCTGGCTGGTGCGGCTGCTCAACCGGCGCACGGTCTTCACCTTGGGCACCCTGCTGCTCGGCGTCGGCGCCGCGGTCATGGCCGGCAGCAGCGAGCTCGCGCTGATCGCCGGCTTCACCCTGCACATCTTCGGCGTCGCCTGCCTGGAGATCACGCTCAACCTCTACCTGCTCGACCACGTGCCGCGCAACGAGCTGGGCCGCTTCGAGCCGATGCGCGTGTTCTACGCGGCAGGCGCCTGGACGCTCGGTCCCTGGCTCGGCGTCTACCTGCAGCACGAGCTGACGCCCTGGATGCCCTACGCGCTCTCGGTTGTTTTCGCCAGCGGCCTCTTGACCTATTTCTGGGTGCTGCGCCTGACCGAGAACCCGGCGGTGGCCAAGGCCAGGCGCAAACCGCCCAACCCGCTGCGCTACCTGCCGCGCTTCTTCCGCCAGCCGCGTCTGCGCCTTGCCTGGTTCCTGGCCTTCGGCCGCTCGGCCTGGTGGGCGATGTTCTTCATCTATGCGCCGATCTACGCCGTGACCTCGGGCCTGGGTGAGGTGGTGAGCGGCGCCATCGTGTCGCTCGGCACCGCGGTGATCTTCCTGGTGCCGATCTGGGGCTGGGTGGCGCGGCGCTTCGGCGTGCGCCGCCTCTTGATGACCAGCTACGCGGTGGGCGGCCTGGCCAGCCTGGCGATCGGGCTGGCGAGCGGCCTGCCCTGGCTCGGCGTCGCCATCCTGCTCGGCGCGGCGGTCGCCTGCGGCGCGCTCGACGGCGCCGGCAACGTGCCCTTCCTGCGCGCCGTGCATCCGCCCGAGCGGGCCGAGATGACCACGGTCTTCGCCACCTACCGCGACGCCTCGCAGTTCGCACCGCCAGGGGTCTTCGCCCTGTTGCTGCGGCTCTTCGAGCTGCCCGCCGTGTTCATCGCCGGCGGCCTCGGCATGCTGGTGCTGGCGCACTACGCGCGCTATCTGCCGCGCAGACTTTGAGTCCGTGCAATCAAGCAACTCTCGTCTAGTCACCCTCACCCTCCCATTGCTTCGCAATGGGCCCCTCCCTCTCCCCTCGAGGGAGAGGGATTCTGGAGTGCACCGGTTTGTTCCCCTCTCCCTTGAGGGGAGAGGGAGGGGCCCGCGCGGCCGAAGGGCGCGTGGGAGGGTGAGGGTGACAAGATGAATAGGGGCGCTTAGCGCAGCAACGCCCGCACTATGATGTAGACGCCGAGCACCAGCAGCGAGACCAGGAAGACCTGGCGGAAGCGGCGCTCGCTGAGCCGCTTGCGCAGCGCCCGGCCGAGCAGCATCCCGAGGAAGGTCGGCGCAAGCGCCGCCACCGAGCCCAGGCCGAGCTCGGCCGGCAGCAGCCCGTGACCGCCGAGGTTGGCGCCCAGCACCACGGTCGAGACCGTGAAGACGATGCCCATGGCCTGGATCAGCTCGTCGCGCGTCAGGCGCAGCGCCTGCAGATAGAACACCGACGGCACGGCGTAGACCCCGGTCAGGCCGGTGACCACGCCGTTGACCGCGCCGACCAGCGGCGCCAACCAGCGCTCATGGCGTCCGGGCGGCGGCAGCGGCGGCGTCGTCAGGCTGATCGCGCCGTAGACGAAGAGCAGCAGCCCGAGCAGGCCCGACAGCAGCACCGCGTCGCCGCGCGCCAGCACGGCCACGCCGAGCCAGACCGTGAGGCAGGCGACCAGGAGCAGGCTCCAGAGCCGGCGCAGCAGCGCGCCCAGCGCCTTGCCGTCGAGCGCCTGCCAGACGTTGGCCGCCAGCGCCGGCACCAGCGTCAGCGCCATGGCTTCCTTGAGGCCGATGATCGCGGTCAGTAGGCCCAGCGACACGATCGGCAGGCCGACGCCGACCACGCCCTTGACCAGGCCCGCGAGCAGAAAGCAGGCGGCGACGGTGGCGATGGTCTCGGGCGTCCACATGGTCTGGCTTCGTTGTCGGAGCCGGTCAGCCCCAGAGCGCGGGCGTCGGCGGCGTGATCACGCTGCCGCGGTAAGTGAGGCCCGGATTGCGGTCGCGGGCCAGCAGCAGCGGGCCGTCGAGATCGACGAAGTCGGCCAGGCCGGCCAGCAGGCAGGCCGGCGCCATGGAGAGCGACGTGCCGACGTTGCAGCCCAGCATGAGCCGGAAACCGGCGGCTTGGGCGGCGCGCGCCGCGGCCAGCGCCTCGGTCAGGCCGCCCGCCTTGTCGAGCTTGATGTTGACACAGTCGTAGCGCCCGGCGAGCGCCGCCAGCGAGGCGCGGTCGCGGAAGCTCTCGTCGGCGCAGACCGGCAGCGGATGCTCAAGCTCGGCCAGGGCCGCGTCGTGACCGGCCGGCAGCGGCTGCTCGAGCAGGGCAACGCCCAGATCGGCCAGCCCCCGCAGGAAGACTTCGAGGTCGATGTCCTTCCAGCCTTCGTTGGCGTCGGCGATCAGGCGGCAGTTCGGCGCCGCGGCGCGCACGGCGGCGACGCGCTCCAGGTCGCCGGCGCCGCCGAGCTTCAGCTTGAGCAGCGGGCGCGCCGCGTTGCGCGCCGCCTCGGCGGCCATCGCCTCCGGCGTGCCCAGGCTAAGGGTATAGGCCGTGCTTGTGGGCCCCGGTTCCTCCAGGCCGGCCAGTTCCCAGGCCGGGCGGCCGGCCGCCTTGGCCTCCAGGTCCCAGAGCGCGCAGTCGACCGCCGTACGCGCGTTGCCCGCCGGCAGGAGCGACAGGAGCTCGTGGCGGGTGGCGCCCTGCTCGATCTCGGCGCGGACACGCTCGATCTCCTCGACCACCGGCGCCGCACCCGGGTCGAAGGCCTCGGCGCGCTCGGTCTCGCCGCGGCCGACCAGGCCGTCCTGCGCCAGCTCGACCACGACCAGCTCGGCCGTCTCCTGGCGCAGCCGTGAGATCACGAAGGGCTGCTGCAACGGCCAGGATTCCTGGCGCACGGTTAGCCGGCGCTTCACTGGTACTGCTCCAGCAAGGCATCGACGATCGGCGCCACGCCGGTGCGCACCGGATCGACGCAGGGCAGGCCGAGCCGCGCGCCGGTCTCGCGCAGCGCGGCGCCGGCCTCCGCTTCACCCAGCAGGCGGGTGTTGAGCGCGATGCCGGCGACGCGCACCGCCGGATTTATGAGGCGCGCGGTGCGCAGGTTGAGGTCCATGCAGTCCTCGAGCGTGGGCAGCGGCCAGTGCGCCATGCCGTCGATGCCCTTACGCCCCGCCTCGTGACAGAGCACCAGCGCGTCCGGCTGGGCGCCGTGCAAGAGCCCGAGGCTGACGCCGGCATAGGCAGGATGGAACAGCGAGCCCTGCCCCTCAACGAGGTCCCAGTGGTCTGGCTCATTGGCCGGCGACAGGGCCTCGGCAGCGCCGGAGATGAAGTCGGAGACCACGGCGTCGACGCAGATGCCCTCGCCGGCGATGAAGATGCCGGTCTGGCCGGTGGCGCGGAAGTCGGCCTTGAGGCCGCGTGCCCGCATCTCGCGCTCCAGCGCCAGCGCGGTGAACATCTTTCCGACGCAGGTATCGGTGCCGACGGTGAGCAGCCGCTTGCCGGGCCGCTTGTCGCCGACGCCGCAGGCCAGCGGCCCGCTCGGATGGCGGATGTCGAAGACCTGCCGGCCGGTGCGGCGCACCGCCTCGGCGATGACCGGGATGTCGGCCAGCCGGCTGTGCAGGCCGGCCGCGAGGTCGAGGCCGGCCTCGAGGGCCGCCACCGCCTCGCCGACCCAGGCCTCGGGGAAGCGCCCACCGAGCGGAGCCACGCCGACGATCAGGGTGCCGGCTCCGGCCGCGGCCGCCTCCTGCAGCGTCATGTCGGGCAGGCCCGTATCCGCGCCACAGCCTGGCAGCCGCCGCTGCCCGAGGCACCAGTCGGGACGCCAGTAGGCGATGCCGGTCGCTGTTTTCCCGTCCAGCGGCGCGGGCACGTCACCAAGAAACAGCAGATAGGGCCGTCGCAATTCGATCATGGGAGTCCGTGTGCTCCGGGCGGAAGGCGGTGTCCCTCACATCGCGTGTCCTCATCCTTCGACAAGCTCAGGATGAGTTGGGTGCTTGGCTCAAGCGCCCTCACCCTGAGCTTGTCGAAGGATGAGGAAAAACTGAGAATTCAGAGACGGCAAAGGTCCGCAGGCGGGATCGCCCAACAGCTTCTACGGCGAGACGAACGGCTCGGCAAGCGCTCAGCCTTGAAGCAGGACGCAGTCCTGCGGCCGGACGCCGAGGTCGATGACCTGGCCTTCCTTCAGGGGATGGTCGTCGATGGTGTCGATGACCTGCAGGCGGTGGCCCTCGATCTCGACGAAGTAGCGCGCCGTGACGCCCAGGTAGTCGACGTCCGCCACCCGGCCGCGCAGCACGGTCGCGCCGCCGTTGGCCGCCCCGCCGGGCGCGCCAATCATCAGCTTCTCGGCCCGCACCACGACGTGTACGGGGCTGCCGGGCGCCGGCATAGTGCCCGTGTTGCCCCCCTGGTTGCCTTGCGCGACCCTGATCTGCTGGCCGCTGTCGAGCCGTACCGTGACCAGGCCGGCCTCGGCCTGCTCGGCCCGGCCGTCGAGCACGTTGGCATAGCCGAGGAAGCTGGCGACGAAGCGGGTCGTCGGCCGGGAATAGACCTCCTCCGGCGCGCCCTCCTGCTCCTTGCGCCCCTCGCTCATGACCACGACCCGGTCGGACATGGCGAGCGCCTCTTCCTGGTCGTGCGTGACGAAGATGGTGGTGATGCTGAGCTCGCGCTGGATCTTCTTCAACTCGACCCGCATCTCCTCGCGCAGGTTGGCGTCGAGCGCCGACAGCGGCTCGTCGAGCAGCAGTACGTCGGGCTCGATGACAATGGTGCGGGCCAGCGCGATGCGCTGCTGCTGGCCACCAGAGA
>JBHJOF010000162.1:0-5622 GCA_050330055.1 Kiloniellales bacterium
CGTGGCGCGCGGCGATGGCGGCTGCTGGGTTTATACGCCGCGCGGCTATGCCGCGAAGGTTGCCAAGTCGTCGGAGGACGCGGCGTGACCGTGCACTTCATCGGCGCCGGGCCGGGCGCGCCCGATCTCATCACGCTGCGGGGCAGGGACCTGATCGCGCGCTCGCCGGTCGTGCTCTACGCCGGCTCGCTGGTGCCGCGCGAAGTGATCGCTTGCGCGCCAGCCGACGCCCGCGTGCTCGATACCGCCTCCATGACTCTCGACGAGATCATCGAAGAGATGCGCCAGGCCGACGCGGCGGGCCTCGATGTGGCCCGGGTGCATTCCGGCGACCCGTCGCTCTATGGCGCGATCGGCGAGCAGATCCGCCGGTTGCAGGCGCTTGGCATCGCCTACGACATCACGCCGGGCGTGCCGGCCTTTGCGGCGGCGGCGGCCAGCCTGGGGCAGGAGCTGACCCTGCCCGGCATCAGCCAGACGGTGGTGCTGACCCGCACCGCCATGAAGGCCTCGCCGATGCCGAACCGCGAGGATTTGGCGACCTTGGGCGCCTCG
The DNA here is from genome assembly GCA_050330055.1 of Kiloniellales bacterium. Lineage (GTDB taxonomy): Bacteria > Pseudomonadota > Alphaproteobacteria > Kiloniellales > JAKSDN01 > JBHJOF01. Next base: position 556 of record JBHJOF010000162.1, read on the forward strand.
GGCGCGACGCTGGCGATCCACCTCTCGGTGCGCAACCTGCGCGCCGTGGTCGAGGCGCTGACGCCGCACTACGGTGCCGACTGTCCGGTCGCCGTGGTCTACCGGGCGAGCTGGCCCGACGAGCAGGTGATCCGCGGCTGCCTGGCCGACATCCGCGACAAGGTGCGCGCCGCTAAGATCACCCGCACGGCGCTCGTCCTTGTCGGCCGCGTGCTGGACGAGAGCGCCTTCGGCGACAGCCGCCTCTACGCGCCCGACCACGTCCATCTGCTGCGCCCGAAGCGACGGGCGTAGCTGTCCAGCGGTTCAATTCACCTTCGTTGGGGAACCCATGACTCACGGCATGAGCAAGGGCATGATCGTTGCGCCGCAGCCCGAGGCGGTCGAGGCCGGCGCGCTGGTGCTGCGCGACGGCGGGAACGCGGTCGACGCCGCCATCGCCTGCGCCCTGGTGCAGGGCGTGGTCGATCCGCAGATGTGCGGCATCGCCGGCTTCGGCAGCCTGCAGGTCTATCTGCCGGGCCAGGGCTCAGCGGGGGGCGTCCATGAGCTGATCGACTTTCACGCCAGGACGCCGGCCGCCGCCCGCGAGGACATGTGGGCCGACCTGCTGGAGGGCGAGACACCGGACGGCTTCGGCTTCATCCTCAAGGGCCGGGTCAACGACGTCGGCTACGGGTCGATCGCCGTTCCGGGCAGCCTAAAGGCCTACCACGAGGCGCAAACGCGTTTCGGCACGAGGCCCTGGGCCGAGATCGTGCAGCCAGCGATCGAGCAGGCCGAGGCTGGCTTCGTGGTGCGCCCGCACGTCCATAGCTGGTGGCACGAGCCGAACGAGTGGGGCCGCGTCTCGCCGCTCGAGCGCCTGCGTCATACCGCGGCGAGCCGGCGCATCTACTGCAACGCCGCGGGCGAGGTGCACGGCCTGGGCGAGCGGGTCATGAACCCCGACATGGCGCGATCCCTGCGGCGCATCGCCGAGGGCGGCGCCGAGGTGTTCTACCGGGGCGACATGGCCGAGGAGATCGCCGCCGACATGGCCGAACACGGCGGACTGCTGTCGCTCGAGGACCTGCGCGACTATCGCACGACGCAGACCGAGCCGCTGTGGGGCAGCTACCGCGGCCTGCGCCTGGCGACCAACCAGCCGCCCGGCGGCGGCATCATGCTGGTCGAGATGCTGAACATCCTGGAGCGCTTCGACCTTGCAGCGATGGGCCACAACAGCCCCGCCTACATCCGCGTGGTTGCGGAAGCGATGAAGCAGGCGACCAGGGACAAGGACGAGTTTGTCGGCGATCCGGCCTTCGTCGATGTCCCGATCGACCGCCTGACCAGCAAGGACTACGCGGCCGGCGTCGCGGCGCGTATCGAGAAGGGTGAGAAAATCAGCGTTGCGCGGCTTGGCGTTCCCGAGGCGGCGCACACCACGCACATCTCGGTGCTCGACAAGGACGGCAACGTGGTCTCCATGACCCATTCGCTCGGCATGCCTTCGGGCGTGGTGAGCGAGGGGCTGGGCTTCATGTACAACGGATGCATGGCGGTCTTCGACCCGCGGCCCGGCCGCGCCGGCTCGATCCGGCCCGGCAAGGCACGCTTCAGCTCGATCTGCCCCTCGATCCTGTTCGACGGCGAACACCCCTGTCTGGTGATCGGCGCGCCGGGCGGCACGCAGATCGCCATGGGCGTGCTGCAGGTGATCCTGAACGTGGTCGACTTCGGCATGCCGATCCTGGAAGCGGTCTCTGCGCCGCGCGTCTCGGCCACCAGCGACGCGATCGACGTCAGCAACCGCATCCCGAGCTTCGTCACGCGCGAGCTGGAGGCGCAGGGCTACCAGGTACGGCGCAGCCCGCTCAGCTATCCCTTCGCCTCGGTGCACGCAATCCGCATCGAGGGTGACCGCATCACCGGCGCCGCCGACCCGAACCACGACGGCATGGCGCTGGCGGTTTAGTGACCGGAATTGAGGGGACACCATTCAAGCATGATGTCCCCTCAATTCCTTGTGCAGCGCTCGCGGTTAAGCGATCGCGTTGGGCGCGGCTACTTGGAAAACTTGGCCACCGGCGCGTGCTCGGGATGCGTTTCGAGCCAGCGGCGGGCGCGCTCCGCCTGCGCGGCGTCGAGCGACTGGAGGAGCAGGGCGGCCTGGTCCGGGTTGCTGATCTCGTCGCTCTCGCCGAGCTGCTCCAGATAGGCCGTCAGCAGCGTGCGGTACAGCGCCGTGGCCGGGTCGTCGGCAGGGTCGTCGAGGGTCGGCGCCGCGTCGCCGAGCGCCCGCAGCGCCACCTGCAGGTCCGCGTCGACGGCGCGGGCGATGCCGCGGCGGAAGCCTTCGAGGGCGGCGCGCCGCTCCGGCCAGAGCGCCTGGCGCGCATGCGCCAGCAGGCTATCGACGTATTGTCTGAACCGAGGGTCGAGTCGCTCGTACAACACCGTGCCACAGATAACGCGAATGCCACCACACCACGGGCCGTGCCCGGGTGGCTTGCCTTCTAGCTTGTCGCACTGGCCGTGTCGGTCAACCCGTCAGCCTGAGGCAATTTCGTCGAGTGCCGAGGAAACGGTGTCGAAAATGTCGTTGAGCGAGCTACCGAGCATCTGCAGCGCGGCGATGCTGGCGACCGAGACCAGGGCGGCGATCAAGCCGTATTCGAGCGCGGTCGCGCCGGATTCGTCGCTGGCGAAGGAAATCAGCTGGCTCAATATCACGGCTTCAAATCCTCCGGAAAACATCGAGGACTATCACGTCAATTTTGCACCATCACGCTTAACAATCGGTAAGACTCTATGATGAAGGCACTGACTGGTTGCATATTCTCCTGCAATTCGTGGCGTATTCTTTCGATCCTCCAGTTACGTCACGCGCCGGGAACTAGAGTGACGTCATGCTTAACTTCCACTCCAGCCAGGTACAGGCCGACTCCACGTCTTCTGCGACTTCGCTCGGCGGCATCGGCGGCCGCGCGATCATCACCACAGGCAGGCCGCGCGCGCGGGCGGCCGAAAGCTTGGCCGACGTGGCGCTGCCGCCGCTGTTCTTGCTGACCAGCACCTCGATGCGGTGCTGCTCGAGCAGCGCGATCTCGTCGGCTTCCGCGAAGGGGCCGCGCGCGATCACCAATGTGTGGGCGGCAAGCGGCAGCGGCTCGTGCGGCGGCTCGATCAGGCGCAGTAGGAACCAATGTCCGGTGAGGGCAGCGAAGGGCGCCAGGTCTTGGCGACCCAGGGCGAGGAACACGCGCCGGCCGAGATCGGCAACGGCATGCGCTGCTTCGGTGGTGTTCTGCACGACGGTCCAGCCGTCGCCGGGCTGCGCGCTCCAGGCTGGGCGCTGCAGCAGCAGGCGGGGCACGCCGGCCGCAGCGCAGGCCTCGGCGGCGTTGTGCGAGATGCGGGCGGCGAAGGGGTGGGTGGCGTCGATCATCAGGTCGATCTCCGCCTCGGCCAGATAGCGCGCCAGCCCCGCGGCGCCGCCGAAGCCGCCGACCCGCACGACACCGGCCAGCGCCGCCGGCGCCTGCGTGCGGCCGGCCAGCGAGCTGATGACCGTGAGCCGCGGATCGGCCGCCGCCGCCTCGGCCAGCGCCCGCGCTTCCGCCGTGCCGCCGAGGATCAGCAGGCGTCGGGGTCTTGTGCCTTCAGACATCGTCCCTTGCCTCATGCTTGCCGGCCAAGGCCGGCCGCTTCGCACACGACAGGCTCAGCATGAGGATGTGCTTTGCTCGGAAGAGCAAAGCACGTCACCCTGAGCCTGTCGAAGGGTGAGGTAAGCGAGCGCGTGACTGACCGCTTGACACACCAGATGGTCAGCCACCCGCTCGTCCCACCAGCGCGCCGGAGCGGTCGAAGACCAGCACCTCCACTTCGGTCTCGCCGGCCAGCACGGCGAGCGCGGCATCGCGCGCCTTGGCCGCCACGTAGTCGCCCAGGGGCAGACCGGCGCCGCGCGCGATCTCGAGCACCTGCATGGCGGTGTTCGCATTGCGAGCGCGCTCGACCAGCGCCGCGTCAGCGCCGAGTTCGGCCAGCGCATCGGCCAGCCAGTCGAGATCGACCTGGCTGCGTCCGGAATGCAGGTCGAGGTGGCCCATGGCCAGCTTGCTGATCTTGCCGAAGCCGCTGCCGATGGTGAGCCGGGGCAGGGGATGGCGCCGCAGGTACTTCAGCAGGCCGCCGACGAAGTCGCCCATGTCGAGCATGGCCTCGTCGGGCAGGCCGTAGAGGCTTTGCACCGCCTGCTCCGAGGTCGAGCCGGTGCAGCCGGCGACGTGGGTCAGGCCGATCGCGCCCGCCACGTCGATGCCGCGATGGATCGAATGGATCCAGGCCGAGCAGGAGAAGGGCACCACGACCCCCGTGGTGCCGAGGATCGACAGGCCGCCGACGATGCCGAGCCGCGGGTTCCAGGTCTTGGCGGCGAGCGCCGCGCCGCCCGGCACCGCGATCTCGATCTCGAGGTCGCCGGTGTCGCCGTGCCGGGCGGCGAGCTCGGCTACGGTCTGCTGCATCATGCGGCGCGGCACCGGGTTGATCGCCGGCTCGCCGACCGCCAGCGGCAGGCCGGGCTTGGTCACCGTACCGACACCTTCGCCGGCGCGGAAGGTGACGCCGCTGCCGGGCGCGCCACGCCGCACGGTTGAGAGCACCAGCGCGCCATGGGTCACGTCGGGATCGTCGCCCGCGTCCTTGACGATGCCGGCCATGGCCTGGCCGTCGCTCAGCGCTTCGCGGGAGAGCGCGAAGGCCGGCCGCTCGCCGCGCGGCAGGGTGATGGTCACCGGGTCGGGGAAGCTGCCGGTCAGGAGCGCGGAGTAGGCGGCCCGGGTCGCCGCCGTGGCGCAGGCGCCGGTCGTCCAGCCGCGCCGCAGCGGTCCCTCTGGCTTGCGTTCCATGTCGCAATTCTACAAAAGCCGGCTCGCCCCTGACTAGGCGCGCCGCGCCGAGCCACTTATTATGCCCGCGAGCGAGGCAGGCCTCATGCTTCGACAAGCTCAGCATGAGGATGTGCTTTGCTCTGAAGAGCAAAGCACCTCACCCTGAGCCTGTCGAAGCATGAGG
>JBHJOF010000163.1:0-9792 GCA_050330055.1 Kiloniellales bacterium
CCCGCGAAAGCGGGGGTCCAGGGCAAGCGACGGGGCTCCCAACCATGGATTCCCGCTTTCGCGGGAATGACATCGAAGCGATTTCATGCGGTCGGCGACTTAACTTAGCGCCTATGGGATCAAGTTCGGGCATGACAGCAGGTGGTTAGAGGTTACAAGCGTTCGACGCGATGTGCTAAGCGCTAGCCCAGCACCCAGTCGCCGATGGCCAGCACGGCGAGCGCCACGACGATTACGCCGACTACATCGAGGATGGCGCCGGCGCGCAGCATGTGCTTGAGCTCGACGGCGCCGCTGCCGAAGACGATGGCGTTGGGCGGCGTGCCGACCGGCAGCATGAAGCCGAGCGTGGCGAAGAGCGCCACAGGCAGCGCCAGCATCGCCGCCGGCTCGCCCATGCCGATCGCCACGGCGCCGGCCACCGGCAGGAACACGGCGGCCATCGCGGTGTTGCTGGCCAGCTCGCCGACGAAGACCATGAGCGCGCCGACCGCCAGCAACAGCAGGATAAGCGGCAGCACCTGCAGTCCGGTCAGTTGCGTGCCGATCCAGGCGGCGAGCCCCGAGCCGTCGATGGCGCCGGCCAGCGCCAGGCCGCCGCCGAACAGCAGCAGCACGTCCCAGCGAATCTGCACGGCCTCCTTCCAGGTCAGCAGGAAGCGCCCCTTGCGCAGTTCGACCGGCAGCAGGAACAGCAGCAGCGCGCCGGTCATGGCGATGCCGGCGTCGCTGAGGCGCAGCCAGGGCAAGGCCTCCGCCAGCAGCGGCCGGAAGATCCAGGCGGCCGCGACCAGCAGCATGACCGCGGCCAGCAGGCGCTCGCCGCGGCCCATCGGCGGCAATTTGGCGAGCTCCTGGCCGAGGGCGCCGGAAGCCTGCGCTGCCGGCCGGCCGGGCACGCGGAAGGCGACGCGGGTCAACACGAACAAGGTGAGTGGCAGCAGCACCAGCACCAGCGGCACGCCCACCAGCATCCAGCGCAGGAAGCTGATCTCGATGCCCTGGCTGTCCGCCATGTAGGCGGCGAAGAGCGCATTGGGCGGGGTGCCGATGATGGTACCGATGCCGCCGATGGTCGCGGCATAGGCGATGCCAAGCAGCAGCGCCGGGCCCACGTTCGCGATTGGGGCGGCGTTGCTTGAACCGTCGTCGTCGCGGACCAAGGCCAGCACGACCGACTGGCCGATCGGCAGCATCACCATCGCGGTCGCGGTGTTGCTGACCCACATCGAAAGAAAGGCGGTCACGCCCATGATGCCGGCGATCATGACGCGCGGACTCGGCCCAACCAGGCGCAGCACGGTCAGCGCCAGGCGCCGGTCAAGTTCCCAGACGTGCAGGGCGCGGGCCAAGAGGAAGCCACCGAGGAAGAGGAAGATCAGCGGGTGCGCATAGGCCGTCGTCGTCGTCTCGATGCCCTGCACCGCGAGCAGCGGGAACAGCACCAGCGGCAGCAGCGCGGTCACCGCCAGCGGCAGCGCCTCGGTCATCCACCAGATCGCCATCCACGCGCCGACCGCCGCGGTCCACCAGCCGGCCTGCGACAGGCCCTCCGGCGCTGGGCTGAGCAGCAGCGCCAGGGCCACCACGGGTCCCGCGATCAGGCCGATCAGGCGGTGGCGCGGCAAGCGGTCCGGCTGCGGTTGCTTCGAGTCGGACATCCCCCTAGCGGACTCCTTCGGGAAACGCACCCTCATCCTTCGACAGGCTCAGGATGAGGCTTCGACAAGCTCAGGATGAAGGATGGGCTAGGCCAAAGCCACCTCGTCCTGAGCTTGTCGAAGGACGAGGAATGCGATCACGCTCATGGCAGGAGAATGACAGCCCAAACGGCCGGCTAACCGCCCAGGCCGTCCCGGCGCAGCTTCCACCATTTGAAGAGGCACTCCTGCGGACCCGGATCGGTGACGCCGTCGAGCAGGAACTCGGCGCGGATGCGCGCTTGCAGCGCGACCAGCGGCAGACCCGAGTCCTGCGCCAGGTCGCGCTCCATCCAGTCGCAGGGATGCAGGCTGCCGTAGCGCGCGTAGGTCGCGGCGCTGGCGGCGATCAGCAGCACGACGAGGACCGTCAGCACGCGAATCAGGGCGCCGATCATTCGCCGATCTGCAGCAGGAGACCGCGCTTGCGCGCCACGTGAAAGGCGTAGAAGAACGCGGCCATACCGAGCCCGATATAGACGGCGTTCAGCAGCAGGGCGCGCAGCAGCAGCGGCAGGTTGAAGACCCCCTCGATCAGTACGCCGCGCATCCCCTCGAAGACCGCGGCGGTCGGCAGTGCCCAGGCGACGAGCTGCAGCCAGTCGGGCAGCACCGACACCGGGTAGTAGATCGCACTGACCGGAGCGATGAGGAAAATCGCCAGCCAGGCGACGTTCTCGGCGCCGAGACCGACGCGCAGAATCAGCGCCGTCACCATCATGCCGATCGCCCAGCCCATGACCAGCAAATTGACGAAGAAGGCGATGAGCGGCAGGCCGAGTTCGAACAGCGACACCTGGTAGAACACGATCGCCAGGCCGGCCGCCGGCAAGATGCCGAGCAGGGTGCGGATCAGGCTCATGACCATGAGCGCGGAGAGGAACTCGCCGGTGGTCAGCGGGCTGACGCAGAGGTTGCCCAGGTTGCGCGACCAGACCTCCTCGAGGAACGAGAGGCTGAAGCCGAGCTGGCCGCGGAACAGCACGTCCCACAGCAGCACGGCCGAGACCAGCACACCGGTCGCCTGGGCGATGTAGCTGCTGTTCTGCGCCAGGAACAGAGTGATGAATCCCCACAGCACCATCTGGATGGTCGGCCAATACATCAGCTCGAAGATGCGCGGCCAGGAGGTGCGCAGCAGGTAGACGTGACGCAGCACCATGGCGCCGATACGGCGCAGCGGGTTCGAGAGCCCGCCGGTCGCCACCGGGTGCCGGGCCTGCACGCTCATTGCGCCGCCGTTTCGGAGCGATCGGCTCCGGTTTGGCCGGAGGCGGCGCGCCGGCGCGAGCGGGCGATATCGAGGAAGACCTCTTCCAGGGTGTGGCGTCCGTAGCGGCCGATCAGCGCCGCGGGCGTGCCCTGGTCGACGATGCGCCCGGCGCGCATCATCAGCACGCGGTCGCAGAGCCGCTCGACCTCGGCCATATTGTGCGAGGCAAGCAGGATGGCGGCGCCGCTTTTCCGCTGGTAGGCCTCGAGGTAGCCGCGCACCCAGTCGCCGCTGTCCGGGTCGAGCGAGGCGGTCGGCTCGTCGAGCAGCAGCACCTCGGGCTGGTTGATCAGCGCCTTGGCGAGCGACACCCGGGTCTTCTGTCCGGCCGAGAGGCTGCCGCTGCGCTGGTTCAGGAAGCTGCCCAGGTCGAGCTCCTCGGCCAGCCGGGCGACCCGCCGGCGCGGCTCGACGATGCCATAGAGTGCGGCGAAGAATACCAGGTTCTGCCGCACCGTCAGGCGCCGCGGCAGATCGACGTAGGGCGAGGAGAAGTTGATGCGGCCGAGCACCCGCTGCCGGTGCCGCACCATGTCCTCGCCCAGCACGCGGATCTCGCCCCGGCTCGGCAGCAATAGTCCGAGCAGCATGGCGATGGTCGTGGTCTTGCCTGCGCCGTTGGCGCCGAGCAGCGCCACGGTCTCGCCCGGCGTCACGGCAAAGCTCACGTCGTCCACCGCCGGCGTGCCGTTGTAGGACTTGGCGAGGCCGGATACCTCGATCACGCTGTCAGCCATGGCCCTGATATGGCACCGGCGGCGGGTCCTGGGCAAGGCCGGGAGGAAGCGCGGCTGTCCGGTTGGGCGAAGCAACCCGTTCTCTGTCGTCCGCTTCGCGGATGCCCCCCTTCCCGGCCCTCCGCCGCAAGAGGGGAGGGAAGCAGCGCCAACGGTTTGTTCACCTCCCCCCTTGACGGGGGGAGGTCGGGAGGGGGGTGGGCGCGAAGCGCTGGGAGGGGGATACCGGCGCGCAGCGCCGAAAAGGCATTTCGCCAGTGCGAGACCCATTCGCGCCAAAAAGCTTGCTACAACAACTGCAGCAACGCCTTGCTTCAAGCTGCCGGAAACACCGCACTAAGCCTCGCCCTGATCCAGCTCGGCGAAGACCTCGCGGGCGATGCGGAAGCTGTCGAGCGCCGCCGGTACGCCGCAGTAGATCGCCGCCTGCAGCAGCACCTCCTGGATTTCTTCTAGGTGCCAGCATCGCGATCGACATTTGATCTGCGGGAAGCCCGCGGCTCGGTTCGGACCATGCGCTCAGTATCCGAGGACGCGCCGCTGACGTGGAGCCAGCTCGGGCGTTTGCGCGTGTGGCTCGGCGGCTCCCCGAAGCGCTTGCTGAAGGCCTGCGAGAACCTCGACAGCGAGTTGAAGCCGGTCATTGCCGCGATCTCCGCAATGGACAAGTCCGATTGGCGTAGCAGCTCTTTGGCGCGCTCGAGCCGAAGGTTCAGATAGTAGGTCCTCGGCGACACACCGAGGTGCTCGCGAAAGGCCCGATAGAGGGCCCGCTCGGAAAGACCGCTGCGCAGGGCGATCGAAGGGATCGGGCTCGGCGCCTCGATTTCCTGTTCCATTATCGCGATGACACGGGTGAGTTTGGGTGGCAACAACCCTGGAAAGAGATAGGTCGAGGATGGTTTGTGCCGCTCTTCGATGGTCACTGCCGTTCGGTTGGCGCTTTCCGAGACCAACTGAGCAACGCGCGCGCCGATGGCTTGGGCAATGTAGGCAAGGATCAGGTCGAGTGTCGTAACGCCGCCGGGCCCCGTGAAGCGGCGCTTGTCGATCTGGCAGCGATCGCTGGTGATGTCGATATGCGGATAGCGCTCGCGCACTGCCGGAACGGCCTGCCAATGAAGGGCCATCTGGCGGCTGGTCATGAGCCCGGCTTCGGCTAGAATCAATGGCCCGGTGTCCCAGCCGCCTAGCACGACTCCTCTGCGGTCGAGCGCTCTCAGCCACCTGAACACCGTCTTGGAGCAGCCCTGCTCCGGCGAGAATCCGGCGCAGACGAAAACCGCGTCGGGCGAAGGCGCCGCGCCAAGCGTCGCGTCGGGCGCGACCACCATGCCATTGCTGGCCTCGGCGGGCCTGTCATCGGGGGTCCGCACGTCGCAGTGAAAATGCGGCTGACCGTCGCGCCAGTTGGCCAGCCGCAGTGCGTCCGTCGCCAGCACATAGGCCGCCATCTGAAAGCCGGACACCAACAGGAATGACACCTGGACAGACACCGCTCCGACCCTGGTTTCCCGCCGATATTGGCAGAAAACATGAAATACAGCGCTGAAATCATAAACTATGGCCGCGCCGATGGCCATAGCTTGCGCTGGCCAAACGGGCTTACGGGAGACGTTCAATGGAAGGTCGCGCACAGACGCAAACGCACAGCCAATATTCGGCGGAGGAATGGCAGGACCGGCTTCACGTGGCGGCCCTTTGCCGCCTCATGGCTCTGCATCGCATGGGGGATGCGGCCAACCAGCTCGTGGCGGTGCGCAGCTCGGAGGACCCGACGCACATCATCACGCATCGTCTTGGGGCGTTCTTCGACGATGTCTGCGCCAGCGATCTCGTGCGCTGCGATTTCGACCGCGTCGATGTCCACAGCGCCCAGCCCTTGCCCTCTGGCAAGATCGGTGGGCTGAACGCCGGCGCGCTCAATCTCTGTGTTCCGATCTTCGCCGCCCGGCCGGAGATCAATTGCCTGATCCATGCTCACGCGAAGCCGGTCATGGTCGTGTCGATGCTGAAGTGCGGGCTGCTGCCGGTGACGCAGCCCGCGCTCTTTCTTCTGCCGCGTTTGGGCTACTGGCCCTACATATTCGATGAGGACGAGAATTTCCGTTCGGACTTCGCCAGGGCTTTCGAAGGCAAGCAGCTTCTTGTCGCACGCAATCACGGCTTCTATGCCATCGGCAAGGACCCGGCCGAGGCCTTCTTCCTGACCTTCTATCTCTCGCAGGCCTGCGATGCCCAGGTATCGGCGATGGCCTGCGGCGAAGACCTGGTGACGATTCCGGAAAACGAAGCTGCTGTGATCTGGGAGAAGATGCGAAGCTCGAACGACTACCACTACGACGGCTCCATGGAATGGCCGGGGTGGATGCGCATGGTGGAGCGGCTGGCGTCGGATTACTGCAACTAGGATGCTCCCGAATGGCGGCGCTCGCTGCTCAAGCGTCGTTTCAGGCCGATTCTCAGCAGGCAGGACGTGAGATGTTCGAGGGTTTTCAGCACCTAAAACTAGACGTTGGCGAAGCGACCATCAGCCTGCGCCTGGGTGGAAGCGGGCCTGCGCTGCTGCTGTTGCATGGCTTCCCTCAGACCCATGTTCACTGGCACGCTGTCGCGCCTTTGCTGAAGCACGACTTCACCTTGGTCGTGCCGGACCTGCGCGGCTATGGCGACAGCCGCGGCCCCGGACCGGACCCGCGACACCGCAACCACGCGAAGCGGACCATGGCCAGCGATATGGTCGCGGTCATGGAGAGGCTGGGACATCGACGGTTCCGCATCGCCGGGCACGATCGTGGTGCCAGGGTGGCCTATCGGCTGGCGCTCGACCATCCGGACCGCGTCTCCCATCTGGCGAGCCTGGACACGGTTCCGACGCTCGACGTTTGGGAGGCCATGGATATGACCGCGGCCATCGAAGCGTTCCATTGGCCATTCCTGGCCCAGCCGGTGCCGCTGCCAGAGACACTGATCGCCGCCGATCCGGATTTCATTCTGCATCACCTGCTGGACCGTTGGGCAGGCAGTCCAGGGTGTCTGGATCCGGCAGCCGTAGCGCACTATGCGGAGCATTTCCGAAAGCCCTCCGTGCTTGCGGCCATGGCCGAAGATTACCGGGCCGGTGCGACGATCGATCTGCTGCACGATTGCGAGGACCGGGAGGCCAACAGGAGACTCGCATGCCCGGTCTTCGTGCCCCGCGGTGAGCGGCACACGCCGGAACCGCTCTTGCCGATCTGGCAAAGATGGGCGGACAATGTTCGCGAGGTCGGCTTCGATTGCGGTCACTTCATTGCCGAAGAACTGCCTGAAAGCTGCGCCGCTGCCCTTCGGGACTTCTTCCTGGAGTAACCGCGCACGCGAGGAGCTCGAGGTGGAGACGCCCTAGCCGCCCTCTTCCAGCTCGGCGAAGACCTCGCGGGCGATGCGGAAGCTGTCGAGCGCCGCCGGTACACCGCAGTAGATCGCCGCCTGCAGCAGCACCTCCTGGATCTCCTCCTTGCTGCAGCCGTTGTTGAGCGCGCCGCGCAGGTGGATTCTGACCTCGTGCGGCCGGTTGAGCGCGGTCAGCATGGCCAGGTTGAGCAGGCTGCGGGTCTGGCGCGGCAGGCCGGGGCGGGCCCAGACGGCGCCCCAGCAGTACTCGGTCACCAGCTCCTGGAACGGCCGGTTGAAGTCGTCGGCGCCGGCGAGCGCGCGGTCCACGTAGTCCTCGCCCAGCACCGCGCGGCGCACGGCCAGGCCGGCGTCATAGCGCTTCTCGTCCATCGTGTCACACCTCCCTTCGCTTGCTCGCCCGGCCCCCTGCATGATTCACACAATTGCGCAGCAGTCTCGCAAGGCCGATACACACACCGCTGTCGTCCCGGGGCTTGTCCCCGGGACCCAATGGCGCTACGGCGTGATGACTCCCTCCTACGTTTACGTCCTTTTGAGCGGCGAGGGCATTGGGTCCCGGCAACGAGTGCCGGGACGACTGCGCGGCGCGAAGCTATGCGCAGCGCTGCAGCCTTGGTGTGGCAAGGCCACGCCTCTCCTGCCCGAGAACCGTGGATGCCGTAGCCGGCTGTTCGGATCATGGTGCCTGGTCCCACGCGCGGCAAGCAGGAGCCTTCTGCGCCGCCCAGATTCGTGCTATGGGAGGGCGCTCAAGTCGGCAGGCAGTGAGCCTAAACGGTGTGTGCCCGGGCCCCGTCCTCTGGCGGTGGCCCTGCTGGAAATGGGGCAGCGCAGCATGTTCGGGCTCGGGTCGCGACACCTCCATGCAAGCAGTCAGACGAGCGGAGCGACGCCTCGCGTCCGGCGCGCCGCGCAGCCCTTGTTGATCGCCACATCGTCAAGGGAGCAGAGCCATGCGCTTCGGCTATTTCGCCAACCAGAACAACCGCCATCTGAAGAAGCCCTTCCGCCAGGTCGTCGAGGAGACGCGCGATCTCGCGCGCTTCATCGACGAGGCCGGCTGGCACTCGATCTGGTTCACAGAGCATCACTTGGGCCACGAGGGCTTCGAGGTCTGTCCGAATCCGGTGCTGATGAGCTGCGACATCGCCGCCCATACGACGCGGCTGCGCATCGGCCAGGCCGCCAACATCATCACCTTCTGGCACCCCCTGCGCATCGCCGAGGACATCGCCATGCTCGACCACATGTGCGGCGGGCGCACCGAGGTCGCGCTCGGCCGCGGCCTCTACGGGCGTGAGGCGCTCAACCTCAACAAGACCGCCGACACCCGCAACCCCTCGCAGAACTACAGGATCTTCGCCGAGACCCTGGAGATCATGCGGCGTGCCTGGAGCCAGGACTTCTTCGAGTTCGAGGGCGAGTTCTATCGCTTCCCCGAACCCGGCTTCGTCTGGGACCACGCCATGAGCCCGCCGGCCGAAACGCACATGGACCCGGAAACCAAGGAGCTGAAGAAGCTGGCGCTGGTGCCGCGCAGCCTGCAGCAGCCGACGCCCCCGCTCTGGCAGGTGGTCGACGGCGAGGGCTCGATCAGGTTCGCGGCAGAGAACGGTCTGCAGGCCATGATGTGGATCCCGCCGACCGACTCTCTGGTCTGGCGCTTCGAGCTCTACCGCGACGCCAAGGCCGACGCCGAGGGCCGCGACGTCGAGCTGGGCGAGGGCATCGCCCTGGTGCGCGACTGCTTCGTGACCGAGACCATGGCAGAAGCGGAGCGGCTCGCCGGCGACGGCATCCTCGACTATCTGCGCTGGGTCTGCCATTGGCGCGGGCTCGGCAATCACACCTACCCCGGCGAGAGCCTGCCGCAGACGCCGGGCAAGCTCGATCTCCTGAGCTACGACTGGCTGCATCCGCGCAACCTGTTGTTCGGCACGCCGGACTACGTGGCCGAGAAGATCGAGGAGATGCGCGACAAGCTGAACATCCAGACCCTGCTGGTCTGGTCGCACTTCCCCGGCGTCGAACACGAGGCGGCGATGCGCAGCGTGCGGCTCTTCACCGAGGAGGTCATGCCGCGCTTCGCGCCCGCGGAGGTGGCGAGCGCCGCGCAGTGACCGAGACGAGCGGGCGGGCCCCGGACGGCACTTTCTGTCGCGTCGAAGGCCCGCCCGGCGCGCCGCCGGTGCTGCTGCTGCACGGCGTCGGGCTCGATCTCGGCATGTGGGACGCGCTGGCGCCGGCTCTGGCCGCGCGCTGGCGCGTGCTGCGCTACGATCTGCTGGGCCATGGCCGCAGTGCCGATCCGCCGGGCGCGCGCTGCCTGGACGACTTTCTCGCCCAGCTCGACAGCCTTCTTGATCACCAGGGCTTCGATCAAGCAGCGCTGGTCGGCTTCTCGATGGGCGGCATCGTGGCGCGCGCCTACGCGGCGTCGCGACCGCAGCGTGTCAGCCGCCTGGTGGTGATGAATTCGGTCTTCGAGCGCAGCGCGGCGGAACGGGAAGCGGTTGCGGCGCGCTGCGCGGCGGTGGCGCAGGGCGGGCCGGCGGCCAACCTGGAGGCGGCGCTGGCCCGCTGGTTCACCCCGGCCTTTGCCGCGGCGCAGCCGGCGGTGGTCGCGCGGGTGCGCGAGGTAGTGGCCGCGAATGGTCTGGGCTATCTCAAGGCCTACCGCGTC
>JBHJOF010000164.1:0-16183 GCA_050330055.1 Kiloniellales bacterium
CGGGGGGCCATCGGCCCCCCGCCGGTCCTCGAGGCGCTCCCGAGCGAGCGCCTTTCGCTCAGGTTTCCTTCAGGCCTTCCTCGGTGCAGACCTGGTTCTCGTAGGCCTTGTAGGGAATCGGCTCGAGCCAGTCCGAGGACTGCGTCAGAATCTCGAACTGCCCGTCGGACTTGCAGACGCCGATCTTCGGCCACAGCCAGGTGTGCAGGTTCTTGCGCTCGATCCGCACCTTGCCCTGCGGCGCGATCATCTCCTCGTCCTTCACCGCCTCGCGAATGGTCGGCGGCGTAATGTCGCCGGCCGACAGCTTCTCGACCGCCTGCTTGAAGAGATAGACCTGGAAGTAGGACGGCTCGGACACGAAGTGGGTCACCTTGTCGCCGCCCCAGCGCTTGCGGTAGGCGTCGACGAACTTGGAGTTCTCCGGCGAGTCCCAGACCATGAAATAGGGCGCCGAGGTGAAGTGCCCGGCCGCGGCGTCGCCGCCCATGGCCGCAACCTCGTTCTCCGAGGTGGTCAGGCTGGCCATCGGCATGGTCTCGGGATCGAGACCGGCGGCGCGATACTGTCGGTGCAGCGCGACCACCGAATCGCCTACGACGGTCGAGAAGATCACGTTCGGCTTCTCGCTTTGGAACTTGTTGATGACGGAGGAGAACTCGGAGTGGCCGAGCGGCACGTATTCCTCGTTGACGACCTCGGCACCGTGCTCCGCCAGAAGCTTCTTGCAATAGTTGTTCTCTTCCTTCGGATAGATGTAGTTCGACCCGATCAGGTACCAGCGCTTGCCGAACTTCTCGATCAGCCAGGGCACGAAATCGTCCTGCTGCTGGTTCGGCACGGCGCCGGTGTAGATGACGTTCTTCGAGCACTCGCGGCCCTCGTAGAGGGTCGGATAGAAGTAGAGATTGTCTCGCTTCTCGAAGACCGGCAGCACCGCCTTGCGGCTGGCCGAGGTGTAGGAGCCGAACACGCTGACGCACTTGTCGCCGAGCACCAGCTTGCGCGCTTTCTCGGCGAAGGTTGCCGGGTCGGACGCCGGGTCCTCGACGATGGGCACGATCTTCATGCCGTTGATGCCGCCCGCGTCGTTGATTTCCTCGATCGCCATGACGGTCGCCTTGTTGAGCGACTCCTCGATGATCGCGGTGGTGCCGGTCAGCGAGAACAGCACGCCGACCTTTATCTCGCCGTCCGCTGCACGCGCGAGCGATGAGTCCTTGATCCAGATGTGTGGGAAGCCGGTCGCCGCGAAGGCGCCGGCCGCGACCGATCCCTGCAGGAACTTTCGCCGTCCAAACATGATACTAGCCTCCCTGTTTCGCTAGCCCAGGCACGCCTTGTCGACCAGACGCAGCGGCCCTCGAAAGCTGTCCCCACCGCCCAAAGCAGGCGGAATCGGCAATAAAAAAACCCCGCACGGGTGGCCGCCCGGCCACTTCCGTCGGGGCGTCATTGCCTGCGATTTTAGATTGGCGGCGCCGTTGCCGCCAGCTTGCCTACCAGAAACCTAGCCCTAGGACGCTATCCGAGCAGTTCATGGGAGTCAACGATCATCGCGGCCAGCGTGCCGATCGACACCCGCCGCTCCATCGCGGTGCGCCTCATGAAGTGATAGGCGTCCTGCTCGCTCAACTGTTTGGTTTCAATCAGGATGGCCTTGGCCCGCTCGACGCAGCGCATGGTCCGCAGATTGTCGTCGAGCTTTTCGATG
The DNA here is from genome assembly GCA_050330055.1 of Kiloniellales bacterium. GTDB lineage: Bacteria > Pseudomonadota > Alphaproteobacteria > Kiloniellales > JAKSDN01 > JBHJOF01. The sequence continues at coordinate 1,715 of JBHJOF010000164.1, forward strand.
CGGCCGCGCAACCGCTGCTCGTAGAGGAAATGGCTGCGCGCGACGACCAGCGCCGAGAGCACGGCATCCGCCGTGGCCGGCAGATGGAGCACGGCATGGGGAGCGGAGCAATGCAGAACCTCAAGATCGAGCGGCCGCCCGGCGGGAAGCACGAGGACCAGCGCGGCGCCGGGCGAGCCCGGCAGCCAGGGCAGCCGCTTCGCCAGGTCCGGGCAGGCCTCGCAGAACACCAGGTCGTGGTCGACCGGAATCTGTTCCGGGATCGGCCAGATCGGCCGCACCACGGCGCGCGTGCGCTGCAGTTCGCGGATCAGCTGCTGTCCGTGCTCGTCGCGCCTGACGATCGCGGCAATGTCCAGCTCGCTGAAGGAGAGGGCAGCGCTGGTCCGAGGAACCTCGGACGAGGGATGGCGCGCGACAGGCTTGCTGCGCGGGGCGTCCGCGCCCTGCGGACCTCTGTCCGACAGCGCCTTGCTGGCCTCAGGCAAGCGACCCAGCTCTCCCATCTCGCGTTCCACTCAGCTAAAGGCGAAGGTCCGGCCGTAGCCGATGAGGTAGGGATCGGCCCGGATCGGCGCCGCCGATTCCAGCAGGATGTCGAACTGACCGCGGCGATTGGCGCGGCCGATCCGCGTCCAGAGATCCGTATGACCACAAAGCGAATTGATCGAGACCCGGCCCTGCGGCGCATCGAACTCGCTGCACAGCACGGTCGGACGCAGGACCTCGGTCTCCAGCGAGTTGGTTTGCTGCAGGGCCTTGGCGAAGATGTGCACCTGGAAGTAGGCGGCCTCCAGGCACATGTTGGTGCTGGCATCGTCGCCATAGCGCTTCTTGTAGCGCCGCACGAAGTTGGTGTTGCAGTCGCCGCGAATACCCTCGAAGTAGGGCGCCGCGGTGATGTGGCCCTCGCCGACGTCGTAGCCCATGGCTCTGATCTCGGCCTCGGTGGTGGTCAGGCTGGCGATCGGCATGGTCATGGGATCGAAGCCGCAGTCTGCGTAGCTCTGGTAGAGATAGGTCGTCGCATCGCCCACCACCGTCGAGAATATAACGTCCGGGCGGGTCGAGCGGATCTCCTGCATCACCGGGATGAAATCGCGCCGCTTGGCCCGGAGGCTGAGGTAGCGCTCGCCGACCACTTGGCCGCCGTTGTGCCGCACTAGCTCGCGCATGATGCGGTTCGACTCGCGCGGATAGACGTAGTTCGAGCCGACGAAGTAGAAGCGGGAGCCATAGTGCTCCATCAGAAAGGCGCACAGCTCTACGCTGTTTTGATTTGGCGCGGCACCCGTATAGATGACATTGGGCGAGTATTCGAAGCCCTCATAGAGGGTCGGATACCAGAGAAGCCCGTTGAGGCGCTCGATCACGGGCAGCACGGCCTTGCGTGAGCTCGAGGTGTAGCAACCAAATATGGTGGTTATGCCGTCCTCGACCATCAAGCGCTTGGCGCCGCGGCCGAAGGCCGAGGCCTCGGAGCCCGGATCGTAGATCACCGGCTCGAGCTCGCGGCCGTTGATTCCGCCTGCTTCGTTGATTTCCTCGATGGCGGTCAACGTCCCGCGCAGCTGCGTCTCCTCTATGACCGCCATGAAGCCGGTCGTGGAGAACAGGACGCCGACGCGCCAGGGTTCGCCAGTTCGGGTTTTCTTGTGCAACGAGCCCTGTCTCCCTGCGCCTCCGGACACCAAGCGGCGTCCCCGAGCCCACCAGAACCCGCCCCGTTTATGATTTGTTACGATAATCATGATATGTTCTGAGAGCATAGTCAAACTGGAGTTCGCCGGTGCCGGGCCAGGGATGTGGAGCCCGCATAGCTGGACCGGCCGGAGCTGTGCCCGTCAGGCTGAGTCGCGGACGGGGTTTCCCTTACGGCCAGCCGTTGTTGCAGGTTGTCGGCGAGTCAGGACCGTCATGACGCGTGGATTGGATTCCGCCCGATTGAACGCCGACGGCATCGGCGAGGCGGTCAACCTCGATCCCCTCAACCTGGCCCATATGGCTCTCGGCAGCGCCAGTGCGCGCAAGTGGGCGCTGGCCAACCTGCGCTACGTAGTGCGCCATCTGCGCGAGAGCGCGGCGCTGGTCGAGCTCACCGGAGCGCTCATCTGCTTGCTCGGCGGCACCAAGGAGCTGCGCCGCATTGCGGATTCCGCCGAGACCTCGGAAAGCGACAGCGACGGCCACACCGTCCGCCTCATGCTGCTGAGCGGCTATTGGCGCAGCGACGAGGCGCAGCGGCAACTTCACTAACCGCCCTCTCTTCCGGCGGGCTCCGTTGCGGCGGGGCCCATTGCACCGACCGTCGTCGAGACTCTGTCGAAGGCTTATACGCCGTCTCGAATCCAGAGACTCATGGCCCATCCTTGGCGGCCAAGGCCGCCTACTTCGTGCGCGAGACGCGTTCTTCGAACGCTCCTCAGGATGAGGAATGGCGTTCTATATCAACTACCTACCACCTCATGCTGAGGAGCCGCGTGCCCGCAGGAGCGGGCCTTGGCCCGCAAGCGGCGTCTCGAAGCATGGGAGCCCGGTCATGAGTATCGGGATATGGTATTACTCTTGCCGTAGCAGCAAAGGGCGTTTCTCGAGCTTGCGCTCTGCCTTGAGGGCCTGCGCCACTGCGAAAAACTCTCGAATCAAACGAGAATCCTTCCGCTCGGTCAGACAGTCCACGTGCGCCGTCGTGAAGATCTCGGCGTCTGTCACCTCGAGCACATGCAATGCCGGATGAGGGATGAACTCGATATCGGAGACCGCGCCGATGCCGATGCCGCGGACGACCGCCAGCCACACGGCTTCCCGGCTGCCGATCTCCATGACCGGATTGACCGTGACACCCGCCTTGCGCAGCGCGGCCTCGACCGCAAGCCGGGTGGTGGAGCCGGCTTCGCGCAGCACCATCCGCTGGCCCTCCAGCTCCGCAATGCGGATGCGATTGCGACCCTGCTTGGCCCAGGTGTGATCGGTGTTGACGAAGACCACCACGGGGTGGCGGCTGTAGGGCATGGCGAAGATCCGGGGATCGTCCTCGGCGTGCGCCAGAACCGCAACGTCGACGCTGTAGTCCAGCAGCCGTTCGACCATGTCACGCGAGTTGCCGACCTTTACGCTGAGCCTGATGCCGGGATAGCGCTCGTTGAAGGCCGACAGCATCTCGATCGCGTGGTAGGGACCGACTACCCCGACCTTCATGTGTCCGGTATGAAAGCCGCCGAAGGCGTTCAGCAGATCCCAGGCTTCCTCCTCCAGCAGCAGGAAGCGTTGGGTGATCTTGAACAGCTCACGGCCCGCCGACGTCAGCTCGACGGACCGGCCGCGGCGATGGAACAGCTCGACGTCGAAGTAGCGCTCGAGCGCCCGCACCTGGCTGGTGATCGTCGGCTGGCCGACACGCAGGACGCGGGAGGCTGCAGTGAACCCGCCCTCGGCCGCCACGGCATGGAACGATCGGAGCTGCGTATATATCATCGATTTTTAATATAGCTGAAATCGAAACTTTGCATTGGATCAATAGTACCGGACGAGCGAGCATGGCGACAACGAAAAAGGCGCCGACTGTCCTCGGCCGGTGCACCCAGGGAGGTTGTCAAGGTGTGGACCTACGTCAATCCGGTGAAGGTCCATTTCGGCTGCGGCGCGGTCGAGGGGGTGGCCGACGTACTGGCCGGCCGGCGCTACGCGCTGGTCACCTACGACGAGCCGCTTTTCCACGATCTGGCTGAGCGCGTCGCCCGCCGCGCCGGCCAGCCCGCCGTCACCATCGACAGCATCGCGCCGAATCCAGACTATCCGCTGCTCGAGGCCGCCTGCCAGCGCGTTGCCGCTGTCGATGAGGCGCCGGCCGCGATCCTGGCGCTGGGCGGCGGCTCGGTCATCGACGCCGCGAAGGTCGTAGCGGCCGGCGCCGGAGGCTTTGCGCCGGTGCGGAGGTATCTCGAAGGCCGTATCGACGGCGAGGCGTTGTCGGCCATCCCGATCGTGGCGGTGCCGACCACGGCCGGCACCGGCAGCGAAGTGACCAGCTGGGCGACCGTGTGGGACCGGGAAAGCGGCCGCAAGCGCTCCCTGGCGCACCACTGCCTCTATCCGACCGACGCGATCATAGATCCCGACCTCATGCTCGGCATGCCGGCCGGCCTCACTGTCACTACGGCCCTCGATGCGCTCTCGCACAGCCTGGAGAGCATCTGGAACATCAATGCCAACCCGGTGTCGACCAACCATGCGGTCTTTGCCGCGCGCGAGCTTCTCGGGTTCCTGCCTCGGCTGGTCGATGATCTGCACGATTCGACGCTGCGCGCACGCGTTGCTCGCGCCGCGCTCTTCGCCGGCCTGGCGTTCTCCAACACGATGACGACCCTGGCCCATTCCATCTCCTACCCGATTACCCTGCGCTACAACGTCCCGCACGGGCTGGCCTGCTCCTTCAGCCTGCCCATGGTGATGCGCAGCGCGATCGGCATGAGGCCGGAGTGCGACGCGGCGCTGCAGCAGGTGTTCGGAGACGATCTCCAGGCGGGCGCCGATCGGCTGGAGGATTTCCTGGTGCGGCTAGGCGTAGCGGTAAGCCCCGCCGGCCACGGCATCGGCGGCGACGAATGGCAGAGCATCGTCCTGGAGGCGATCGGCGGCGAACGCGGCCGCAACTTCATCGGCAAGCGAGAGCAGATCCTGGATTTTCTGCTCGCTCGCGGAGCGTGATACGCGATGGCTGCGCGATTGGACCGATACCAGGATCAGGTGGAGTGGCCCCTGGTCGAGGGGCGCAATGAACTACAACCCACTGCAACGTGGCCAAGGGAGGATCAAGCCATGAAAGGATTCAGGGGACGACAGCAGGCGGGCCTGCCGAGCAAGGCATCAGGCATTCTTGCCGCGTTGGCGCTCGCGGCGGCAGGCGTGCTCGGCGCGCCCTCGGCAGCCAAGGCGGCAGAGTGCGAGAACCCGGAGGCGTTGCGCTTCTCGATCATCCCGACCGAGGAGACGATCCAGGAGCTCACGCTCTATAAGCCGGTCATCGAGCTGCTCTCGAAGAACACCGGCAAGAAGATCGAGTTCTACATGCCGACCTCCTATGCCTCGGTCGTAGAGGCCATGATCGGCGGCTGGGTCGATGTCGGCGTGCATGGTCCGAACTCCTACGTCCTGGCCCACGAGAAGGACCCGAGTATCGAGGTCTTCGCAACCTACGCGAAGCGGCCGGGCTATTTGCAGGAAGAGGGGCCAGGCTACCGCGCGGCCCTCATCACGCGGAAGGACTCCCAGTTTGACAGTGTCGAGTCGCTGAGGGGCACCACTATCGCGCTTACCGACCCGGCCAGCACCTCGGGCAACCTGATTCCGCGGGTGCTGTTCCGCAAGGAAGTGGGCACCGAACTGGAGGACTATTTCAGCAAGGTTGTCTACACCGGAGAGCACGACAAGTCGACCATCGCCGTCCACGAGAACAAGGTCGACGCCGCCTTCGTCGCCACGCATCGCTTCGACAACGTGGTGGAGCGCGGTTTCGTAAAGCTGGAGGACTTCAACGTACTGTGGCAGTCACCGCCCGTGCCGCAAGATCCCTTCACCTATCGGGGCAAGCTATGTGACGATCTGAAAGCCTCAATCAAAAATACCTTCCTGACCTTGCAGGACCACCCGGAAGCGAAGCAGTTTCTGGACAACGTGAAGGCCAACAAGTTCGTCGAGATGCAGGATTCCGACTACGATATCATCCGCGAGCTTCGCAAGGCCAAGGAAGAGATGTAGCCATCGGGCTGCTAGCAGCTGTGGGCCCGGGCGTTCCGCCCGGGCTACGCAGCGGTGTCGATGGCAAGGGGAGATCACATGCAGGCTGGCCGCGGAAAAGCGATTCTGGAGGTGGTCGATCTCAGGCTCCGCTACGCCTCCGGCGGGCCGGAGATCCTGAAGGGCGTATCCTTCACGGTCTCGGCAAAGGATTTCGCTGCAATTATCGGTCCCAGCGGGGCAGGGAAGTCGAGCCTGATCCGCTGCATCAATCGGCTGGTAGAGCCGACCTCCGGAAGTATCTCACTCTATGGTCAGGAAGTGACCAGGCTGTCGCAGCGTGCGCTCAGGCAACTGCGGCGCAACATCGGCATGATCTTTCAGGAGTTCAACCTGGTGAACCGCATGTCGGTCATCGACAACGTGCTTTCGGGGCGCCTTGGCTATGTCGGCAACACCAGGTCTCTCTTCCGCATCTTCCCGCGGAGCGACATCGACCGTGCCCTCGCGCTCCTCGATCGCGTCGGGCTGATCGATCACCTGGACAAGCGTGCCGACGAGCTGAGCGGCGGACAGCGGCAGCGCGTCGGCATCGCGCGGGCATTGATGCAGGACCCCAAGCTGCTGCTCGTCGACGAGCCCACGTCGAGCCTCGATCCGAAGATCTCGCGGGAGGTCATGAGCCTGATCAAGGAGGTGGCGACGGAGTTTGACGTCCCGGTGCTCTGCAATATCCACGACGTCCAGTTGGCGACGGAGTTCTGCAACAAGGTCATCGGACTCCAGGACGGCGTGAAGAAGTTTGACGGGCCGACCGAGCAGATGAACCGGCGAACGCTCGAAGAGATCTATGCGATGGAAGTGCTCTGAGCGTGACAGCTACAGAACTCCAACCAGGATCGGCGACAAGTCGAGCCGCCATGGCCGACGCGCTGATGGCCGGACGCCGCCGTCACCGGCTGGCGAGAGGAGCGCTCGCGATCGGCCTCTTGCTCGTTGTCGCCTGGAGCGTCGAGGCCACGATCATCGCAGATACCGATTGGCATCGCCTCGGCTCCTTTGCCGACGTCATGCGATCCGTCGGGCGCTTCCTGGCGATCGACTGGTCGCTGATCCCCCACCTGCTGGTGCCGATGCTCGAGACCTTCATGATGGCCTGCCTCGGCACGCTGCTGGGCTGCGTCATATCCCTGCCGGTGGCGTGGTTCGGTGCGATCAATGTGACGCCGAGCAAGTTCGTCGTCTATCCGCTCGGCCGCTTTCTCATGACGCTCAGCCGGTCGACGCACGAGATCGTGTGGGCCCTGATCTTCGTCTCCGCCGTCGGCCTCGGCTCGCTTCCGGGAATACTGGCGCTCGCCTGCCGCTCGGTGGGCTTCATCTCCAAGATCTCGGCGGAGGCGATCGAGAACATCGACCATCGGCCTGTCGAGGCGATCCGCGCGGTGGGAGGCAACAACTTCCAGGTCATGTACTACGGCATCGTGCCCCAGGTGCTGCCGGTGATCCTTGGTACCATCGTCTTCGAGTGGGATATCAACATTCGCCGCTCCGCCATCATGGGCCTGGTCGGCGCCGGCGGGCTGGGCCTGACGTTCCATCGTCAGATGGTCATGTACAACTATGCCGGGGTGACGACAGTGATACTCGCGATTCTCGTGCTCATCGCCGCGGGCGAGGTCTTCTCGCATCGCGCCCGCAAGGCTGTGACCTAGAGCCATGAGGATGCAGGCAAGTACGCGAACGGAAAAGCCGCCACAGCTCACGGCGGCGGCAAGCGATCGTCCATCCGTAACCTGGAGTCGCTTCAAGTATCCCCAGTCGCTGATCCGCTTCACCGTGCTGCTCGGCGTGCTGACCTTTCTCGGCTACTCTCTGGTCTTCCTGGACGTCCGAATAGAGCGCCTGGCCTTCCTTCTGTCGCGCCTGGGCAACCTCCTGGCCGATCGTTACTATCCGCCGGACCTCGACCTGCTGAGCGATAGCAACTACCTGGAATCGGTGCTCGAGACCATTCAGATGGCCTATCTCGGGGCACTCTTCGGCGTCCTTTTGGCCATCCCCTTGGCTTGGTTTGCCTCGTTCAACGTCACGCCGCACAAGCTGATCTATCCGTTCGGGCGGCTGTCCATCATGGGCTGCCGGGCGGTACACGAGATGATCTGGACGATCCTTTTCGTCACCATCCTTGGCTTTGGTATGCTGCCGGGCGTCCTGGCTCTCACGCTGTTCTGCATCGGCTTCGCCGGCAAGCTCTTCGCCGAGGAGATCGAGGCCATCGACAAGGGGCCTGTCGAGGCGATATCCGCCACCGGCGCTTCGCCGCTCCAGGTATTCGTCTACGCCGTGCTCCCTCAGGTGCGCGTCGCCTGGGCCGGAATCGCGATCTATACCTGGGACGTCGCCTTCCGGGCCGCCACGGTCGTGGGCTTCTTTGGCGCCGGGGGCATGGGCTGGTATCTCCAACGCTACGTCCAACAGCTCGAGAGCCAAAAGGTGGCGGCGATTCTCATTTCCATAGTTGCGCTTGTCGTGGTCGCCGAGATTATCTCGGCGTGGGCGCGTTCTGCGGTGACTCGGATGAAGTAGACTCGGTGTCGCCGGCGTTCCATCTGCCGGCACTGCGGGGAGCACAATTCTCAATGGTTTCCGAGCCGTTATGCCAGCTAAGCATTGTCCGGCCTAACCGGCTGCCCGCGCCCGCAACCGCGAGCACCGAAAAGCCTCGCTAGTACAATGAACTTAACGGCTTTTAATGTTGCCTTTGGCGGCAAGCGAACAGGGGTCGGCCCTTTTCGGCCAAAGGATTCGCGCCTGCTATCTGGATTCCGCCGGCAAGCACCGACACGGCCGGAATCTCATCCGGTCCAGTTCTTCCGCGATCTCTGTCGCTGAAGACTCCGGCGGCATCTCGACACCAGGCTTCCGGAGCGTCGCAATGGCGCCGCCAAGGACGATCGCATTGCGGAGTACGGCGCCTGGGGTGTCGAGAATTTGCGTGCGCAGGCCAGCAAGCATCATCTCCGTTCCGACGGCATCCGCAGCCTGATCCAAGTCATCGGCGAGGTGCACATTGAACAGCACCAGGCCGTTTGCCGCTAGGCGCCTCAGTGCCGTCTTGAAAAACGCCTGTGATCGGAAATGGGCGGGTATCTCACTGCCTACGTAGGCGTCAACAACGATGGCGTCGAATGCCATGCTTGTTTCTCTCAGGAACGTTTGGCCGTCGCTCAAATGGAATGGGACAGAGTCGGGTAGCGAGAAGTATCTCCTGGCAAAGACGATCGAAGCGGGGTTGACGTCAACGACGCACACGCGCGCGCCACTAAATGTGAGCATCGTCGCGAGGGTTCCTCCGGCGCATCCGATGATCAATACATCCTTGGCTCCGTATTGCGTGACGAGGCCATGTATCGCATGGACGTATGACGCAAGGCTAACGCCACGGGAATCTGCTTCACTCTGATAGCTCCCGTCCTGGCAATAGAGATAGGAGCCGCTGTCGCGGCTGCGCAGAATCGTGATCTCGCCGTAGTCAGTGGCCTGTCGATGAAGGGTGATCATTGGGCGCCCTGCGACTCAGCTTCGCCCGGGAGCGGCCCAACCGCCCAACTCGAGCCGCTTGACGGCGGCAAAGAGTATCTCACTGGTCAGCGGCCGCGCGCTGTGGAGTGCCTCATGCTCGAGCTGCGCGCACAGCTCCTCGCGGAGGGTGCGGGCGCTCTCCGGGTCGAGGGCGCTGGCGTCGGCCTCGAACCGGTCGATCTGCGCGCCAAGCGCCGTCTGCCAATCGGTCCCCGGCTCGACCGATCGCACGAACTCATGGATCAGCCGGTGATAGCGCGCGTAGAGCTCTGGTCCCGGCACAGCTACAGCCCCGACTCTGGTCCGATCGCAGACCTCAAGCCGGCCCTGCCTAAGATGCCGCCTCCTAATGGTTCAGACATCAATAATCACGCTTGAAACACTTCTATAGCTGTCATAAATAGTCATCTTGATGTGTTGTCGTCAAGTTATGATGTCTGAAACATGCTGACCGCTGCCCAGTTGCGGGCCGCCCGGGCCCTGCTCGGCGTCGACCAGCGCCAGCTGGCCGAGCTTTCGGGCCTCTCGGTGCCGACCATCCAACGCATGGAGGCCAGCGACGGCGTGATTCGCGGCAACGTGGATTCCCTGATGAAGCTGATCTCCGCGCTGGAATCCGCCGGCATCGAGCTGATCGGCGAGGGGGCGGCCAGCCCGGACGGCGGGCGCGGGGTCCGCCTGAAGGCCGCGCCGGAGAGCGACGGCGCCATGCCTCCGCGGGCGGCATGAGAGGATGGTCGCGATGCCGGTCGCCGTCGTCCTCTGGTGTAGTGCGGCCTTGCTCGGCGTGGCGGTGCTGTCCGTTGCGCTCGGGCGCCGGCCCGCGTTCTACCGGGCGACCTACGGTGCGAGCCTGGCCGCCTCCGGCTTGGCCCTGGTCGCCTCCGGCTTGGCCCTGGTCGCCGCCGGCGCACAGCTGGTCGGCGATGGCGCCGCCGCTTCGGCCCTGGCCCTGCCGCTCGGGCTGCCCTGGCTCGGCGCCCATTTCCGCTTGGATGCGCTAGCCGCGTTCTTCCTGGTGGTGGTCAACCTGGGCGGTGCTGCGGCCAGTCTCTACGGGCTCGGCTACGGCCGCCACGAGCCGGCGCCGCAGCGGGTCCTCCCGTTCTTCGCGGCCTTTCTGGCCGGCATGAACCTGGTGGTGCTGGCGGACGACGCCTTCACCTTCCTCCTGTCGTGGGAGTTCATGTCGCTCGCCTCCTGGGCGCTGGTCGTGGCGCACCACCAGGAGCGCGACAACCTGCGCGCCGGCTACATCTATCTGGTCATGGCGAGCTTCGGCACGCTCGCCCTGCTGCTCGCCTTCGGCCTGCTCGCCGGGCCGGACGGCGCCTACGGCTTCGCCGCGATGCGTGCCGCCGAGCCTGCGCCCGCTATCTCCGCACTCGTGCTGGCCCTGGTCCTGCTGGGGGCCGGCTCGAAGGCCGGCCTGGCGCCGCTGCACGTCTGGCTGCCGCTCGCGCACCCGGCCGCGCCGAGCCACGTCTCCGCCTTGATGAGCGGTGTCATGACCAAGGTCGCCGTCTACGGCTTCGTGCGCATCGTCTTCGATCTCTTGGGCGAGCCCAGCTGGTGGGCCAGCATGATCGTCCTGGCGCTGGGCGGCGTCACCGCCGTGCTGGGCGTGCTCTACGCCCTGATGCAGCACGATCTCAAGCGCCTGCTCGCCTATCACACGGTCGAGAACATCGGCATCATCTACATCGGCCTCGGGCTGGCGCTGGCGTTCCAGGCCAACGGCATGGGCTGGGCCGCCGCGCTCGCCCTGACGGCGGCGCTGTTTCACGTGCTCAACCACTCCCTCTTCAAGAGCCTGCTGTTCTTCGGCGCCGGGGCCGTCCTGACCGCGACCGGCGAGCGCGACATGGAGCGGCTGGGCGGCCTGATCCACCGCATGCCCACGACCAGCTTCGCCTTCCTGGTCGGCTGCGTCGCCATCTCGGCGCTGCCGCCCCTGAACGGCTTCGTCTCGGAGTGGCTGACCTTCCAGGCGATCCTGCAGAGCCCGGAGCTGCCGCAATGGGGCCTCAAGATCATGGTGCCGGCGGTCGGCGCGCTGCTCGCTCTGTCGGCGGCGCTCGCCGCCGCCTGCTTCGTCAAGGCCTTCGGCGTCACCTTCCTGGGGCGGCCGCGGACGGCCGCGGCGGAGCGGGCGCAGGAGGTGGACCGCCTGTCGCTGGCCGCCATGTTGCTCTTCGCCGGGCTCTGCCTGGTCGCGGGGGTTCTGCCGGGCCTGGTCGTGGATGGGCTGGCGCCCGTGACCCTGGCGCTCCTGGGCGACCGCATGCCGGTCCAGCTCGGCGTGCCCTGGCTCTCCATCGTGCCGATCGCCGAAAGCCGCAGCTCCTACAACGGCGCGCTGGTCTTTGCCTTCATCGCCCTGTCGGCCCTGCTCGCCGCCTGGGCCATCCATCGCTTCGGCTCTCACGCCCTGCGCCGCGCGCCGGCCTGGGACTGCGGCGCACCGGACCCGAGCCCGATCACCCAGTACACGGCAGGCAGCTTCGCGCAGCCGATCCGCCGCGTCTTCGGCACCCTGGTGTTCCGCGCGCGCGAGCAGGTCGAGATGCCGCCACCCGGCGACAATCGGCCGGCGCGCCTGCACGTCGAGTTGCGGGACCTGATCTGGGACTTCCTCTATGCGCCGCTCGCCGGCGCCGTCGGCTTTGCCGCGGATCGCCTCAACCACCTGCAGTTCCTGACCATCCGGCGCTACCTCAGTCTTGTCTTCCTGGCCCTGGTCGCGCTGTTGCTGGTGCTCGCTACATGGCCGTGATGCTCGACCTCCTGGTGCAGGGCGCCCAGATGGCGCTGGTGCTGGTCCTGGCGCCGCTCCTGACCGGCTTCGTGCGCAAGGTGAAGGCGCGGCTGCTGCGACGGCGCGGTGCCTCGCTGCTGCAGCCCTATCGCGACCTGCTGCGGCTGCTGCGCAAGGAGGTGGTGCTGGCCGAGAACGCCTCCTGGCTGTTCCGCGTAACGCCCTACCTGATCTTCGCCGCCACCTGGGTTGCCGCCGCCCTGGTGCCCACCTTTGCCGCCGGCCTGATGTTCAGCTGGACGGCCGATCTCATCGCCCTGATCGCGCTCCTGGCGAGCGCGCGCTTCTTCCTGGCGCTGGCCGGCATGGACGTCGGCACCTCCTTCGGCGGCATTGGCTCGAGCCGCGAGGTCATGATCGCCTCGCTGGCCGAGCCCGCGATGCTGCTCATCGTCTTCACCCTGGCGCTGGTCGCCGGCTCGACCCAGCTCTCGACGGTCGCCAGCTACATGGCCTCACCCGAGGTCGGCCTGCGCGTCTCGCTCGGCCTCGCGCTGATCGCCCTCATCATGGTGGCAATCGCCGAGAACGCCCGCATCCCGGTCGACAACCCGGCAACCCACCTGGAGCTCACCATGGTGCACGAGGCCATGGTTCTGGAGTACTCCGGGCGCCACCTGGCGATGATCGAGTTCGCGGCCTCGCTCAAGCTGCTGCTCTACGTCTCGCTGATCGCCTGCGTCTTCATGCCCTGGGGCCTGGCGGTGTCCGATGGCGGGCCGCAGGCCTACGCCGTCGGCGCGCTGACCTACCTGGTCAAGCTCGCCGCGGCCGGCTTCCTGCTGGCGCTCTTCGAGACCGCGGTCGCCAAGATGCGGGTCTTCCGCGTGCCCGAGTTCCTCGGCGCGGCGCTCATGCTCGGCTTTCTCGGCACGCTGCTGCTGTTCGTTTCACGGAGCCTCTAGATGGGCAGCCTCGTCTTCGATATCGCGCATCTTCTGGCCGGCGGGCTGGTGCTGGTGAGCTTCATGCTGCTGTACCAGGACCGCCTCTATGCGCTGCTCAACATCTTCGCACTGCACGCCTTCGTGCTGGCGCTCTCGGTCGCCTGGCAGGCCTTCGTGCAGGATGCGGCACATCTCTACGTGACGGCGGCCATCGCCTTGGTCTTCAAGGCCCTGGTTATCCCGCTGGTGCTGCACCGGATCATCCAGCGCCTGGGCATCCACCGGGAGATCGAAACCGTCGTCGGCATCGGCCTCACCATGATCGCCGGCATGGCGCTGGTTGCGCTTTCCATGGTGGTGATGCTGCGGGTTACCGCCGAGGCCGACCCGCTGGCCCGAGAGGACCTCGCCTTCGCCCTGTCGGTCGTGCTGCTCGGCCTGCTGATGATGGTGACGCGGCGTAACGCGGTCAGCCAGGTGGTGGGCTTCATGTCGCTGGAGAACGGCCTGGTGCTCGCCGCCACGGGCGCCAAGGGCATGCCGCTGGTGGTCGAGATCAGCGTGGCCTTCTCCATCCTGATCGCCTTCATCGTCATCGGCATCTTCCTGTTCCGCATCCGCGAGCGCTTCGACACGGTCGACATCCACGCGCTCGACCGCTTCCGGGGAGAGCGGCGATGACCGCGCTCGCTCTCGATTCCGTGACAGCGGTGCTGCTGGTCCCGATCGTCGCCGCAGCGCTGCTCGCGCTCCTGCCGGGGTATCGGCTGTCCGCGCGCCTGAACGTGCTGGCCGCGCTCCTGACCTTCCTCGCGGCTGCCTCGCTGTTCTTCGTCGAGCGGCCCGAGCCGGGCCAGTACCTGCTGGTCGATGACCTCAACATCGTCTTTATCGTCCTCAATACCTTCGTCGGCTTCACCACCAGCGTCTTCAGCGCCAGCTACATCGCGCACGAGCTGGAGACCGGCCGCCTGACGCCGATGCACCTGCGCTTCTACCACGCCATGTACCAGATTCTGATGTTCGCCATGAATCTGGCGCTGGTGGCCAACAATATCGGCCTCATGTGGGTGGCGATCGAGCTGGCGACGCTCACCACAGTGCTCATGGTCGGCATCTACCGGACCCACGAGGCGCTCGAAGCCGCCTGGAAGTACTTCATCCTGGGCAGCGTCGGCATCGCGCTGGCGCTGTTCGGCACCATCCTCGTCTACATGGCCGCGCGCCCCGTGGTCGGCGAGGGGCTCGACGCCATGGTCTGGACCGTGCTGATGGAGCGCGTAGCGGCCTTCGATCCGGCGCTGCTCAACGTCGCCTTCGTCTTCCTGCTGTTGGGCTACGGCACCAAGGTGGGCCTGGCGCCGCTGCACGCATGGCTGCCCGACGCGCATGCCGAGGGTCCCACTCCGATCTCCGCGGTGCTGTCGGGGCTGCTTCTCAACG
>JBHJOF010000165.1:0-2769 GCA_050330055.1 Kiloniellales bacterium
TGGGCCGCGAAGGCGGGCGCCTGGGCATGGAGGAATTCATGGACGTGAAGTACGTCTGCCTCGACGCGGCGTAGGCAAGAGCAAGCGCAGCAAACCCTCATGCTTCGACAGGCTCAGCATGAGGCGCCGAGCTACGCTCGGCGATGCCTGTCGCACCTACCTCATCCTGAGCCTGTCGAAGGATGAGGAGCGCGATGGATAGGGCGGACGGACTGGCAGCCATGTTGCACGTGAAGGACATGCAGGCCGCGCATGGGCAAACGGAGGGGCCGCTGATCGGCTCGCCCTTCTCCAAGGCGGAACTCGACCGCCGGCTGGCGGCCCTGCGCGCGGCCATGGCCGAGCGCAGGCTCGACCTCTGCCTGCTGTCGACGCCGGAGACCATCTACTACCTGACCGGCCTCGATCACTGGGGCTACTTCGCGCCGCACGTCCTGATCGTGCCGCCGGACGACAGCATGGTGCTGATCACCCGCGCCATGGAGCGCGTCACCGTCGCCAACCAGGTGCAGAACGCCATCTTCGAGGGGCACGGCGACCAGGAGACGCCGGCCGACGTGGCGATCCGTCTGCTGGCCGACCGCGGCGCGGCGCAATCGCGTCTGGCCGTCGCCGCAGAGGCCACGGTGCAGGCAGTCGACGCGCAGGTCAGCGGCAAGCTGCGCATCGGCTACGAGGCCTGGTCGGCCGGTCTGCCGCATGGTCTCGCCACCGCGCTGATGGCCGGCCTGCCGAGGGCCGAGTGGGTCGACATCGGCGGCCTGGTCGACAGCCAGCGCCTGATCAAGAGCCCCGAGGAGCAGAGCCTGATGCGCCGCGCGGCCGAGATCACCGACGCCGCCGCGCTCGCCGCCATCGAGGCGATCCGCGCCGAGGCCAGCGAGGCCGAGGTGGCGGCCGCCTGCGTCGCTGCCATGATCACGGCGGGCGGTATCCTGCCCGGCTTCGGCCCCTTCATCCGGCCGCAGAGTCGCCTGGGCGAGGAGCACACCACCTGGGGCGGCGGCCGCTACCGGCCCGGCGAGGCGGTCTTCGTCGAGCTGTCGGGCTGCTATGCCCGCTATCACGCGCCGCTCGGCCGCCTGGTCTGGCTGGGCGAGGCGCCGAAAGACTCGATGGCCATGGCCGAGGTCTGCCTCGCCGCCTTCGACGCGGTGCTGGGTGCGCTCAGGCCCGGCGCCCTGGCGCGCGAGGTCTACGCCGCCTGGCAGAGCGTGGTCGACGACGCCGGCCTGGCGCACTACCGCCGGCACCACTGCGGCTATCTGGTCGGCATCGGCTTCCCGCCGTCCTGGACCGGCGGCAACAAGGTGACCGGCCTGCGCCACGATTCCGACCTGGAGATCCAGGCCGGCATGAGCTTCCACATCCTGTCGTGGCTGATGAACACGGGCCGCGGCGACTACTTCGTCTCGAACAGCGTGCTCCTGACCGAGAGCGGCCCCGAGATGCTGACCAAGACCCCGCAGACCCCGATCATCCGCTAGCCCCCTGGATACAAGGATTCCATCATGCTGATGAACGACCAGCTCGATGCCTGGGACCGCGAGAGCTTCTTTCATCCCTCGACCCACCTCGGACAGTTCGCCCGCGGCGAAGCGCCCAACCGCATCGTCACCGGCGGCAAGGGCGTCTTCATCGAGGACCGCGACGGCAACCGCCTGCTCGACGCCTTCGCCGGGCTCTACTGCGTCAACGTCGGCTATGGCCGCCTGGAGATCGCCGAGGCGATCGCCGAGCAGGCGCGCAAGCTGGCCTATTATCACGCCTACGTCGGGCACGGCACGGAAGCCTCGATCACGCTCGCCAAGATGATCCTCGAGCGCGCGCCGCAGAATATGAGCAAGGTCTACTTCGGCCTCTCCGGCTCCGACGCCAACGAGACCAACATCAAGCTGGTCTGGTACGCCAACAACATCCTGGGCCGGCCCGAGAAGAAGAAGATCATCTCGCGCTGGCGCGGCTATCACGGCTCCGGTCTGATGACCGGATCGCTGACCGGGCTCGAGCTGTTCCACAAGAAGTTCGACCTGCCGCTGCCGCAGGTGATCCACAGCGAGGCTCCCTACTACTTCCGCCGCGCCGACCTGTCGCTCACGGAGGAAGACTTCTCCGCCTTCTGTGCCGCCAGGCTCGAAGAGCTGATCCTCAAGGAGGGGCCCGAGACGGTGGCCGCGTTCATCGGCGAGCCGGTGCTCGGCACCGGCGGCGTCGTGCCGCCGCCCAAGGGCTATTGGCCGGCGATCCAGGCGGTGCTGCGCAAGTACGACGTGCTGCTGATCGCCGACGAGGTGGTGACCGGCTTCGGTCGGCTCGGCTCGATGTTCGGCTCGGACCACTACGGCATCGAGCCCGACATCATCACCATCGCCAAGGGCCTGACCTCGGCCTATGCGCCGCTGTCCGGCTCGATCATCTCCGACAAGCTGTGGCAGGTGCTGATGCGCGGCACCGACGAGACCGGCGCCATCGGCCACGGCTGGACCTACTCGGCGCACCCGATCTGCGCCGCCGCCGGCGTCGCCAACCTGACGCTGATCGACGAGCTGGGTCTGGTCGCCAACGCCGGCGAAGTCGGCGCCTATCTGAACGGCGCGATGCGCGATGCCCTGGCCAAGCATCCAAAGGTCGGCGAGATGCGCGGCGAGGGCCTGCTCTGTGCCGTCGAGCTGGTCGAGGACAAGGCGGAGCGCCGCTTCTTCGATCCTGCCGCCAAGGTCGGCCCGGCAGTGGCAGCGGCCCTGCTGAAGCGCGGCGTGATCGCCCGGG
>JBHJOF010000166.1:0-14680 GCA_050330055.1 Kiloniellales bacterium
TCACGGCGCTGCTCGGCAGCCTTGCGGCGCTCTTCCTCGGTGCGCTCGCGTGCCGCCTCGACCTCCAGCAGACCGCTGCGGAACACGAACAGCGTGTTGGCCATGCCGGTGATCTCGTCGCTGCCGCCGCTCGGTATCTCGACCTTGAGGTTGCCGTTGGCGAGCTCGTCCATGACCCGCGCCAGGCCGGTCAGGCGTCCGACCAGGTTGCGCCCGACGTAGAGCACGGCGATCGCCAGCGCGGTCAGCAGGCTCGCACCCGTGATGATCAGCAGCCAGGTCTTGCCCTGTACGATGGCGCTGGTCACGCCGGCCGTGGCGTCGCTCATCTCGTTGTCCGAGGTCGACACCATGCCGGCCACCAGCTCGCTCAGCTTGCCGGCCATGGTCAGATTTTCGGCCAGGATGCTCTGCCCCTTGGCCAGCACCGCCAGCTCGTCCGTGCGCTGCGCGAAGATGCTGTTGTCGCCCTCGCCATAGGCGGCGAGCGTCTGGGCGGCCGGCTTCAGCTCGGCAGTCGAGTCGTCGTCCGGGATCGCCGCCAGGCTGGCCGCGAGGCGCTCGGCGGAGGCGGTGTAGCGTTCCTTCAGCGGCTGGATGAAGGCGGACTCCAGCGCGTTGGCGCCCTGTGACAGCAGGCCGGCGATCAGGTTGACCTCTGCCAGCGCCTCGACCATGCCGCGCACGCGGCCGACGCCGTCGTTGACCAGTCCCTGGATCAGCTCGGCGTTGCGCTCGACCGCGCCCTCGCCCTCGATCACCAGGTCGAAGTTGATGTCGTCGATCATCGGCACGGCGACGATGAGAAACTCCTGGTGCAGCCTGAGCAGCTCTGCCGCGGTGGCCTGCATCTGCTCGCTCAGGTTGGCCCCGGCAAGCTGGCGCCGGCGCATCTCGAAGACGCTGTTGTCGCTCTTTCCGAAGTCGAGCAGCAGGGTCGCCAGGTCGCGCAGCTGCTTGAAGCTCTCGCCCTCCGGCAGCTCGGCCAGGCTCTCCTCCAGTGCCTGGGCCGCGGCGGTGAAGCGTTCCTTGACCGGCGTCAGCAGCTCGCTGGACGTCACGCTGGTTGCCTCGGTCAGAATGCCGACCGCGAGGTTAGTCTGGGCGTTGACCTCGAGGATGCGCCGCAGGTTGTTGACGCCCTCGTTCAGCAGGCGCTGCAGGGTCTCGCTGACCTCGGTCGTAGTGGTTTCGCTGACGATGACCAGCTCGAAATTGGCGTCATCGACCAGCGGCACGAGCTGGGCCAGGATTTCGGCGTGCAGCCGGGCGATCTCGGCGGCGGCGGCCTCGCGGTTTGTCTTGCGCTGCAGTCGCTCGGCGACCACGCCGTCGAGCGTGCGCAAGTTTGCCACCATCTGCACTTCGAGCGCTTTGATCCCGTCGACCGCGGCGTTGTCGAGGGTGGTCTGCGCGAGGCTCTCGATGGCGCCTTCCAGAGTCTCGATGCGCGCTTGCAGGCTGGCCATGTGAGCCGCGCGCGCTTGGTCGCTGTCGGCCGCCGCCAGGGCGGGCGCCGCAGCGGACAGTGCGGCGCTCTCCGCGGCCAGGTTGAGCGCGCTGCTCATGGCCGGGACGCTCTGCACGGTGACGGCAGAGAAACTCGCGGCGATGTTGGTGTAGGAGATCCAGGCCACGGCGC
Source organism: Kiloniellales bacterium (assembly GCA_050330055.1). Taxonomy (GTDB): domain Bacteria; phylum Pseudomonadota; class Alphaproteobacteria; order Kiloniellales; family JAKSDN01; genus JBHJOF01. The sequence goes on from JBHJOF010000166.1 coordinate 1,643, forward strand.
TCGCCACAACCGTGAGCGAGGCGACCACGCTGAAGGCGAGCATCAGGCGTGCCTTGATGCCGAAGCGGCCCATCCGGGCGGTGGTCGGTTCACCCGCGCCGGGCTTGTCGGTTGCGGTCCTGTCGATCGAATCCGTATCGGCTGGACCTTTTTCTGCCCTGGGCGTGTCTGAGAGGGGTGTGTCTGTGAGGGGCTTGCTCTTCCGGGGATTGTTCGTCCGGGCTTGGTTCGTGGCAGGCTTGCCGGCGGCGGACGCGTCCGCCTTGCGGGCACGGAGTTTGCTAATCAGTCGTTTGGTCGCCATGGCCAACGCTCTTGTTCTATAGCTGTCTGCGGAAAAACGAGGTCGACGCGAACTGCCGAAGGAAGCGTGGGGACGGCGCCATGGCCGTCCCCACGCCAGCAGTCTCAGCTCGTGCCGCCGAGCCGCTCGACGGCCTTGAAGCTGCCGTCGGGCTGGATCACGGTCAGGAACACGTTGTCCGAGCCCTGGTTGTCGCCGGGGCCGTAGGTCAGGGTCACGCCGCCCAGATCGAAGGTGCCGGTGGCGGCAATCGTCTGGATCAGCTTCTCGCGGGTGATCTCGCCTTGGATCTTCTCCATCGCCATGATGGCGATGCGGCCGACCATGTAGCCTTCGAGCGAGACGAAGCCCGGCTGGGCGCTGGGGTTGCTCGCCTTCAGGGCCTGCTGGTACTGCGCGACCAGCGGGATCGAGCTGTCCCAGGGCAAGGGCACGACCTGGGTCACCACCACGCCGGCGCCGTCGGGGCCGAGCTCCTTGGCCAGGGCGTCGGAGCCGACGAAGGAGATGTTGACGAAGGTCGCATCCATCTTGACCTGGCGGGCCAGCTTGATGAACTCGGCGATCGGCTTGTAGGGTCCGACCATGACGACGGCCTGCGGGTTGGCCTTGCGGATCTCCAGCAGCGCCGACTTCACCGCCGTGGTGTTGCGCTTGAAGTTGCCTTCCGCGGCCAGCGACAGGCCGCGCTTGTCCATTGCCTTCTGCACGCCCTCCAGGCCGACGCGGCCGAAGGAGTCGTCCTGATAGAGAATGGCGATGCGGTCGTAGCCCAGGTCCTCGGTCAGGTGCTTGATCCAGGCCTCGGTTTCCTGGCCGTAGCTGGCCCGCACGTTGATCACGTTGGTCAGCTCGGGCGCGCGCAGGAAGCCGGCGCCGGTGAAGGGTCCGATGAAGGGCACGCCGGCCCCGGTGGCGATCGGCTGCGCCGCCTGGGCGGTCGGCGTGCCGACCGGCCCGATCAGCGCGAAGACCTGATCCTGCTGGATCAGCCTGGTGGTCTCGGCGATCGAGCGCTCCGGCTCGTAGCCGTCGTCATAGCTCTTCAGCTCGAGCCGGCGGCCGGACACGCCGCCATTGCGGTTGGCCTCCTCGAAGGCGGCGAGGATGCCCTCGCGCATGCCGATGCCGAGCGCGCTGGCCGGCCCGTCGAGGGCCGCGGCCTGGCCGAAGAGGATGCTGTCGGCGGACACGCCCGGCTCGGCCCGGGCTTCGCTGGAGGCGCCGCTGGCGGCGAGCGCCAGCGCGAACAGGGACGCGGCCAGCGTCCGGGAGAAGGTCTCTTTCATGCGTGGTGTGCTCCCTAGTGCGGAGGATTGTTCGGCCGTCAGCGACACCACCTTGTCGTCAAAGGCTCCGGTGCCCTGCCGGAGTGGCGGCGGACGCTAAGCAAGAGAGATTGAGTTTTAGTAAAAAAGTCCTACGCCGGGCCTAGGATCTTGAAATCAATGTGATACGGCCGACCGTGCGGTTTGTATGCAAATATAGATTCATTTTATCTAGACTTAAGAGCTATTCAATTATCATATATAAATGCGTCTGCCGTAGGTCCGGTTACTCGGCCCGCGCGTCAGGTTGTCTGATGCGTGTGTCGGCTGGTGATCCGGCCACGGCGCGCCCCTGGCGCTGCCGGGCGGTTGAAGCCTTTGATTGATCCCGTCTGTCGGCGGATTTCTCCCTAGGCCCTTGCGTTGCGGCGGCGCAGACTGCATTAAAGTGCCCACGAACCAGCGGCTTGCTGGACGCCGGGGTGGGACAGGCTCCGTCGGAACCAGAGTCGGCAATGGGGTAGTAGCGGGGGGCACTCGGTCAGATGAAGATCGCCATCCCTAAGGAGCGGCGTCCCGACGAGGCGCGGGTCGCGGCCTCGCCCGAGACGGTGAAGAAGCTCGTCGCGCTGGGCTGCGAGGTCGTGGTCGAGAAGGGCGCCGGCGAGGGCGCCAGCCTGATCGACCAGGCCTACAAGGAGGCCGGCGCGACCATCGCCAAGGACGCCAAGACGGCGCTCGCCGGCGCCGAGGCGGTGCTCAAGGTGCAGCGGCCCCTGATCGGCGAGATGGCCGGCGACAAGACCGACGAGCTCGGCCTGATCCCCCGCGGCGCGCTGCTGGTGGCGATTTTCGATCCCTTCCGGGCGCGCGACGAGGTGGTGGCCGTGGCCAAGGCCGGCGTCACCGGCTTCGCCATGGACCTCATGCCGCGCATCACCCGCGCCCAGTCGATGGACGTGCTGTCCAGCCAGGCCAACCTGGCCGGCTACAAGGCGGTGCTCGACGCCGCCGCGGTCTTCGGCCGTGCCTTCCCCATGATGATGACCGCCGCCGGCACGGTGCAGCCGGCCCGCGTCCTGGTCATGGGCGCCGGCGTCGCCGGGTTGCAGGCGATCGCCACCGCGCGCCGCCTCGGCGCCGTGGTCTCGGCGACCGACGTGCGGCCGGCCGTCAAGGAGCAGGTCGAAAGCCTGGGCGCCACCTTCGTCGCCGTCGAGGACGAGGAGTTCAAGCAGGCCGAGACGGCCGGCGGCTACGCCAAGGAGATGAGCGCCGAGTACCAGAAGAAACAGGCGGCGCTGATCGCCGAGACGGTGCCGAAGCAGGACATCATCATCACCACGGCGCTGATCCCCGGCCGTCCGGCACCCAAGCTGGTCAGTGCCGAGATGGTCAAATCGATGAAGCCGGGCTCGGTGATCGTCGATCTCGCGGTCGAGACCGGCGGCAACTGCGAGCTGTCGCAGCCGGGCAAGGTGGTCACCAAGCACGACGTCAGCATCGTCGGCCACCTGAACGTGCCGAGCCGCCTGGCGACCGACGCCAGCCAGCTCTACGCCCGCAACCTCTTCAACTTCCTGGCCCTGATGATCGACAAGGAGAAGAAGGCGCTGGCCATCGACTGGGACGACGAGATCATCAAGGGCACCTGCATCACCCGCGACGGCGCCGTGGTCCATCCGGCCCTGGCCGACGCAGATAAGGCCGCTGTCGCGGACAAGCCCGCTTCGGATAGCAGGGGGGACCCTGAAAGTGTGGGTGAGGGGGACGCCAAGTCATGACGCCACAGGAGTTCTCGCAGCAGGCGAGAGAGCTTGCCGAGCGCGCGCAGACGCTTGCCGACGACCTGCAGCAGCACGGCAGCGAGGCCTTCCGCATCGCCGGCGAGCAGGTGCAGCACGTCGGCGAGTCGCCGCTGGTCATCGGCCTCACGGTCTTCGTGCTGGCGGTCTTCGTCGGCTACCACGTGGTCTGGCGGGTGACTCCGGCGCTGCACTCGCCGCTGATGGCGGTGACCAACGCGATCTCCTCGGTGATCATCGTCGGTGCCCTGATTGCCGCGGGGCCGGCCGACCTTGGCTTCAGCGAAATCATGGGCTTCGTCGCCGTGACCCTGGCCTCGGTCAACATCTTCGGCGGCTTCATCGTGACGCAGCGCATGCTGCAGATGTTCAAGAAGAAGCCGAAGTAGGGGCCCCGGCATGAGCGCGGATTTCGCAGCCCTCGCCTATCTGGTCGCCTCGATCTGCTTCATCCTGGCGCTGCGCGGCCTGTCGCACCCGGAGACCAGCAGGTCCGGCAATATCTACGGCATGGTCGGCATGGCGATCGCCATCGTCACCACGCTGGCGCTGCCGGGCGTGGTCAGCTTCAGCCTGATCATCGCCGGCATCGTGACCGGCGGCGCCATTGGCACGGTGATCGCCCTCAGGATCCAGATGACGGCGCTGCCGCAGCTGGTCGCCGCCTTCCACTCGCTGGTCGGCCTGGCCGCCGTGCTGGTCGCGGCCGCCGCCTTCTACAAGCCCGAGGCCTACGGTATCGGCACCGCGGGCAACATCCACCTCAACAGCCTGATCGAGATGTCGATCGGCGTCGCCATCGGCGCCATCACCTTCACCGGCTCGGTGGTCGCCTTCGCCAAGCTGCAGGGCCTGGTCAGCGGCAAGCCGGTGGCCTTCCCCATGCAGCACCCGCTGAACGCGGCGATCGGCATCGTCATCGTGCTGCTGGTGGTCTGGTTCTGCATCGACCAGACCGGCGGGCTGTTCTGGATGATCGTGCTGCTGTCGCTCGCCATCGGCTTCCTGCTGATCATTCCGATCGGCGGCGCCGACATGCCGGTGGTCGTGTCGATGCTCAACAGCTACTCGGGCTGGGCCGCCTGCGGCATCGGCTTCACGCTGGAGAACAACCTGCTGATCATCACCGGCGCGCTGGTCGGCTCGTCGGGCGCCATCCTCAGCTACATCATGTGCAAGGGGATGAACCGCTCGATCTTCAACGTCATCCTGGGCGGTTTCGGCGGCGAGGCCGTGGCGGCTGCCGGCGCCGATATGGGCGACCGCACGGTCAAGTCGGGCGCGGCCGAGGATGCAGCCTTCCTCATGCAGAACGCCGGCTCGGTGATCATCGTGCCGGGCTACGGCATGGCGGTGGCGCAGGCCCAGCACGCGCTGCGCGAGATGGCCGATCTGCTGAAGGGCTCGGGCGTCAAGGTGCGCTACGCCATCCACCCGGTGGCCGGGCGCATGCCGGGTCACATGAACGTGCTGCTGGCCGAGGCCAGCGTGCCCTACGACGAGGTCTTCGAGATGGACGAGGTCAACCGCGACTTCGCCGCCACCGACGTGGCCTTCGTGATCGGCGCCAACGACATCACCAACCCCGTGGCCCGCACCGACAAGTCCTCGCCGATCTACGGCATGCCGATCCTCAACGTGGACAAGGCCAAGACCGTGCTCTTCGTCAAGCGCAGCCTGGCCTCGGGCTACGCCGGTATCGACAACCCGCTGTTCTACGCCGATAATACGATCATGCTGTTCGACGATGCCAAGAAGATGTGCGAGAGCATCGTCAAGGCGCTGGAGTAGATGCCGGGCGGGACAGGACGTCCCGACCTTGCGTGACCGGGGGTCAAGTCAGCGATGGGCGTGCAGACCAGCACGGATAAGTCGCTCTCCAACATCGGCATCCTCGCCGATCTGGACGACGCCGAGCGGACGCGCCTGGCGCAGCGCTGCGCCTGGCGGCGCTACAAGACCAACCAGATGGTGTTCGACCGCGGCAGCGAGGGCCGCGAGGTCTATTTCGTGGTCGAGGGCGCGGTCAACATCGTGAACTTCTCGGCCTCGGGGCGCGAGGTCACCTTCGCCACCGCCGCGGCCGGCCAGACCTTCGGCGAGCTTGCGGTGATCGACAGCCTGCCGCGCTCGGCCAGTGTCTTCGCGCGCGAGGCGACCCTGCTGGCCAGCCTGCCGGCCAGCGTCTTCCTCGACCTGCTGAAGAGCCGGGCCGAGGTCACCTTCAAGGTGCTGCAGCGCCTGGCCCAGATCGTGCGCAGCGGCGACGACCGCATCATGGAGCTCAGCACGCTCGCCGCCACCCACCGCGTCTATGCCGAGCTGCTGCGCATGGCGCAGCCCGACGCCGCGGTGCCGGGCCTCTGGGTGGTGCGGCCGCTGCCCCCCTTGCGCGAGATCGCCAGCCGGGTCAGCACCACGCGCGAGACCGTGGTGCGCTCCTTGAGCCAGCTCTATCCGAACGGCCTGCTGCGCCGCAAGGGCCGCAACCTCTACCTGATGGACCGCGCCGCCCTCGAGCAGATCACCCACGCCATCCAGAGCCAGGGCGGCGGCCGGGCGCATTAGGCGTCCGGCACCGGAATGCCGTGGTCGCCGCCCTCAATGTGCGGCGCGTCCTGCGGCACCTCGTAGTAGTCGCCGGCGTCCTCGACGAAGATGTGCACGGCCGTTGTAAGCCCCGTCGGCTGGTCGAGCGTGCCGGCCATGATGCTGGTGTTGGGATTGCCCTCGCTCTGCCAGAAGAGGCTCGAGCCGCAGCGCTGGCAGAAGCCGCGGCGCGCGCCGGGCGACGAGCGGTACCAGGCGAGATCGTCGGGGCCGGTGATTTCCAGATGCTCGCGCCGGCAGGCCGTGGCGGCAACGAAGTGGCCGCTGCTGCGCCGGCACTGGCTGCAGTGGCAGGCCACCACCGGGCGCAGCGGTCCTCGCACCAGGTAGCGCACCGCGCCGCAGAGGCAGCCGCCGCCGTGACTCGCCCGCGCTTGCTGATTGCTCATCCGCTCACCCTTCGCGCTGACGCCAATGCGTGCGAACCCCATGGTGCTGGCGGGCAGCGTCCCGCACCGTCGCGGGAGCGGCGTGCTTTGTGGCGATATCGACCTGGTCTTTGCACAAGATGCGGATAGCGCCGCCGCTTCGCCGCGCCTAGTCTCTTGGCCCGAATCGGCCGAGCCAGTCTCAAGCCTCACCCTTCGACAGGCTCAGGGTGAGGTCCTCATGCTGAGCCTGTCGAAGCATGAGGGTAGCGACACCATGTTGCTGTTCGTGGACGCGCAGGCATGACGCCGCGCATGGGCGCCACGGACTGGGGCCTCGTGCTGCTGCTGTCGCTGCTGTGGGGCGGCGCCTTCTTCTGCACCGAACTGGCCTTGGCCGGCCTGCCGCCGCTGACCGTGGTGCTGGGGCGGGTCGGGTTCGCCGCGCTCACCCTCTGGGCCGTCGGCGTCCTGACCGGCCAGCGCCTGCCCCTGGCGCCGCGACTCTGGGGCGCCTTCCTGGTCATGGGCCTGCTCAACAACCTTTTGCCCTTCTCGCTGATCATCAGCGCCCAGGTCCAGATCGAGAGCGGGTTGGCGGCGATCCTCAACGCCACCACCCCGCTTTTCTCCGTGCTGCTGGCCGCCTTTCTCACCGCCGACGAGCGTCTGACGGCGGCGCGCCTGGCGGGTGTCCTGCTGGGCCTGGCCGGCGTCGTGGTGCTGATCGGGCCGGAGGCACTGCGTGGCCTGGGCGCCTCCGGCTGGGCCCAGCTCGCCGTGCTGGGCGCCGCCTGCAGCTACGCCTGCGCCGCGATCTTCGGGCGCCGCTTCCGCAGCCTGCCGGCGCTTGCCGTCGCCACCGGCCAGGTGACCTGCTCAAGCCTGCTCGCCTTGCCGCTCGCCCTGCTGCTGGAGCGGCCCTGGAGCCTGCAGCCGGAGGCGACCGCCTGGCTCGGGCTGCTCGGCCTCGCACTGCCGGGAACGGCGCTCGCCTATCTGATCTATTTCCGGGTGCTGGCGACGGCCGGCGCCACCAACCTGATGCTGGTCACCTTCCTGATTCCGATCAGCGCCGTCCTGCTCGGCGCGCTCTTCCTGGGCGAGCGCCTGCCCTGGCCGACCTTCGCCGGCACGGGCCTGATCTTCCTCGGCCTGGCCGCGATCGACGGTCGCCTGCTCGGCTCGCTCCAGGCCGCGGTGCGGCAGCGGCGCGCCGCCGGCCGGCCGCAAATGCCCGGTTAACCATATCTCTTAACCCCTGCGCGCTTGGAAAGAGGTTAACGAAACCTTTACACTGGCTCTCGGCATGACAAGCACCCAGGAAGGGGCCACCGAGATGCGCAAACCTAGCCACCATCTGTCCGCCTTGGCGTTGGCAGCCGGGGTGACGCTCGCCCTGGCCACGCCCGCTCAGTCCCAATCGGCGGACGAGCCCGTCACGGTCCACCGCGGCGCCGAGGTCAGCAGCGTCAGCCACGGCGTAGAGAGTCCCGTCAGTCAGGGCTCCCCGGGCGCGGTTCAGGTGAAAGTGGTGCGCGGCCATGGCCCGACGCCTGGCGCCGCGCCGGTCAGCGGCCAGGAAGCGGTCCGCCGCATCCCCCTGCAGGCAGGCGCCGGCGACGTGGTCTGGCTGCTCGACGCCGACGACGGCCGCCTGATCGCCTGCGAGCTGGTCCACACCGCCGATCTCGGCGTCCGCAACATCCGCTGCCGCTCCCGCGACCTGCCGGATTAGGCCACGCCCGAGGGCGCGCTGTTGAAGAAGTCTTGGCCAGCGAATCGCCCGTACGCCGTCATGGTCGGCGAAGGCCGACCATCCACGTGTTTGTGTTCGGCGACGTAGCTGCGCTGCATCAGATCAGGGCGTCGGTGATGTCGGCCCAAATCGGGTTGATACGCCGTATCAGCCGCACCTAAAGAAACACGTGGATGGTCGGCCTTCGCCACTGCTGTCCGGTTTATTTTGTGGGAGCGTGCTGCAAAGCCGTATTGCTTCAGATGTTGCGGCTTTTTGGCGCAAGCGAGACATGCTTTTACGTCGCGCTCTATCGGCGCTCCGCGCCAGCCCCCCTCCGGCGCTTCGCGCCGCCTCCCCCGCAAGGGGGGAGGCAAACAAACTGCCGTCGCGCCTTACTTTTACCTCCCCCCTTGCGGGGGAGGGTTAGGGAGGGGGGCGTCCGCGAAGCGGACAACACGAAGGCTTTATTGCTTAAACCGGACAGCAGTGGCCTTCGCCGACCATGACGGTCGGTGAGAACGAGCCCTAACCGGACAGCCATGGCTCAAGTCCGGGCATGACAAGCGGGAAGGAATGCCGGTCTCAGTGCGGCGACCACTTGGTACGCGGCCTGGGGAGCTCTTCGCCGTCGAGAAAGATCGCCTCGACCTTCTCGTTGTAGAAGCAGAGGTAGTCCTTGATGCGGCCGACCTCGGGCAGCGGATCGGGATAGAACCAGACCAGGTCCTCGAAAAGCTCGCCGCCGATCTTGACCGCGTGGTAGCTGGCCGTGCCCTTGTAGGGACAGGACGTGTGGCTCTCCGACGGCAGCAGGCAGTCGGCGCGCACGTCGTCGCGCGGGATGTAGTGGCGGGTCGGGTGGCCGGTCTCGAAGAGGAAGCGGGCGCGGCTGGTCTCCGCCACCGTCTCGCCGGCGACCACGACCGTGAGCGGCCGGTGCGACTCTAGGATGTCGATCCGCACATGGGGGTCGCGGGCATGGACGAAGACCTCCTCGTCCTCCTCGTACCAGTGGTCCATGCGGTCCCAGTAGAAGGCGACGGTGTCGGCGATCTCCGCAACCTCGGCATAGGGCGCCGGATAGCCCCAGACCGCATTCTCGGCGCTGCGGCCGCCGGCCGTCACCGTCCAATAGCTGGCCTCGCCCTTGAAGGGGCAGAAGGTGCTGTGATCGGTCGGCTGCAGCAGGTCGAAGCGCACGTCCTGGCGCGGGAAGTAATAGACGGGCGTGTGCGCGGTCTCGCGCAGCAGCCTGACGGCCGTCGAGTCGGCGATGGTCTCGCCGCCGAAGACGACGCGCACGCGCTTGGCGCAGGGCTCGAAGTCGATGCGGTAGCCGGGGTGTTTGGCGAAGCCGGGGGCGGGATGTGGCGCGGCCTTTGGGGCGGCCGTGGGGGCCGGTTGCGCACTGCTCATCGCTTCCTCCTGCCGTGGGGGACTGGAGTCAATATGGCATGCGATGCCGCCGTGACCAACCGGCCGTGACCAACCGGGCGTGACCAACCGGGGGAAGGGGCCCAAACACGAACGGCCGCGTACCTTGCGGTCGCGGCCTCTTCAGATCTCGATCCAGGAAACGATGGGGTGCGCTTGCGGTCCGGCGTCGCCCAAGGCTCGGGCGCTCGGCCGGGCGGGGCCCTTTAGTAGCCTTCGCGCTCCATGCGCTTGCGCATCAGCTTGCGGTGCCGGCGCACGGCCTCGGCGCGCTCGCGCTTGCGGCGTTGGGACGGCTTCTCGAAGTGGCGGCGCAGCTTCATTTCGCGGAATATCCCTTCGCGCTGCATCTTCTTCTTCAGGGCGCGGAGGGCCTGATCGACATTGTTGTCGCGGACCTGGACGTGCACGGGCGGTCAGAACTCCTTTCCAAATTCACCTATGGCTGGACGCAAAAAACCCTCGGTGCCACGCCTCCCGCAGCACCGACGGGCGCCTTGTAGCACAGCCCGGGTGGAATAGGAAGCCCGCTCGCCCGCCAGCCGCCCGGCCTGGAAGGGGCCCCGCCAGACCGTCGGTCCGGCTGCCGGGCCCGGAACCTCGCTTTACCCCCCGCGATTCGCTGCCCATATTAGCATTCATGGCTATCCTCAAGATCGCGCGCATGGGCCATCCCGTGCTGGCCAGCCCGGCCCAGCCGGTCGAGGACCCGACCGCGCCCGCCATCCGGATGCTGGTGGCCGACATGCTGGAGACCATGCAGGACGCCGGCGGCACCGGCCTGGCGGCGCCGCAGGTCCACGTGCCGCTGCGCCTGATGGCCTTCTTCGTCTCGGGCGCCCGGGCGGCGCGCGAGGACGACCCCACGGGCGAAGCCCGCCCCAGCGACCTGGGCGAGCTTGCGGTGCCGCTCACCGTGCTCTGCAACCCGGTGATCGAGCCGCTCGGCGAGGCCACGACCGAGGGCTGGGAGGCCTGCCTCTCGGTGCCCGGCCTGACCGGCCTGGTGCCGCGCTACAGCGCCGTGCGCTACCGCGGCGTGACGCCCGAGGGCACGGTCATCGAGCGCGAGGCGCGGGGCTTCCACGCCCGGGTGGTGCAGCACGAGGCCGATCACCTCGACGGTATCCTCTATCCGCAGCGCATGTGCGATCTCGGCTCCCTGATCTTCACCAGCGAGCTCAAGTACCGCCTGGCGGCCGAAGCGCCTGAGCCCGAGGCGCGCCGGGCTGCGGCTGACTGAGGGCACGGCAGTGGCGACAAAGCGGCGGAGGACCGGCATGGATATCGGGAAAGTTCGTGATGAGCTGATGTTTGCCACGCTGCCGCACGTCGCCTTCGACGGTTGGACCCAGACCGCGATCCAGGCCGGCGCGGCCGATGCCGGGCTCGACAGCGCGACGGCGCTGAACGCCTTTCCCGGCGGCGCGGCCGAGATGATCGAGGCCTTCAGCGCCTGGGGCGACCGCCGCATGCTGGAGGAGCTGGAGAAGCGCGACCTGGCTTCCATGCGGGTCAGCGAGCGGGTCGCCGCGGGGGTGCGCTGCCGCCTCGAGCTGCTGCTGCCGCACCAGGAGGCGCTGCGCCGCGGGCTCAGCTACTTCGCCCTGCCGCCGAACGCGGCGCTCGGCCTCAAGTGCCTCTACCGCACGGTGGACGCCATCTGGTACGCCGCCGGCGACAACGCCACCGATTACAACTTCTACAGCAAGCGCTTGCTGCTGGCCGGGGTTTATTCTTCGACCCTGCTGTACTGGCTGAACGACAAGTCGGAGGGCCGGGCCGAGAGCTGGGCCTTCCTCGACCGCCGCATTGCCGAGGTCCTGAAGGTCGGCGGCAGCCTGGGCCGCGGCCTCAAGAGCCTGCTCGACCTGCCTGACCGCCTGTTCCAGGCTGCCCGTCCTGGTCGCGGAGCAGACCGCGGATTCCGGGCCAGGTGACGGACGGTCACGCATTTGTCCCTGGAATCAAAGCGCGCTGCGCCACAAGACCATGAGATTGCGCGATCTCACCGCGCGGCCGGCCGTCTGGCCCTGCATCGCTGGGCGTCGTTTCGACGGGTTCCAGCCTGCTCCGCCTCGAGGGTCAATGACGACACGGAATATGCGATGCCTATAGCCCATCATGAGAACCGCCTGCTGCGCAATGTCTTGAGCTTCTGGAAGGCCTGGCTGCGCCGGCCCGGGCGGGTCGGCGCGCTGACGCCGAGCAGCCGCAGCCTCGCCGCTGCCGTGGCCTGCGGCATCGCCCCCCTGCGTGACGGCGTCGTGGTCGAGCTCGGCGGCGGCACCGGCAGCGTCACGGCGGCTTTGCTGCGCAGTGGCTTGGCGCCGGACAAGCTGGTGGTGATCGAGCGCGATCGCTCGCTCGCCAAGGTGCTGGCGCGGCGCTTTCCCAGCGTCCGCGTGATCTGCGGCGACGCAGGCGAGCTGGCATCGCTGCTGCAGCGGGCCGAGGTTGGCCCGGTCGGCGCGGTGGTCTCCGGCCTGCCGCTCATCATGTTGCCGCCCGAGCTCTGCCGCACCATCCTCGCGCAGTCCTTCGCCCTGATGCCGGAGGACGGCGTCTTCGTGCAGTTCACCTACGGACCGCTCTCGCCGCTGTCGCGCAGCACGCTTCGGATGCTCGGGCTCGAAGGCGACCGGATCGACTGGATCATCGGCAATCTGCCGCCGGCCGCCGTCTGGCGCTACCACCGCCGCGGCCAGCCCCGCGCCACCCCGCCGCAGACCGGCCGCCGCGCGGCTTAGGACTGAGCTGGTTTTGCGTTTCTGCGCATGAAACGCACTTTGCCCTGATCCGCTGCGCGGACACCCCCTCCCTGGCTCTCCCCCGCAAGGGGGGAGAGAACAAATGGCTCGGCAGCGCCGTCTCCCTCCCCCTTGACGGGGGAGGGTTGGGGAGGGGGCGGCTACGCGATATGTCCGGCGAAACGCCGGGCCGGTCGACGAGTTCAGGACCTCGGGATCACCCGCGTGACGTGACCCATCTTGCGGCCGGGGCGCGCCTCGGTCTTGCCGTAGAGGTGCAGTTTGGCGTTGGGATCGGACAGGATCTCGAGCCAGCGGTCGAGCTCGTCGCCCAGCAGGTTCTTCATCACCGCGTCGGCCAGCGGCTGGCAGGAGCCGAGCGGCAGGCCGGCCACGGCGCGCACGTGCTGCTCGAACTGCGAGGTGACGCAGGCGTCCAGGCTCCAGTGGCCGGAGTTGTGCGGCCGTGGCGCCAGCTCGTTGACCAGCAGCTCGTCGTCGGTGGTGACGAACATCTCGATCGCCATCAGGCCGACCAGGCCGATCTGCTCGGCCAGGTGGCGCGCGATCACCTCGGCGCGGTCGGCCAGCGCCGCCGGCAGGCGGGCCGGCACAATTGTCTGGTCGAGGATGTGCTGGCGGTGCTGGTTCTCGGCCGGCGGATAGGTCCGGCACGAACCGTCCAGGCCGCGCGCAACGATCACCGAGATCTCCATGCGGAAGTCGACGAAGGCCTCGGCGATGGCGGCCACCGGCTC
>JBHJOF010000167.1:0-4865 GCA_050330055.1 Kiloniellales bacterium
GAATCCCCTCGCCCCTCCGGGGGAGAGGGAGGGACCCAAGCGACCGCAGGGCGCTTGGGAGGGTGAGGGGAGTTTGTTGATCGTGCCTTGAAAGCCCGCCGTAGGTTACCAAAGCAGAAGGGGCAGCCGCTTGCACGGCTACCCCTCTGTCCCACAAGCGGCCGGGGAGTGCCGGCCGCTCGCCCTGAGAAACTTCCCCGGTACTTGCGCTTACGACGCCTGGCGCTGGCCGGCGATCTGCAGCGCCTGCTCGGCCATGGCCTTGGCGCTCAGGCTGTAGCCGGCGAACGGCCGCTGGGCGCGCGGGGCATTGGTACGCTGGCCGCGCAGCAATTTGGCAACGCTGGCCGGCACCGCCTCCTCGGCGTCCAGGGCCCGGTCGACGATGCTCGCGATATCACCGCGCACGACGCCGATGTCGCTCAGGACGCGGTCGTCGAGCGAGGCCAGCTGCTGGATCGTGGCCTGGCGCCGGCGCCAGCGGCGCAGCGCGGCCAGCAGGCCATGCTCGCGCCGTGCGGCAGCTGCCTGCGACCTGGCGGAGTCGATGCTCACCATGGCGTCGGCGACCGTTTCCAGCGAACCGCGGGTCAGGCCGATGTCCTGCAGCATGCGGTCGTCCAGGCGGCTCAGCTGGGCGATGGTGCGCCGGCGGCGCAGCGCCCGGAGGATCGGGTCGATGACCTGCGCGGTCAGGAAGCCGGCGTCGCTCCGGTGGCCGGTCTCGCGCTCGGCCGCCAGGCGTTCCCGGCGGATCAGTTCAAGCTCTCGCTCAGTGAGGCGCGACATTTCCGGAACTCCTTGGTCTGACGGTTCGTGTGAAAAACGGGTTCAGTCAGCGCACCGCCCCCCTTGCTCGAAAATGGGCCGGCGTCGACTGGTGGATGAGAGATAGGCCTCAGGGCCCGGCCGGGCCAGCGGCCTTTTCGCAGTGCAGCAATGCAGTCTCCGCATGGCAAGTAAAGGCTTAGTTAACGTGTCTTGTGCGGTGCACAAACGGCCGGAAATCCGTGGTCCTGCGCGGGCTTGCGTTGCCGGCCGGCAGGTCCGACTATCGCCCCATGGCGAGCCCCCCAGAGATCCCCGGGGAGACCCCCGGCGAGACCCCCCGCAAGCCGCACGATCTGGGCGGCCTTCCAGCCGGCCCGATCGACCGCAGCGAGCACGTGCTGAACTTCTGGGAGTGGCGGGTCGACGCCCTGGTCCGCCTGCTGTTCGCCAAGGGGCTGCTGGTCGACTTCGCCGAGCTGCGCCGGGCGATCGAGGACCTGGCGCCCGATGCCTATGACAGACTGACCTACTACGAGCGCTGGGCCGGCGCGGTCGCCACCCTGCTGGTCGAGAAGGGCGTGCTGAGCCAGGCCGAGCTGGACCAGCGCATCGCCGCCATCAAGGCGCGCGGGCAGGGGGCCTCGTCATGACCGGCCGCGTCCAGGAGGGCCGCTTCCAAAAGGGCCAGCGGGTGCGCATTGCCGACCGCGATCCGCCGCAGCACAACCGTACGCCGCGCTACCTGCGCGGCCAGATCGGTGTCGTGGAGCGGGTCTGCCCGGCCTTCGGCCAGCCGGAGCTGCTGGCCTACGGCGGCGACGGCGAGCCTTTCCAGACCGTCTATCGGGTGCGCCTGGCGCAGCGCGACCTCTGGCCGGACTACGCCGGCCCGGCGCGGGACCACCTGGAGGTCGAGATCTTCGAGCACTGGCTCGAGTCCGCCTGAGCCGGCCTGAGGAAAGCATCATGCCGCACGACAGCCCCATCGAAAGCTCCGGCACGCCGCATCGCCATCCGTTTCAGCCGGACGACCCCGAGCCCGCGACCTACCACGAGTTCCTCGGCGTCGCGCTGCGCGAGCTCCTGATCGAGAAGGGCGTCTTCACCGCTGACGAGGAGCGCCGCAAGATCGAGGAGCTGCAGGCCGCGACGCCGGCCACCGGCGCCCGCATCTGCGCCCGCGCCTGGGTCGACGAGGGCTTCACGGCGCGCCTGCTGGCCGACGCCAATGCGGCGATCCGCGAGCTCGGCATCGAGCCGGCCCATCCCATGATCGTGCTCGAGAACCGGCCGGGCCGGCACAACGTCATCGTCTGCACGCTCTGCTCCTGCTATCCGCGCATGCTGCTGGGACCGCAGCCGGCCTGGTACAAGAGCGCCAACTACCGCGCCCGCGTGGTGCGCGAGCCGCGCACCGTGCTGGCCGAGTTCGGCACGCGCCTGCCCGACGACTGCGAGATCGTGGTGCACGATTCGACCGCCGAGATGCGCTACATGGTGCTGCCGCAACGGCCGGCCGGGACCGAAGGCTGGAGCGAGCAGCGGCTGGCCGGGCTCATCACCCGCGACACTCTGATCGGCGTGGCCCCAGCACTAGACCCGGGGGCCAGCGATCCGGCCGGCGCCTGACGCGCACGGCGACGGGCGAGCGGCCCTTTGCAAAACTTGGAGACGGGGAAGGAAGCACTGCAGTGCCATCCTGCGCCCTTCGAGACGCGCCCTGCGGGCGCTCCTCAGGGTGAGGCGAGATCGTTGGTGGCATTAGAGGTTTATCCTCAGCCTGAGGAGGCCGCAGAGCGGCCGTCTCGAAGGCCGCACGGCCGAGCGTCCGAGACCCCAGGTCACGCTTAGAATTTTCCGCAAATGCATAGGCGACAGCCTCGGCTTGCCACCCGGCGGGCGCGGCCCTAGCTTCCCAGCAGGTGGAAACCGGAGGAGCCTTCATGACCAGCGCAGCCGTGTCGGTTCGGGCTGAGGCTTACCAGGGCGACGCCGCCCTCGGCCGCCTGCTGGCCGAATCCGGCAGCGCGCTCGACGCGGCGGCCGTTCGCGACCTGCTGGCCGGCGTGCTGGCGGCGCCGGAGGGCGAGGACCCGGACGCCTGGAAGGTGCTGGTCGCGGCCGAGCCTTCGGCGGCGCTGCGCGACCAGCTGCGCGCCCTCAAGGCGGCGCTGGCACAGGAGCAGCCGAAGGGAGAGACCGACCACGCGGTGCGGCTCGCCGCCCTGCGTGCCGAGCTGGCGCGGCGCGGCCTCGACGGCTTCATGGTGCCGCACGCCGACGAGCACCAGGGCGAGTACCTGCCGGCCCGCGCCGAGCGCCTCACATGGTTGACCGGCTTCACCGGCTCGGCCGGCCTCGCCGTGGTGCTGGCCGAGCAGGCGGCGATCTTCGTCGACGGACGTTACACGCTGCAGGCGCGCCAGCAGGTCGACGAGGCGGCCTACAGCTTCCATCACCTGACCGACGAGCCGCCGCATCAGTGGCTCGCCAAGACCCTGGCCAAAGGCGCAGTGCTCGGCTTCGATCCCTGGCTGCACAGCGAGAGCCAGCGCGAGCAGCTCATGACGGCGTGCGGGAAAGCGGCAGCAGCCCTGATCGCCTGCGCCGACAACCCGATCGACGCGGTCTGGCGCGATCAGCCGCCGCCGCCGCTGGCGCCGGTGCTGGCGCTGGACCAGCGCTTCACCGGCAAGCCCTCGGCCGAGAAGCGCGACGAGGTGGCGGGCACGCTGCGCGAGCGCGGCGCCGGCGCCGCGGTGCTGACGCAGCCGGACTCGATCGCCTGGCTGCTCAACGTGCGCGGCGGCGACGTGGCGCACACGCCGCTGCCGCTGTCCTTCGCGCTGCTGCGCGACGACGCGACGCTCGAGTGGTTCGTCGAGCCGCGCAAGCTGACGCCGGGTCTGTCGTCGCACCTGGGCAACGCCGTCACGCTGCGCGCGCCGGACGAGCTGGGCAGCGCGCTCGAAGCGCTGGGCGCCGGAGGCAAACCGGTGCTGGCCGACCCGGCGACCGCCGCGGCCTGGATCTTCGAGCGTCTGACGGCCGCCGGCGCCCAGCTCGTCAAGGGCGAGGATCCCTGCCAGCTGCCCAAGGCGCGCAAGAACCCGGTCGAGCTGGAGGGCACGCGCCGCGCCCACCGGCGCGATGGTGCCGCGCTGACCCGTTTCCTCGCCTGGCTCGCGGCCGAGGCGCCGCGCCGCACCGCCAAGGGCGAGGGCGTCAGCGAACTGGAAGCGGCCGCTCATCTCTACGGCCTGCGCCGCGCGGGCGAGCATTTCCGCGATCTCTCCTTCGACACCATCTCGGGCTCGGGCCCGAACGGCGCCATCGTGCACTATCGCGCGACCGAGGCGAGCAATCGCCGGCTCGGCCCGGGCGAGCTCTACCTGCTCGATTCCGGCGCGCAGTACCTCGACGGCACCACCGACGTCACCCGCACCATCGCGATCGGCGCGCCGACCGACGAGATGCGGCGTCGTTTCACCCTGGTGCTGAAGGGCCATATCGCGATGGCCACGGCGCGCTTCCCGCGCGGCACCACGGGCAGCCAGCTCGACGTGCTGGCGCGCCTGCCGCTGTGGCAGGCCGGGCTCGACTACGACCACGGCACCGGCCACGGCGTCGGCTCGTATCTCGGCGTGCACGAGGGTCCGCAGCGCATCTCCAAGGTCCCGAACCGCGTGCCGCTGGAACCCGGCATGATCGTCTCCAACGAGCCCGGCTACTATAAAACGGATGCCTACGGCATCCGCATCGAGAACCTGGTCGCGGTGATCGAGCTGCCGAAAGAGCAGGGCGCCGAGCGCGATCTGCTCGGCTTCGAGACTCTGACGCTGGCGCCGATCGACCGCACCCTGGTCGAGCCCTCGCTCATGACGCGCGAGGAGACCGCCTGGCTCGACGCCTATCACGCCCGCGTGCGCGAGACGCTTACGCCGCTGCTCGACGCAGAGACCGCCGCCTGGCTCGCCGAGGCGACGCGGCCTGTCGGAAATTAGATTTCCTTGTCACTCCCGGGTCCGACCCGGGGGTCCCTAGTGCACTGACATAATCAGAGGATTCACAAGCGGGCCGGGTCGTGCGAGTCT
>JBHJOF010000168.1:0-17000 GCA_050330055.1 Kiloniellales bacterium
ACGGAGGCCCAGCCCGAGCCGCTCGCCGAGCCCGCCGCGCCGGCGGGCTCCTCTACGGCGGACACGGCGGCAGCACCCGGGCCGAACGATGCGCCGGCCGCCAAGGCGGACAGCGATCAGTCGGTCAATCTTCCGGTAGGCGGCTCCCCCGCCACCGGCAATCCCCGGCCGTCCAAGCAGGCGGAGAAGGCGGTGGTCTTCGGCCTACCGCCGCCGACCGTGGCCGAGCCGGCGCTGGGATTCGTCCCCGTAGCGCCCGCCGAGGACGCACAGCCGGTGGCCTCGGCGGCCGAGGCTGCCGCGCAGCTGGCCATGCGGGCGTCATCCAAGAGCCAGGACTCGACGGCGTCGCCGCCGGCACCGCCAGCGTCGCAGGAGCGAGCCCCGCAGCCCGAGGCGGCCGAAGCCGCGCCGGTGCCGCAGATAGAGGCGATTCCGGTCAAGCCGGTCGAGCTGGCCGGGACGCTCGAGGGGACCACGGCGCCGGCCGCGGGCAGCGCCGCGCCCGAAGAGCCCGCTGCGCCGGCGCCTGCCGCCCCCGTCGCCGCCCCTTCGGCCACGGCGCGCGCCGACACCGGAAACGAGCAGACGGCGGCCTTGCCTCAAATCACTGAACCGCGGGCCGCCGAGCCACAAGCCACGCCCGAAGCGGCCCCGCCGGAGCCAGCGGCGCCCGCGCGCTTCGATCCGAGCCTGGTGCAACAGACCCAGGACCGGCTGCTGCAACTCGACTATGGCCAGGGCAGGCTGAGCCGAAGCGGCGCTTTCGACGCCGCGACCCAGGACGCCATCCTG
Source organism: Kiloniellales bacterium (assembly GCA_050330055.1). Taxonomy (GTDB): domain Bacteria; phylum Pseudomonadota; class Alphaproteobacteria; order Kiloniellales; family JAKSDN01; genus JBHJOF01. The sequence continues at coordinate 796 of JBHJOF010000168.1, forward strand.
GCCTATCAATACAAGAACGGTCTACCGGGCACGGGAGAGCCTTCCCCTGCCCTGCTCGAGCACATGGATCGCTTCCTCGACCGGCTGAACGCCATCGCCAGCGGCCAGGCGCAAGCAACGCCGGCGGCGAGCCGAACCGCCCATGCGACCCCGTCGAGCCCGCCGGCCAGCGACGGCTATGCCAGCTTCCGCAACGGGCTGGCCGCTGCCGAGCGCGGCCAGATCGACGAGGCGATCGCCCACTACACGCGAGCTATCGAGTCGACCGTGTGGCGCGAGCGCCACATGGCCTACCTGTCGCGCGGCAATGCGCTGGCCGGACAGGGCAACTACCGGCAGGCGATCAACGACTACAGCGCCGCGATTCAGCTCCGTCCCGACTACGCCGAGGCCTGGATCAATCGCGGACTGGCCTTCGCCGAGCTGGCCCAGCGCGAGCAGGCGCTGGCCGACCTGCGCCAGGGCCAGCGCCTGGCGCCCGGCAGCGGCACGGCGGCCCGGGCGCTGCGTATCCTCGAGTCGCGCTCACAATTGGAGTAAAGGGGCCGGAATGGCCGGGTATCGGCAGCCGGGAGCCCGGGGCTTCGGCTATGGCCAAGCGCGTGACTCATATTTGGCCCTGCGCGGGCTCGGCCATCGCGGTAACCCTAAGCGACCGCTAACCAAATATGTGCAACAGAAACTGTACTTTTTCGCCAGCGCCGGCCGCCTGGCATGCCAGTTAATGAAAAAACTTAATTATTGCAGTAGGATCGCTGGAGTCGTATTATCCCGGCGTCTTAGAGTCCTCTTTGCTGTGGGGTACAGAGCCAAGGGGTAAGACGATTAGGCCCGGAGGCGGGGGGGTCCGCTTCCGGGCCTGTTCATTCCTACCAGGTTCATCCCGCTGCCCTTCGGCGCGCAACCAGCCGGCAAAGTCGCGGGTTTTCGCTTCATCGCAGGTTGAGTGCCTGCCGCATTCCGCCGCGCTCGCTCACGCTGCTTGCGACCCTCCCCGGTCCGGGTTGCAATGCGACCGTGCCGGTGTTGTCCTTGCCTGCCGCGAGGCCCGCCGCCATGGGCGGGCGAATCGCGCCGCGGATGGGTGGCCGAGCGGTTTAAGGCACCGGTCTTGAAAACCGGCAGGGGCTAGCGCTCCTCGTGGGTTCGAATCCCACCCCATCCGCCACCCTACGGCTTCAGCGATGCGCCCAGGCCGCGGCATTTGTGCTTGGCCGCGTGACCTTCGTGCCACAGTCCCCAGCTCTGATCGCACTGAGCGGCGCGCGGCGCCGGAACTCCAGCGATTGCATCTCGTTTTGTCACTTCAGGCAGGTCGTGCCCCATCCGGGGCTGTCCCCCCATGCTGTCGGCAGGGGCGTGGGCAGCCGTGGATCATGGCAGACCGCTGACGGCCGCGATGACACGGAAGGGGGGAAGGACTTCGTGTCGCACGTATCGGAGCATGTGAGTGCCGCCAACGGTCCCTCAAGGCTGGGCAATCAGGCTTTCATGTCCCGGCGTCAGCTCAGCGGCCGGCTCAGGAGTACGAAAGCCCGACTTGTCGTACCGCGAGCCCTCGTCCAGGGCACCGATCGGCTATCGCCCGGAAATCGACGGTCTGCGCGCCCTGGCGGTAATGCCCGTGGTCCTGTTCCACGCGGACTTCGGCGGCGTTCCGGGCGGCTACCTGGGCGTCGACATCTTCTTCGTCATCAGCGGACATCTGATCGGCTCGATCATCCTCGCCGACCTCCAGCGGGACAGGTTCAGCTTACTGAACTTCTATGAGCGACGGGCCAGGCGGATCCTGCCTGCGCTGCTGTTCGTCATGCTGGTCTGTCTCCCCTTCGCCTGGCTCTGGCTGATGCCGGGAGACCTCACGGACTTCGCTCAAAGTGTTGTCGCCACGACGCTGTTCGGCTCGAACGCGCTGTTCTGGTACAAGAGCGGCTACTTCGACACCGGGGCGGAGTTGAATCCGCTCCTGCATACCTGGAGCCTCTCGGTCGAGGCGCAGTTCTACGTCATTTTTCCGGTTCTGCTCGCAGTGGTCTGGCGGTACTGGCGCCCGGCGCTGGGAGCGCTGGTGCTCATCGGCTTTGCCACATCGCTCGCGCTCGCGGAGCACGCGAGCCGGCACAATGATGTGGCAAGCTTCTACTTCCTGCAGTTTCGTGCCTGGGAGCTGCTGGGCGGCGCCCTGCTCGCCTATGTTGAGCATCGCCGCGGCTTCCCGTCGGCAGGGCGATGGGGCGCGTTGCTCTCGCTCGCCGGCCTGGTAGGCATTGGGCTCTCCCTCGCCCTCTTTGACAGCGAGACGAAGCATCCGGGTCTCTACACCCTGCTGCCGGTGGCGAGCACCGCGCTGGTCATCGTCTTTGGTGCCTGCGATGGCCTGGCGAAGCGTATTCTCACGGCCAAGGTCATGGTCGGCTTGGGCCTGATATCCTATTCACTCTATCTCTGGCACCTGCCGCTCTTCGCACTGGCCAATCACTACGCGCTCGATCCTCTCAGCCCCTTCGCCTACGCGCTGCTCGTCGCCGCTTCGGTGGCGGCGGCGGCTCTTACCTGGCGTTTCATCGAGGTGCCGTTTCGAAGACGCGACCGAATCAGCCTGAAGGCGTTCCTGCCGGCAGCCACCGTCGCTGCCACCGGACTGATCGCCTTCGGGCTGACCGGACACTTCCGGGAGGGATTCGAGGCGAGGTACGAACCATCCATACAGGCGTTGCTTGCGGCCCAGGAGTCCGATGGAAACCGTGCGCTGATTGTCGGCGACGAAGAGTGCATCTATCGGAGCCCCGACGAAGCCTGCCACCTCGGTGTTCGCAGCCAGCAGGCTCGTTGGGCGCTGGTGGGTGACAGTCACGCCGGAGCGCTGGGCCCAGGTTTCGACTCGATACTGAAGCGGATCGGAGAAGGCGGGATCCAGGTGACTCGGCCGGGCTGCGCCTTCGCCTTGGGCATGCGGCGACACGACAGAGGTCTGGAATGCCTCAGTTTCGGCGAAGCCGCTCTCGACCGCCTGCTCGACCCGGAGATCGAGCATGTCATCCTGATGGCACGCTATGCTCTCTACTTGACTGATGAACGGTACGACAACGGGGAAGGCGGTGTCGCGCGCGGTAATTCGCCGGGGTACGGCCCGCCCGGGTTCGAGACCGAGGAGGATCGCCGAAAGGCCTTGGGGAAGAGCTACGTGCAGACCGTCAAACGGCTTCTCGATGCAGGCAAGAAGGTCATTCTCGTCTATCCGGTGCCCGAGGTCGGCTGGGATGTCCCAGTCCGGCTGGCCAAGCTGGCTCTGCGCGGGCGCTACGAAACGGTGTCGACGAGCTATGCGCGATACCGATCCTACGCCTCCCCTGTATTCACGCTGTTCGACAGTCTCGGTGAGCGGTCCAACCTGGTCCGGGTCTACCCGCACGAGATGCTTTGCGACCGGCAGCTCGACGATCGATGCATCGTCCAGGACGGCGACCGGATTCTCTATTCCGACAGCCATCACCTGAGCCTGGAGGGTGCCGGACTGCTGGTGGAACGAATCTTTGCCGCGGCATGTGCCCGCTGGGGCTGCATGGACCCTTCCAAGCGCGAACGCGCCCTCGATCGCACCGCCGCCGGAGCTGGGCCAATCGAGGCGCAACGCCTGCAGTAGGCATCCTGCCCTGGCCCTGTCCGGCGGCTGACCCTGGGTTAAGGGGCCGCATTTTTACAGTAATATTTGGCACAATCGAACGATTGTGCCACAAGATTGCCACTCGCCTCACTACAGCATGTCCGATTTTTCTCTCGATTATTGCATAAGCCCCCGCTCAATATTGCCCCTTCGGCTCGGCATGACTTCACTCTATATCGGCTGAACTCAGTTCCTTAGCCGGAAGGATAGTCATGATCGTGCAGCCGACCGTTACCGCGACCACCGTTGCGGCGCCCGTGGCCTCGGCCCCGTTTGTCTCGGGCCCCGTTGTTACGGCTATCGTCACCTGCATGACCGATCAGGAGCGGCCTTTCGTGGCGGAGGGCCTGCGCTCGGTCATGCGGCAGACTATGCCTTGCGCGATCCGCCTCTATGTTCGTGACGACAATGACTGGATCGACGAGCTGCTGGCCCGCCTGGCGCCGGGGGGCCAGCTGCCGCGGGGCCCCTGGTCGCTGGAGGTGAGGCGCGTGCCGCGCATGAACAGTGCGACGGTGCGCAACCTCGGGGTCGAGGAAGCCGAGACCACGTACGTCGCCTTCCTCGATTCGGACGACATCTGGCTGCCCCGCAAGATCGAGCGCCAGGTCGCAGCCGCAGAGCGACTCGGCGTGCCCTTTGTCGGCGCCGACCACGTCATGATCACCGAGTGCGGCCGGCGCTTCGCTTTCGGCGCCGCCAAGTTCCTGCCGATGACCAGCTCGTGGCTGGTCGCCCGGCACTACATGCGCCGCCACCCCTTCAACGAGTCAATCTTTCGCCGCGAGGACAAGGACTGGTGGCACCGTCGGCACCATGACGCGCCCCGCTACCGCCTGCCCGAGTTCCTGATAGCCTACCGCGTACGGCCGTCCTCGAAGTCGGCGCAGGGAGTTCGCACCACGCGCAAGGTTCAGCTTGCCCGCCTCAGCACCCGGCCCGGCCTGCGCTGGGCCATCCTCGGTGCGAGCTGGCTGCATCACCGCCTCAACCGGCGCAACTACTACGCCTGCCACCCGAACGCCGCCTCCGGCGCCGTCTGGGAGGGCATCACCTATCATGCGCTCGACCCGTTGCCGGGGCTGACCGGCGAGCTGGTGCTCAGGCCGCAGAAGCCCTAAGCGACGTCGGCGCCGTTATTTGGCGGGAGCGCGCGTCAGCTCGGCGGTCTCGGCGACGAGCCGGCGCACCTGCTCCGGCATCAGCGGCTTCTCCAGGCAGGGGCGCCCGCAGTCCTGCAGGAAGCGCCGGCTGGAGTCGGTCAGCAGATCGCCGGTGGCAAAGATGAAGCGCATCCGCAAAGCCGGGCGCATCCGACCAGCCTCTTCGTAGAGCGACCGGCCGTCCATGCCCGGCATGCGCAGGTCGCAGACCACGACGTCGTAGTCGATGGCCGTGAGGCGCTCCAGGGCCTCTTCGGCCGTGGTCACGGCCTCGACCTCGAGGCCCGTTACCTCGAGGAACTCGGCCACGGTGTCGCAGATCTCCGGCTCGTCGTCGACCACCAGCACCCGGCCCGGCCGCGCAGCGACTGCTTCATGCTTGGGCTCTGCGCCGGCCGGCGCGGCCGGCTGGGCGCGCGGCAGCCGCACCCGGAAGCGCGCGCCGCCGCCCGGCGCCTCGTCCACCACGATCGAGCCGCCATGGGCGCTCACCATGGCGTGACAGACTGACAGACCGACGCCGGTACCGACGCCGGCGGGCTTGGTGGTGAAGAAGGGGTCGAAGACCTGGCGGCGGACCTCCTCCGGCACGCCGGGACCGCTGTCGCAGACCTGCAGCTCGACCTCGGTTCCGTCCTCGGCCGAGGCGGTGCCGATGGTGATGCGCCGCGGCACCGCGCTGTCCTCCATCGCCTGTATGGCGTTGATCAGCAGATTGGTGACCACCTGGTTGAGCTGGTCCGGGTCGCCCGTGACCTCGGGCAGCTCCGGCGCCAGCTTACGGACCACCGCGATGTCGTTGTGGCGCAACTGATAATCGACCAGCTCGAGCGCCTGCTCGATCTGATCGTTGAGCCGCACGACGGTGCGCGAGGCCGGTGCGCCGCGCGCCATGGCAAGGAAGGTCTTGATGATCTTTGCGCAGCGCTCGGCCGCCTTGCGGATGCGCCCAGCGCGTTCGCGCTGGGCCCGGTCGGTGCCCAGGCTTTCCATCAGGGCGGCTTGCCCCAGCACCACCGAGAGCGGGTTGTTCAGCTCGTGCGCCACGCCGGCCAGAAGCATGCCGAGCGCCGACAGCTTTTCGCGCTGGTACAGTGCTTCGCGCTGCTGGCGCAGCTCGCGCTCGACGGCGACGCGCTCGGTCACGTCGGTGAAGGTGCAGATGATGCTGCCGTCGGGCAGCTTCTCGCGCCGCACCTCGACCTCGCGGCCATTGGGAAAGGGATGCTGAAAGGTCTCGCGGGTCAGGTCGCGATAGGCCTGCAGCCGGCGGGCGACGATGGTCTCGATGTCCTGGCCCGACTCCTTCTCGCCCGGCAGAAACAGCCCATGCTCCAGGCGGTCACGGATCAGTGCCTCGACGTGCGTGCCGGGCTTTCCGAGCTCACGCGAATAGCCGACGATCTCGTGCAGGCCGGGATTGGTCAGCACCACGCGCAGGTCAGGATCGAGCACGATCACGCCCTGGGCGATGTTGGCAAGGACTGCTTCCAGATGCTTGGTGCGCTCGGCCAGCGCCTGGGTCAGCTTGACCTCTTGATCCTTCAGGGCGAACTCGCCGCGCTTGCGGTCGGTGATGTCGGTGCGTACCGAGACGAAACCGCCCGAAGCAAGGCGCTGCTCCTTGACCAGGTCCCAGCGACCGTCGGGCCAGGCATCCTCGCTGAGCGACAATGGCTTGTTGTGGCGCTCGGCGATGAACCGGGCGATCCACTCTTCCTTGTTGTTCTCTCGCAGGGTGGGATCGGTGACCGAGCCCGCCTCCACGGCGGAGCGCACCAGATCGACCATCGTCGCGCCGGTGATCTCGTTCTGCGGCGGAAGGAAAGGGAAGATTTCGTGGAAACGCCGATTGGTCAAAACGACGCGGTCATCGGCGTCATAGAGAATGAAGCTGTCGAACAGGTTGTCGACCGCCTCGCGTAGCAGGATTTCACTCTTGCGCGCGCGGGCGTGATCGCTGGCGTCGACGAAGGTAAGCGCAACCGCCGCCTCGCCATCCCACTGCAAGGCGGTCTCGCTGACCTCTGCCCAGAACAGGCTTCCCTGGGCGGTGACGCCGTGGGTGATGAAGGGCGGGATCGGCTCCTGTTTGGCCAGCGCCTCGTCATGGCGCGCCATCGCAGCCTGCAGGTTGCTCATGGGCACGAAGCGCAGCAGTGTCGGCTCCGCCAGCACCTCTTCCGCCGAGGCCAGGCCGAGCAGCTTGGCCGCGGCCGCATTCGCGTAGAGCGGCCGGAACTCGCGGTGCACCAGCAGACCGGCGGTGACCGCGTCAAGCAGGCGGGCCGCCGGCGCAGCATCCGGCGGCACCGGCGGCGCAGCCACGGCACCATGCCGGATCAACTGGAGCCGCGCTGCGCCATCCTCGTCATAGAGCGGCACGGCCCGGACCGGCTGCTCCGGGCCAGCGGTGGGCCTTGCCGGACTGGCCCTCCCCGCCAAGCCGCCCCGGCCGTCCGGCTGCAGGCTGTCGAGGCCGCGGAACAGCGCGCCGTAGGGCTCGTCCTGCACCGCGGCGCCGGCGCGGCCGCTCAGCTCAAGGAAGGCCGCGTTGGCGTAGAGCAGGCGCCAGGCCGCCGGTTCATCGGCGGTGGCGGCAACGGCCAGCGGCTCGCGGCGCCCGCGAAATGCGCGATCGAGCAGCGCCAGCTGCGCGCAATCGGAAGGCGGGGATTCCGGCATCCTCGGCCCAGGCCTCTTGTTCAAGCCGTAGCATCATACTCAAGCTAACAAGGTTTCGGCAGTCTGGAGAGACCCCTCCCTGGGTCGGCGCTCCTCCCAGCCGTAGTCGACATACTCCCATTCGACCTTGTCCTGATGCAGGGTCAGAACGCAGTAGCCTTCGTCGGTGCCGTGCCAGGAGCCGCGCCACCACCTGCCGCAGATCGCGCCTCCCGTAATGAAGGTGGTGTTGCGCCAGCGGATCAATTCCTTGACGTGGATGTGGCCCTGCAGCACCAGCACGGTGTTGTATTGGTCGAGGATGTCGAGCACCTCGCGGCTGTTGACCACCGCCCGGTTGCTGGGCGCTGGCTCCGTGGCGCCCTTGGTGGCGGCATAGAAGGCCGTCAGCAAGGGAATATGCAGCACGCAGACGACCGGCGTGTTGGGCGCCAGCCGGGCCAGGTCCTCGCGCAGCCATTCGAGCTGCTCCGGCCAGATGCGGCCCTCGTACTTTAGGTCGCCGCCGACGACCTGCATGGAATCGAGCAGCACGAAGTGGTAGCCCAGGGCGTCGAACGAGCGGTAGGTCCGCCCCAAGCCCTGCCTCGCCAGAAAGGGCGCCCGCGGATCGGCGGCGGGCGCCGTGCCGTCCTCGGGGATGGCAGCGACCAGATCGTGATTGCCGATGACGGCGTGGACCTCGGGCCGGATCGAACGCTGCATCGCCATGTAGACGTCCCAGCGCGGCGCCGCGGTGGCCATGGACGACTGGAAACCGTCGGTGATGAGATCGCCGCCGGCGATCACCAGATCGGCCTGCTGCGCATTGATGGACTCGGCTGCCTGCGCCAGCGCCAGCGGCGTCTCCCATTCGGTGCGCGCATGCACGTCGGTATAGAACAACAGGCGCAGCGGCCGGCCCTCGACGCCGCGCGCCGCCCAAGACTGGCGCCGCGGCGTGATCCAGCTCGCCAGGCCGCCGGTCGCTGCCAGAGCGGCCATGAAGTGCCGGCGCGTCAGTCCCTCACACATCGCTTGCAACTCCCCTGACCTCTTCCGTCCTGCGCCCGAAGACCCGCCCGATCACGAACAGAACCGCTATTGCGGCCAGCAGGCTGACCATGATGCCGCCCTCGCCGATCGCGGTCACCAGGCGACGACTGACCCAGCTATCGTACGCTATCTTCGGGTCGATGTTGCTTTCGACGAAGGTGCGACGCTCCGCCGGCCAAACGAATGCCGAGGCCGCGAGCGTCTCGGAGAAGTAGCGCTCCATAATCTGATTCTCGCGAAACGCTATTGTCATGTACTGGCGATAGAGCTCCGGGTCGTCCTCTACCTCCTCCTCGGCCCGCTGCAGATAGCGGTCGCGCCGGAACAGATGGACGCGCGCCTCGTGCAGGAAGGGGTCGCTGACCGGCGTGTAGACGTCTAGGAAGGCCTCGTAGAGCTCCGGGTCGAGATACTGCGTGAGGATGCGGCCGGCCTCCTCTCCTCGTTCGAGGTCGCTCCGCGCCAGTTCCTCCGGCGACAACCGCGAGCGAAAGACGCCCGCCTGCGGATCCTCGTAAAGATATCCGTACTCGAGCATGACGCTCGCGTTCCGCTGGACGAAACCGAGAAAGGGGACCTTGTTGGAGTACCAGGCTATGCGCTCCGGCGTGTTGAGCAGGCTTGCGCCGAGGACAAGCAGCAGGACGACGCCGAGCCGGCAGCTCGCCCGGATGCTGCGCGGGCCGACTCGCCGGTCGATGATTGCCGGCCGAATGCCGAGCGCGATCGAGCCCTGGATTAGAAACACGGCGACGAAGTTTATCCAGATGTCGTCCAGCCCCCAGAATCGACCCGGGGTGAGCCATTGAATTGCTTCGTCGATGCTGCCGATGGTGGTTCCGAGCAGGCAGGCGGCGATGTAGATGCCCTGGTCCCGCAGGCGATGGCTCAGTGCGCGGAAGAGCAGCAGGCCGAGAACGCCGTACTCGATGAAGTGCAGCGCTTCAGAGGGAGCCGCGCGCAGATGGATGGCATAGGCGATGAAGAAACCGCCGAACACGGCCAGCCAGAGGTAGCTGCCCCTGACGCTCGCCCGCCGGCGCCACAGATAGGCGAAGGTCAGCATTACGCCCAGGATCACTACCGCCACTACGAGGTAGACGAAGATGATCGAGTCGGTTCTATCGCTGACGAACTTCTGGATGGCACGCGCGAAGGGCACGACTGCAAAGAGGAAGCAGGACCAGAGGACGACGGCCGTCCAGGAAACCCATTCCCGTTCCCGCGGTGGTCGCTCGAACATCGCTGCCCAGGCAGTTGTCCCGAAATCGGCGGAGAGGTGCAGCCGCCTTCTTGTAGGCCATTGCCTCTCATACCTAGATTACCGAGGCAAGCCCGAAGCTGTTGCGGCTCCGCGACGGCATGGGCAAGCGCAGCCGGACAATCCCTCTAGCAGCCCGGATAGTATAGCCAGCCGACGAAGCTGCCACTGGCGTCGCGCGCCCGCTCGTGGCGATAACAGGAGGCCTCCGGCGGCGGCTGACCGGGTGGCGTGAACAGCGGCTCGCCCTCGCCCGGCAGGCTGCCGGCGTTGCCCGGAACCGGCTCGAACATCGCGATGTCGTCGCCCACCCGCTCCGCGACGCAGTCCCAGCGCCGGCCGTCGGCCCCCAGCGTGCGCACGCCGACCATGCCCCGGTTCAGCGGCCAGGCCTTGTTGACCAGGGCCGGCCCGCCCGGCGTCTCGACCAGGCAGCGTCGCATCGCGGGCAGGAAGTCGGCCAGGTGATCCGACCAGTCGCCAGGCGCCGCGGCGGCCGCCGCGGGCAGCCACCTGGAGCGGCTTTCGATGAAATCGAGCGCGGCGCTGATACCCCAGAGCGAAAAAGCCATCCGCTGGCCCTGGCCCGTGGCGCTCTCCGGCGCGTCGATGATGTCGACGGTCAAACGCCCGCCGGCCCGCATCTGCCGGATCAGGCCGCGCACCGTGTCCGGATCCGCGATGACCGGGCCGGTCGCGCTGGCCGAATAGCCAAGTCCCGGAGCCAGACGCAGAGGCACCTCGTCATCGACCTGCAGCACCAGGCCCGCGCCGTCCGGCGGACGGTTTTCGGCCAGCAGGGCGATCTCGTAGCCGGCGCCCGCCCCGCTCTCCGGTTTGCTTGGGGCCAGGCGCAGCCGATAGCCGCCCTGACCGCTCGCGCCAAGCGTGGTGGCGGACGTGCTGGCGGGCGTCGTGACGCTGCAGTCCCCGTCCGGCGAGCAGACCGCCTGCCAGTCGCGGAACGTGCGGCGGGTTTCCGCGGCCTCGGCATGGGCGACCACTGGCCACTCCGGCAGCGGAGAGAGGCCAGGGATCAGGAGGGCGATCACGGCAGCCAGCGGTCTCATGGCACCTTTGGCTAGAATAGGCGGGCCCCGGCAGTCCGACAATCTGCCAGGCCAGCCCTCGACCTGGCCGGCGCGCCGCCAGGGCCGCGGGAGCTTGACCGGGCGGTAACCATTTCCACCTAGGCTTCCACCCTTCGCGACGGCCCGCCGCAAGGGAGTGGAACCATGCGCATCATCCTGGGGATCCTGCTCCTCTGCGTGGCCCTGCTGGTGCTCGACGCCCCCATGACCAGGGGCGCGACCGACTGGGTGAAGGCCCAGGTCGCCGCCTGGTTCTCCGATGAGGCGCCCAAGGACAAGGTGCCCGAAAGGGCCGCTGTCAAGGTCTCCGGACTGGCCGCCGGCCCGGTTGTGGACGGCTGCCACCGGGCCGAGCCGAAGACCTGCGACATCCGCAAGCGCCGAAGCTGCGGTCCCATAACCCTGGAGTTCTCGGAGGCCGCTGACGGCGCCAGCCGCTGCGAGCGGGCCGCCATGCTACTGCCGCCGGCCCAGGTGATCCCGCTGCTGCGGCAGGTGCGCTGCCTGCTGGTCGGCACCGACACGCGAATCCGCTTCACGGCGGAGAACTACGTACCGCAGCAGGGACCGCGCAACGGCGACACCATCGAGGTCCGCAACGGCAGCGGCGACCTGATCGTGTATGGGCATTACGAGCGCGCCGACGATCACTCCCGGGTCACCTTCGAGAACATCGGCCCCGGCGGCTCCGTGGTCCTGAAATGCGAGGCCTTCGGGCCGGCTTGATGCGCCGGCTTGATGCAGGGTGACGGCAGTCCGGCCCAGGGCGCCAGAGGGGGGCGCCAAAGGCGCAGCTGACCCCGATCAGGAGACCAGATGGATATCGGAACCCGTGAGATCGGAGGGATAGGAGATGCCGTCGCCCAGGTGCAGGAACTCGAGACCCATGCGGTCGCCGTTGCGCCACACTATCCTGCCGATGAACTCGCCGTGCTCGGTCAGCTTCAGCCGGATCGGCCGGTCGAGCGGCACCCGATGACAGGCCGAGACCTTAGCGCCGCGCGGGCTGATGTCGAAGATCGTGCAGGGCTCGGCGCCGTCCTCGAAGATCAGGGTGCCGGGCAGCTCGACGGCCTTGCGCTCGCCGGAGCGACGATTCTTAAGCTTGGCTTTGTGACCCGACATGATCAGCAGGCTGTAGCGGCTTCTGTGTCACTGACGACGCAGCGCCAGCCTGCAGCACAATGGTTTCGGCTCCCTTAAGGCTCTTTCTCCAACATCCGGCAATGATCCGGGGGACCTGAGGCGGTCCCGTTGCATCTGGTCCGACAAGAACGAAAAACGAACACGCTCATTGCCCCCGGCTTGGACCGCCGCCGCGACCGGAGCCGTCGGCCAGCAGCGCGGTAAAGCGGGCCTCCTGCTCGACCGCCGCCAGCTCGGCTCCGATGAAGTCGCGCAGCGAGATCACGCCGACCACCCGCACCCTGCCGCTCTCTTCCGGCTCAGCCACCGGCAGATGCCGGTAGCCGCCGTCGCGCATCAGGCGCAGCGCCTCGATCGCCGTGGCTTGGGGCGAGACCGTGACGGGGTCCGGGGTCATGACCTCGGCCAGGGTGGTATGCTCCGGCTCGCGCTCGGTGGCGATCACCCGGTTGAGCGCGTCGCGCTCGGTGAAGATGCCGACCAGGCGCTCGGCTTCGCCCGCGCCCTCCCCAGGGCCTTCGATGACCAGCACCGCACCGACCCGCTCGCGCACCATGAGCCGGCTGGCCTCGCGCACGCTGGCCTGCGGCGGCAGGCGCACGATGCGACGGCTGGGCACGATCTCGGCCACTTTGCGGTGCGGCATGATCCCTCCCTAGTCTTTCGCCGCCGTTCTCACGCAGCGGTTGCCCTAGTCTAGCGCGACCGCCCGAGCAGGCATATAGGCGACCGCTGGAGGCATCGCGTCTCAGCCCGATTCAGGCGAAGGCAACTTTCGCAACGAGGGCTGCTCACGGAGGCGTTGGGCCAGCCATTCTATGGCCTCTTCGGCTGCCCGGATGGCGGCTTCGCCCGACCTATAGGAGGTGGTTGAGAAGTACAGCACGGGCGTCCATTCGCCGCCGTCTTCGGGGTCGCGCCTGAATTCCTCGAACCCATAGCTGCCGTCGGGACGAGCGAAGAGATCAACGCATCGATCACCTTCATGGCTTTCGATGCTGGCGAACACCACCCATGACTTGTCTATGCGCTGCGACATTCAGTGATCTTCCGCAAGCGGCTCCGCAAAGCATCCGCTGCAGCCGACAAGGGTGACAGTCGGCCGATGTCAGCAGCCGGCGTTTGCCGTATGCCGCCAGACAATGGCGAAGCTCACCGGGTGATGCCGATAGCGCGCGAACCACTTGGGCTTGGCTGCAGCCCAGGACTCGTCGATCATGCCCTCGGTCATCTCGGTCAGCCTGAAGCCGGCCGCGTGCGCCGCGCGCACGTGATTGCTCATCAGGTGAACATGGCTCTCGATGGCGACGGGATCGCCCGGCGCGCGGTCGAAATGAGTCACAACTCCGAGCATCAGGAAATGCGGGTGATAGCCGACCAGGACGAATCGCCCGCCCGGCGCGGCAAGCCGTGCTGCCTCTGCGTAAAGCGGCCCAAGATCGGCCAGGTGCTCGTCGGCGAGCCCCATGGTGACGAGATCGTAGGCACCGCTCGCGAAGCCTGTGGCGGCCAGGTCGCCCACCAGCAGGCGATCATAGACCCGCTTGTCCCGTGCCTGCTCCAGCATCGCTTCGGTCAGGTCGATGCCGTCGAGCGTGCCGACCCCGGCCGACTTCAGCCAGACGCCGACCCGGCCCGTGCCGCAGGCGAGATCGGCTGCTCGCCTAACGCTGAGCCAGTCGACGCTCTCGAGCCGCGCCAGCAGCCGCAGGTCCATCAGATCGAGCACGGTCCGTTCGTAGCTCGCCGCCCACGCGCTGTAACCCTGCCGCACCGGGAGCGTCTCGTAGTTCCGGGTGTTGAAATGACGGAAATCCATCTTCGATTCTCTGTCGTGGCCAATGTGATGACGGCGTGACGCTAGGAGCGGCCGTGTCGTCGGAGCGCTTTCGGATTGGCGATCTCCAGGCGCCGAACGATGCTCCGCGACAGGAGTTCATGCAAGGCCGCATCGGCGTCGTAGCGGCCGGTGCGGATTGCGGCGGCGAGCAGCTTTTCCATTTCGGCGGCGTCGGCCCCTTGGGCGCTTTCACCGAGGAAACCCGAAAGCGCCGCCTGCTCTTCGGCCGCCACCGCCACACCGTCCCGCAGCTCGCGGACGGCGATGGCGAGCGCGTTGGCGATCATCAGCAGCGTGTAGCGCTGTCCCTCGCCGGCCGCGGGCAGAACGTCCTCCAGCAGGGCGCGGCGCGCCTCCTCGAGCAGGCGCTCGGCGGTCGGGCGCCACAGTGGACCAGGGGGCATCACGCGGTCTTTCCCGACGCAATGGGCCAGCGGCCGGGCGCGGTCTGAGCCAGGATCTCCAACTCGAGCTCGGCGGGCCGGATGCGCCCGGTCAGGGCCAGCTCGAGCGAGCCCCTCTGATCCGCCGGGCCGCCGTCGAGCACGCGCGCCCCTTGCTGCAGGGCGATGACCGCCCAGCGCAGGTGCGCCATGACCTCCCAGTAGGCGACGGCCGCGGGGTCGATGCGCCGCCCCGCCTCCGCCTCGTAGCCGCGATAGAAGGGCTCCCGCGCGGCGATGCCGCCGGCCTCGCGGTCGTCACGGCCGAAGCGCCAGCACTTGGCGCAGAACCAGCCGATGTCGCTCATGGGATCGCCCCAGGCGCAGAACTCCCAGTCAAGAATCCCGGTCAGTCCGTCCGGCCCGACCATGTAGTTGCCGGTGCGGAAGTCCTGGTGGATCAGCACGATGTCTCCCGGTGGCGGGGCCTGCAGCTCGCACCAGCGCAGGCCCCACTCCAGCGCCGGCTGCGCCACCCCGAGATCGTCCAGGTGGGCGCGATAGGCGGCGATCGAGACGCTGGCCGGATCGGCCGGCGGATCGCCCAGGAAGGCCAAGTCGGCGCCCCCTGGTCCATTGGGCCGGATCGAATGAATGCGCGCCAGCTCGCGGCCCAGGCGCTCGGCCAGCGCGTCCTTGGCGGCCTGGCTCGGCACCGGGCTGGCGGCCTCGTCCTTGACGATCAGGTGGCCTGCGGCCGTGCCCGCGAGCTTGCGCATGACGTAGAAGGGCCGGCCCAGTACCGCGGCATCCTCGCAGAGCCAGAGCGGCTCCGGCACCGTGACCCCGGCGGCGGCCGCGGCGCGCAGCAGCGCGAACTCCTGCGGCCGGGACAGGCTGACCGCGACGCCGGTCAGCGAGTCGCTGCGCAGCACCAGCTCGCGGCGGCCCTGCTCGGGCCCATCCGAGAATTCGCATTCCAGCAGCCAGTTTTCCTGGATGGCGCCTCCACTGAGTGGCCGCGCCTCCAAAAGTTCGGCCTCTTCAGCCCCCGCAGCCCGCGCCAGGAAGCCCTCGAGCCGCGGCCGCGCCTCGGCCAGCCGTTCTTCCGCAAGAGTGGTGGTCACGGCCAGCTCCAGGCCGCGGGATACTCTCTGGATACAAACATCACCCTCACCCTCCCAACACTTCGTGTTGGGCCCCTCCCTCTCCCCTCGAGGGAGAGGGATTGTGCAGCGCGCCTGTTTGTTCCCCTCTCCCTTGAGGGGAGAGGGAGGAACCCATCGCGCAAGCGATGGGAGGGTGAGGGTGACAAGACAAGAGTCACGGCCACCCCCAAAAATCGTTCCCCTTGGCCAGGTAGGTCCGCGCCAGCACCATCTTGTGCACCTCGGAGGCGCCGTCGACCAGGCGGGCCTGGCGGGCGTAGCGGTACATCCATTCCAGCGGCGTGTCCTTGGAATAGCCGCGCGCGCCCATCAGCTGGATCGCCGTGTCGATCGCCTTGTGCAGGGTGTCGGCGACCTGCACCTTGGCCATGGCGACCTCCTTGCGGGCGAAGTCGCCGGCATCGAGTTTGCAGGCGGCCTTCATGGTCAGCAGGCGGCCGAGTTCGATTGCCATGGCGGCCTCGCCCAGCATCCACTGCACGCCCTCGTGTTCGGCCAGCTTGGTCCCGAAGGAGTCGCGCTCGGCGACGTAGGGGGCGGCGATCTCGAGCGCACGCTTGGCCATGCCGAGCCAGCGCATGCAGTGGGTCAGCCGCGCCGTGCCGAGGCGGATCTGCGTCACCTTGAGGCCGTCGCCAACCTCCATCAGCCGGTCCGCGTCGGGGATCTCCAGGCCTTCAATGTGGATCTCGCAGTGGCCGCCGTGTTCCTCCGGCCCCATGATGGGGATGCGACGGCCGATCTCGAAACCGGGCGTGCCCCGCTGCA
>JBHJOF010000169.1:0-2437 GCA_050330055.1 Kiloniellales bacterium
TGCCGCAATTGGTGGCGAATGTGCCGGGCGCCAAGGGGATCGTCGGGCCATGGGTCCACAAATATCCGCATTTCGCCGTGCCCGAGCCGCGCATCGGCTTTCTGCAGGAATGCCTGCGCTGGTGGGACCAGTGGCTGAAGGGCCGCGACAGCGGGATCATGGTCGAGCCGGACTACCGCGCCTACATGCAGGAGGCAGTGCCGCCGCGGGCCGTCTACGAAGAGCGCGCCGGCCGCTGGATCGCCGAGCCGGCTTGGCCCTCGCCCAACATCCGGCCGCGCGACTTCGCGCTCAACCCCGGGCGGCTCGGCGACGCGGCGGAGGCCGAGACGGCGCTCACCATCTGCTCGCCGCAGACGACGGGCCTTGCCAGCGGCGAGTTCTGCATGATCTGGCTCGGGCCCGAGTGGCCGACCGACCAGCGCGTCGACGACGCCGGCTCGTTGGTCTTCGACAGCGCGCCGCTGGACGAGCGCCTGGAAATCTTCGGCGCGCCCGCGGTCTCCCTGGAGCTGAGCGTCGACCAGCCGATCGCCTTCGTCGCGGTACGGCTCTGCGACCTGGCGCCGACCGGCAGCTCGACGCGCATCACCTACGGGGTGCTCAACCTGACCCACCGCGAGAGCCACGAGGCGCCGCAACCGCTGGTGCCCGGCGAGCGCTTGCGCGTGCGCGTGCAGTTGGACGACATCGCCTATGCCCTGCCGCCCGGCCACCGTCTCCGCCTTGCCATCTCGACCGCCTACTGGCCGCTGATCTGGCCCTCGCCGCAAACGGTGACGGCCAGCGTCTTCACCGGGGCCAGCCGCCTGACCCTGCCGCTGCGTCCGGCCCGGGTCGAGACGCCGCCCAGCTTCGAGCCGCCGGAGGCGGCACCGCCGCTGGCGCTCGAGGTGCTGCGCGCGCCGTCGAACAGCCGCACCATCGAGACCGACGTGCGGAGCGGTGAGACCACCTTGCGGATCGTCGACGACTTCGGCGAGCACCGCAATCCGCTGCACGGCCTGATCACCGGCGCGATCGCCCGCGAGACCATGAGCATCCGCCCCGACGATCCGCTGAGCGCCCGGGCGGAGACGCACTGGACCGAGACCCTGCAGCGCGGTGACTGGCGAGTGCGGACCGAAAGCCGCACCACCCTGTGGTCCGACCGCTCGGCTTTCCACATCAGGGCCGAGGTGCTGGCCTTTGAGGGTGAGCAGGAGGTACACAGCAAGACCTGGGACCGCACCGTGCCGCGCGACCTGATCTAGATCGCCACACCGCGCCCAAGGAGACGCCGTCATGTCCGGACCCATCCACTTCGACGTCGACTTCGCCCGCAGCCACTTCCCGCTGCTGCAGGACGGCTGGGCGCTGTTCGAGAATGCCGGCGGCACGCTGGCCGCCCGGCCGGTGGTCGAGCGCCTCACCGCCTATGCCAGCGAGACCATGGTGCAGCCGGGCGGGCCCTTCGATGCCTCGGAGCTGGCGGCCGAGCGCATTGCCGAGAGCCAGCGCCTGCTGGCCGAGATGATCAATGCCGCGCCCGACGAGGTCATGATCGGCCCCTCCACCACCATGAACGTCTACCTGCTGGCCCAGGCCCTGCGTTCCTGGTTCAAGCCCGGCGACGAGATCGTCGTCACCAACCTGGACCACGAGGCCAACAACGGCGCCTGGCGCCGCCTCGCCGAGCAGGGCGTCGTGGTGCGCGAGTGGCGCTTCGAGCCGGACAGCGTCGAGCTCGAGCCGGCGGGGCTCGATGCGCTGCTCACCGAGCGCACGCGGCTGGTCTGCGTCACCCACTGCTCGAACATCACCGGCTCGCTGCACGACGTGGCGGCGCTCGCCCGCAAGGTGCACGCGGCCGGCGCGCTGATCTGCATCGACGGCGTCGCCTACGCGCCGCACCGGGCGATCGACGTGAAGGCCTGGGACGTCGATTTCTATCTCTGCTCGCTCTACAAGTTCTACGGGCCGCACCTGGGCCTGCTCTACGGCAAGCGCGAGCACCTGCTGCGCGCCAAAGGGCAGAACCACTTCTTCATCGGCGAGGACGACATCCCGCTGAAGCTCAACCCGGGCGGGGTCAACCACGAGCTGACCGCCTCGGCCTCGGGCATCGCCGCCTACTTCGAGAGCCTGTTCCGGCATCACTTCAAGGACAGCAACCTGCCGCTGCACGCCCGGGTCGGCCGGATCTACGAGCTGATCGCCAGACACGAGGAGCGCATCGTCGCCCCCTTCATCGAGTTCCTGACGGCCAAGCCCAAGGTGCGGATCATCGGCCGGGCGACGGCGGACCGAACGCGCCGGGTGCCGACCGTCTCCTTCGTCGTCGAAGGCCGCCAGGCGGCGAGCCTGCCCGATGCGCTGCGACAGCACCGCCTTGGCCTGCGCAGCGGCGACTTCTACGCCGCCCGCCTGATCAACGACCTCGGCCTGGCGCCGCGGG
>JBHJOF010000170.1:0-2906 GCA_050330055.1 Kiloniellales bacterium
GCCATCTCGAAGATCGAGACTCATGGCCCATCCTTCGAGACGCGTTCTTCGAACGCTCCTCAGGATGAGGAATGTTGTTTTATATCAGCATGCTCCCACCTCATGCTGAGGAGCCGCGAAGCGGCGTCTCGAAGCATGGGAGCAGGTCAATAATTTCGGGATTTGGTATAAAGCCCGGTTATGACAGGAGGCGTGAACACGTCGGCCGAGTCGCACCTTTCTGAAATCCGGTACTAGGCGATGCCGGTCGACGTCAGCTGCGACCCCGCGCAATGAAGTAGGGGTTCTCGAAGCCGGGCTTGCCGTAGCGCAGGGGCTGGCCGTCCCTGGTCGTGACCTTGCCGCCGGCGGCCAGCAGCACCGCGTGGCCGGCCGCGGTGTCCCACTCCATGGTGCGGCCGAAGCGCGGATAGAGATCGGCCTTGGCGGTGGCCACCAGGCAGAACTTGATCGAGCTGCCGGCCGAGCGCATGTCCGCCACCTTGTAGTCGGCGAGGAAGCGGTCGAGCTCGTCGGTGTCGCCGTGGCGCCGGCTGGCGACCACGACCGCGCCCTCCGCGGGGATTTCGCGGACGCGGATCTCCATGGTCGGCTTGTCGGTCTCGGAGAAGGTGGCGACGCCTGGCCCGCCGTTGCCGGCCGCCCCGGCCCCCGTTGCACCAGACCAGGTCATGGCCAGGGCCGGTGCGTGCACCACGCCGGCGACGGGCGTGCCGCCCTCGATCAGCGCGATGTTGACGGTGAACTCGCCGTTGCGGCTGATGAACTCCTTGGTGCCGTCGAGCGGATCGACCAGCCAGAAACGCCCATTGGATACATCGGGGATCTTGCCGGCGGAAAAGGCCTCCTCGGAGACGATCGGGATGTCGGGCGTCAGCGTGCCCAGCATCTCGAGGATCGCTTCCTCGGCCGCCTCGTCGGCATCGGTGACCGGCGAGGCGTCGTCCTTGGCGCGGATCTCCACGTCGCCTGCCACGTAGTAGGCCAGGATCAGCTTGCCGGCGCGCTCGGCGATCAGGCGCAGCGCCGCCAGCAGGTCGTCTTTGTCGCTCGTGCTCACGGGCTGCTTTCCTTCCTTTCTCAAGCTTCGCCGCGCGCCTTGCGGATGGCGCTCCAGATGCGATGGGGCGTTGCCGGCATGTCGATGTGCCGCACGCCGAGCGGCGCCAGGGCGTCGATCAGGGCGTTCATCACCGCTGGCGGCGCCCCGATTGCCCCGGCCTCGCCGGCCCCCTTCACGCCCATGGGGTTGGTCCGGCAGGGGTAGTCCTCGACCAGCTTGATCTCGATCTCGGGCAGGTCGTCGGCGCGCGGCATGCAGTAGTCCATGAAGGAGCCGGTGACAAGCTGGCCGTTGTCTGCGTCGTAGACCGTCTCCTCGAGCAGCGCCTGGCCGACGCCCTGGGCGATGCCGCCGTAGATTTGGCCCTTGACCAGCAGCGGGTTGACCAGCGTGCCGAAGTCGTCGACCACGACGTAGCGCAGGATGGCGACCCGGCCGGTCGCCTCGTCGACCTCGAGCTCGCAGACGTGGCAGCCGTTGGGGAAAGTGGTGGTCGGCGTGCCCTGGTGCGCCTCCTCGACGATCGCGCCGGCCAGCTCTGCCGGCAGGCCGTCGCCCAGGGCGGCCTTCCTGGCCACCTCGCCGAGCGCGATGCGCCGGTCTGTGCCGACGATCGTAAAGGTGCCGTCGGCGAACTCGATATCGGCCTCGGCGGCCTCCAGGACGTGCCCGGCGACCTTGCGCGCGCGCTCCAGCACCAGGTCGGCCGCGCCATGGATCGCCAGGCCGCCCATCAGCAGCGAGCGCGAGCCGCCGGTGCCGCCGCCCTTGGCCCACTCGGCGGTGTCGCCCTGCCGGATGCGGATCATCTCGGGCTCCAGGCCGAGCCGCTCGTTGAGCAGCTGGATGTAGGCGGTGGCGTGGCCCTGGCCGTTGGTCTGGGTTCCGACCCAGACCGTGGCGCCGCCGTCCTCGTCCAGGCGGATGCGGGCGTCCTCCTCGCCGACGGCGGAGCAGGCCTCGACGTAGCTCGCCAGGCCGATGCCGCGCAGCCTGCCGCGCTGCCGCGCCTCGGCCTTGCGGGCCGACGCGCCGGCCCAGTCGGCTGCCTGCATGGCGCGCTCCATCATGGCCTGGAAGTCGCCCGAATCGTAAGTCACGCCGGTCGCCGTGCTGTAGGGCAACTGCGCCGGCTGAATGAAGTTGCGGCGGCGCATCTCGTCGGGCGTCAGGCCCAGCTCGCGTGCGGCGGCGTCGACCAAGCGCTCGACGACGTAGGCAGCCTCCGGCCGGCCGGCGCCGCGGTAGGCGTCGACCGGCACGGTGTTGGTGAAGACGCACTTGACCTCCATGTGCACCGCCGGGATGGCATAGAGGCCGGAGAACATGCGGCCGCTCGCCCCGGTCGGGATCAGCGGCGCGAAGTTCGAGAGATAGGCGCCCATGTTGGCGAGGCCGGAGGAGCGCAGGCCGAGGATGCGCGCGCTCTCGTCGAGCGCCAGCTCGGCGGTGACGACCTGGTCACGGCCCTGGCTGTCGCTCAGGAAGCACTCGCCGCGCTCGCCGCTCCACTTGACCGGCCGGCCCAGCTTGCGCGCGGCATAGAGCACCATGACCTGCTCGCCATAGAGAAAGATCTTCATGCCGAAGCTGCCGCCCACGTCGGGCGTCACGATGCGGATCTGCTCGCCCGGCAGCTTGAAGACCTTGTCTGCGAGCTGCGGGCGCATGCGCATGCCGCCCTGGGTGCCGGTGTAGAGGGTCAGGAGTCCGGTGCTGCCGTCGTAGTCGCCGATCGCGCCGCGCGGCTCCATGGGCGCTACCACGATGCGGTTGTTGACCAGCTCCAGCCGTGTGACGTGCTGCGCCTTGGCGAAGGCCGCCTCGGTGGCGGCGCGGTCGC
>JBHJOF010000171.1:0-4053 GCA_050330055.1 Kiloniellales bacterium
CGGGCGAGCCACAGGCCGCCGCGCGGCGCGACGTAGCTGCCGGGCAGGCCCGCCAGCTCCTGCGCGAAGCCCTGGAAGCAGAGATCGACCTCGAGCCAGCCCTGATACTCGAGGAAGAGCGCGCGCACCGTCGCCATGTCGTCGGCCCCGGCAGCCGGTGCGATGACGATCGAGCGCGCCTCCCGAGACCTCGCCGTCTCAGACACGAATCCGGCCCTCCAGGTAGGGTGCGACCCGCCCGGCGATCAGCACCCGCTCGCCGCGCAGTTCGAGCGTCAGCTCGCCGCCGCGGCGCGAGACCTGGCGCGCGCTCAGGCGCTGCTTGCCGAGCCGCTCGGCCCAGTAGGGCGTCAGCACGCAGTGCGCCGAGCCGGTCACCGGGTCCTCCGGGATGCCGGCATGCGGCGCGAAGTAGCGCGAGACAAAGTCGCAGCCCTCGCCCGGCGCAGTGACGATCAGGCCGTCGCCTTCGAGCGCCGCCACGCGATCGAGATCGGGCTCGGCGGCCAGCACGGCGGCCTGGTTGTCGAGCACCGCCATGGTCTTGCCGGCGCGCCAGACCTCCAGCGGCGCGGCACCCAGCGCGGCGGCCACGGACGCGGCCTCGCTCTCGCCGAGGCGGCTCGGCGGCTGGGCCGGGAAGTCCATGACGAAGAGCTCGCCCTCGCGCCGCACCGTGAGCTGGCCGCTGCGGGTCATGAAGGCCATCTCTTCGCGCCCTGGCTCCAGGTGGGTGGCGACGACGTGGGCGCTGGCCAGGGTCGCGTGGCCGCAGAGGTCGACCTCGATCGCCGGCGTGAACCAGCGCAGGTCGTAGTCGCGCCCGCGGCGTACCAGGAAGGCGGTCTCGGAGAGATTGTTCTCGGCCGCGATCGCCTGCATCACCTCGTCGGGCAGCCAATCGTCGAGCGGGCAGACCGCCGCCGGGTTGCCACCGAAGGCGCGCGCGGCGAAGGCATCGACCTGGTAGAGCGGAATCTCCTGGGACATCGCAAGAATCTCCTTATCGGGACGGCTGAAGGCGCGCCAGCAACATGCCGGCCAGGATCATGGCGGCGGCGAGCAGCAGCGGCCAGGTCAGCGCTTCGCCCAACAGCAGCGCGGCCAGCACCAGCCCGACCAGCGGCTGGGCGAACTGCAGCAGGCCGGTGCGGCCGACGCCACCCTGGCCGAGCGCCCAGTACCAGGCGGCATAGGCGATCACTGTCGACAGCAGCGAGAGATAGAGCAGCGCGGACCAGAGGCCAACTGAGGCCTGCGCCAGTAGTGCCGGCAGCGGCAGCAGCATCGCGAGCGGCAGCAAGGCAAGGCCGCCGAGCAGCACGCCCCACAGGGTGACGGCCCAGGCGCCGGCCTCGCGCCCGGCGTGGGCGCCGGCGACGTAGCCGGCCGAGGCGCAGAGACAAGACAGGACCACCAGCAGATCGCCCTCCAGGCTGGCGCCGGGCGCGGCTAGGCCGAAGCGCTGATCGACCAGCAGCAGGCTGCCGGCGAGCGCCAGGGCGGCGCCGAGCCACCAGGGCCGGCCCGGCAGGCGGCGCTCCAGCAGCGCGGCAATCAGGCCGGTGAAGAGCGGCAGCAGCGCCAGCAGCAAGGCACCGTGCGCCGCGCTGGTACGCGCCACGCCGAGCGTGAACAGCAACGGAAAGCCGACATAGCCCCCCAGGGTCGCTGCCACCAAGCAGGCACGGCCGCTGCGCGAGGCGGGCGGCGCCAGTCGGCCGGCGAGCAGCAGGGGCAGCGCCACGACGGGCGCCAGCAGGGTGCGCAGCAGGCCGACCGCCAGCGGGTCCAGCCCGGCGACCGCCAGCTTGGTCACCACCGGCGTGCCACCCCAGACCGTCACCGCCGAGAGGGCGGCCGCCAGGATCAAACCCTGTGCGGGAGCGCTGCCGTCCAGCCGCGCGCTGCGGATTGTACCCATTGGCCCGCCCGATTGTCCCTCTAGGCGCGCCAGAAGGGCTTACCCGCCTCGCGCTCGGCTTCGGCGCGCGTCAGACCGATGTCCTTCAAGGCATGCGCGTCGAGCATCGACAAGGCGTAGCGCTGGGCCGCCCGCTCCTGCCACAGCAGGAGCAGATCGAAGAGGCCCCGGGAAGCTGCCCGGGGCAGGCCGGCGAACAGGCTCCAGCCTTCGTCCAGGCCCGCTGAAGGAGACAAGCCCCTCAGGTTTCCGAATTTTGTAGGCATACAATTTCTCCAACAAGTACGATTGAACTCTTGCGCCTCCCGAAGAAATGAGATAATTGTAACTATTGCTTCCTGTCAAATGGAACATTGTCACCATGACAAGTTGGATGCCGAATCTCGAAGCTCGCAGCGGGCCACGCTATCTGGCGATCGCCGACGCGCTGGCCGGGGACATCGCCCAGGGCCGGCTCAAGCCGGGCGAGCGCCTGCCGACCCATCGCGATCTCGGCTGGAAGCTGGGCGTGACCGTGGGCACGGTGAGCCGCGCCTATGCCGAGGCGGAGCGGCGCGGCCTGATTTCCGGCGAGGTCGGGCGCGGCACCTACGTGCGAGATCTGGGTAGCCAGCAGTCGCACACGATTCTGACCGAGAGCGCGGCTGGCGCGGAGACGGTCAATCTCAACTTCGCCTTCCCACCGCCCGACGGCCTGGAACCGGCAATCGGCCCGACCCTGGAGGCGCTGGCCAGGGACCCTCTACTGCCGTCGCTGCTCGACTACAGCCCACACGCTGGCCTGGAGCGGCACCGAGCCGCCGGCGCCGAGTGGATCGGGCGCAGCGGCCTCCAAGTGACGGCCGACCGCGTCGTCGTCACCGCCGGGGCGCAGAATGCGATCCTGGTCAGCCTCGCCGCGACGACCAGGCCCGGCGACCGCGTCGCCTGCGACCAGCTTACCTATTCCGGCATGCAGGTGGTGGCGCGCCTGCTCGGTCTCAGGCTGGAAGGCCTGCCGTCCGACGACCACGGCATGCGGCCCGATGCCTTCGAAGCCGCCTGTCGGCACGGCGACCTCAAGGCGGTCTACCTGGTGCCGACCGTGCACAACCCGACCACCGTCACCATGCCGCTGCAGCGCCGGCGGGCGCTCGCCGAGACCGCTCGGGCGCATGGCGTGGCGATCATCGAGGACGACATCTTCGCCCTGCTGGCGCAGCAGCCGGTGCCGCCGCCGGTCAGCAGCCTGGCGCCGGACTGCAGCTACTTCCTGACCAGCCTGTCCAAGACCATCGCGCCGGGGCTGCGCATCGGCTACGTCGCGGGGCCACCCGGCGCGCGCGACCGCCTCGCCGCGGCGGTGCGTGCCGCCTCCTGGGCGGCGACGCCGCTCACCGCCGAGATCGCCACGCGCTGGATCGGCGACGGCACCGCCGACCGCATCATGGCGGCGCGCAAGGCCGAGGCGGCGGCGCGCTGCGAGATCGCCTTGCGCATCCTCGGCCGCTGGCAGCCGGCCTGCCCGCCGGGCTCCATCTTCCTCTGGCTGCCGCTGCCCGAGCCCTGGCGCGCCAGCGACTTCGCGCTCGCCGCCCAGCGCCGCGACGTGGCCGTCACTCCGGCCGAGGCCTGCGCCGTCGGCCGCCCCGACGTACCGGCCGCGGTGCGCGTCAGCCTCGGCCCGCCGCGCGACCGTATTGAGCTGGAGCGCGGCCTGCGCGCGCTGGCCCGCCTCCTGGAAAGCGGCCGGGCCCAGGCGCTCGAAGCGATCGTCTGACAGCAAGTATCGCTGTCATGCCCGGACGTGATCCGCGGCTGTCCGGTTAAGGCTTGTTCACACGGACCGTCATGGTCGGCGAAGGCCACTGCTGTCCGGTTTTATGGCTTGGCGAGTGCCATTTCGGCGTAGGTTACTGCCTGCTGCGCCCTGTTCGAGGATTCCTGGACAGTGAACTACCCCCCGCCGTCATGGTCGGCGAAGGCCGACCATCCACGGGCTTGTTCGGAGTACCAACCCGGATTGGTCTCACATCTGCGACACTCTGATATGATGCGGCGCAGCTCAGCTACTCCGCCGAACACAGACTCGTGGATGGTCGGCCTTCGCCACTGCTGTCCGGTTTAATTTCATGACCATTGTAGCGCCA
>JBHJOF010000172.1:0-5409 GCA_050330055.1 Kiloniellales bacterium
CGCCGCTTCCCGCATGGCCGCACCGCCGCTCACCAGCAGGATGGGGTCCAGGTTGCCCTGCAGCGCCACTTGGTCCTGCAGCGTCTCCCGCGCCCAGCCGAGCGGCACGGTCGTATCGAGCGACAGGCCATCGGCGCCGCTCTCCTGGGCGAAATCGCGGTACAAGATACCCGCGCCGCGCGGAAAGAGGATGACCGGCAGATCAGGATGCTGCGCCTTGATGCGCCGAACGATCGCCTTGGCCGGCGCCAGGCACCAGCGGCGCAACGGATCTTCGGGCAACACGGCGGCCCAGGAATCGAAGAGCTGCAGCGCCTCCGCCCCCGCCGCCGCCTGCGCCAGCAGATAGCGCGCGGTTGCCTCGCTCAGCAAGTCGATCAGCCGCTGGAAGCCCTCGGGATCGCCATAGGCCCAGGCCTTGACCCGGCCGAAATCGCGGCTGCTGCCGCCTTCGACCATGTAGCTGGCGACGGTCCAGGGCGCGCCGGCGAAACCGATCAGCGCGGTCTCCTCGGGCAGCGCCCTGCTCAGCCTCGAGAGCGTCTCGAACACCGGTGCCAGGCGCTCCTCCAGACCCTCGACCGAAAGCCGTTCCAGATCGTCCGGCATCGTGATCGGCTCCAGGCGGGGCCCGCTGCCTTCCTCGAACCAGACCCGCTGGCCCAGCGCGTCGGGCACGACCAGGATGTCCGAGAAGAGAATCGCCGCGTCGAAACCGAAACGCCGGATCGGCTGCAGTGTCGCCTCGACCGCAAGCTCCGGCGTGTAGCAGAACTCCAGGAATCCGCCGGCTTGACTGCGCAGTGCACGGTACTCCGGCAGATAGCGCCCGGCTTGGCGCATCAGCCATACTGGCGGGCCGGCACAGGCCTCGCGGCGCAAGGCGCGGAGCAGCAGCTTGTTGGAGGCCGTGGGCCGGGACTGGGGTTTGGTAAGGGAAGCGGGCATGGCTCAGGGCGACTCTTATACTGTCTTATAATAAAAGAATAGCTTTGGTAGTGGTTGTTGGTGCTGTGGGTCTTGGGGATTCCCGGTTCATCCTCAATCCTGCGCACATAGCTGCCGTAGGCCGCAGTCCAGGGCTTTCTTGGCGGAGAGCCTGCGGACAGGTCGCCCTCGTCCTTGCGGCAGCACGGCTTGCCTGATTGCTGTAAGGCGTGGATAAGATGGATAACCGCAAGGGAGGGGTGCGGCGACGGGTCTTGTGCCGTTTTTCCAGCCTTGTCTTTGGACCCGGCACAAGTGACCGGCTGATTCGAGGCGTCCGTGGGGGCTTTTCCGACGCAGCAGCAGCGGGCCGCTGTTATCCCCATGATGCTGGTTTTGCGCACCTGCGGCCAGGGGTAAGTCGGCCTTCGGGTCGAGCTGGAGCTGAGAGCGATCGAGCGAATGACCTTCCATCACATACATCTGGTGTCCGATGCCACCGGCGAAACGGTGAACTCGGTCGCGCGCGCCTGTGTCGTACAGTTCGAAAGCATCGAGCCGATCGAGCACGTCTGGACCCTGATCCGCACGCGCGGCCAGCTCGACAAGGTCCTGCAGGGCATCCGCGAGAATCCCGGCCCGGTGCTCTTCACCATGGTCAACAACGACCTGCGCAGTGCCCTGCTCGACGGCTGCCGCGGCATCGGCGTGCCCTGCCTCTCGGTGCTGGAGCCGTTGATCCATTCCCTGGCCGCCTACTTCAACGTGGCGATCAGCGGCCGGCCCGGCCTGCAGCACGCGCTCGACGCCGAGTACTTCGACCGCATCGAAGCGATGAACTTCTCTCTGGCCCATGACGACGGCCAGCTTGCCGGCGATCTGGATGAGGCCGACGTCATCATCTGTGGCGTGTCGCGCACCTCCAAGACGCCGACCTGCATCTATCTCGCCAATCGCGGCATCAAGGCGGCGAACGTGCCGGTCGTGCCCGACTGTCCACTGCCCGAAGAGCTGCTGCAGGCCAAGCGGCCGCTCATCATCGGCCTGACCAAGGACCCGGCCCGCCTGGTGCAGGTTCGGCGTAATCGACTGCGCATGATCTCGGGCGGCGACGAGGCGACCGACTACGTCGACCCGGAATCGGTGCGCCGCGAAGTCGCTTTCGCGCGCAAGCTGTTCAGCAAGCACGGCTGGCCGGTGATCGACGTGAGCCGCCGTTCGATCGAGGAGACGGCGGCCGCGATCCTCACCTACTATGCGCGCCATCGCAGCGGTCTGTCGCATGACTGAGCCGGTCCATGTCTGAAGCAACCGCCGGCGCCGCGCGGCTCGCCGCCGCGACGGATGCGCCACCGCTGGTGCTTGCTTCGGCCAGCCGCTCGCGCGCCGCCTTGCTGAAGAATGCCGGTCTCGCCTTTGCGCAAGACGCAGCACGCGTCGACGAGTCCGCGGTCAAGGCGGCGTTGCTCGCCGAAGGGGCGTCACCGGCCCGCGCCGCCGAGACCCTGTCCGAGCTCAAGGCACAGCGGGTCTCGCCCCGCCATGCAGGCGCCCTCGTGGTCGGCGCCGACCAGATGCTCGAGTGCGAGGGCCGCTGGTTCGACAAGGCCGCAGAGCGCGGCGAGGCCGCCGCCAACCTGCGTGCACTTTCCGGCAAGACTCACCGGCTGGTCTCGGCCGTCTGTCTTGTGCGCGACGGCGCGCGCCTGTGGCATCACGTCGCTGAGGCGCGCCTCACCGTGCGGCCGCTGAGCGACGACTTCATCGCCGCCTATCTCGACGCGATTGGCGATGCTGCGCTCGACAGCGTTGGCGCCTATCAGATTGAAGGCCTCGGCGCGCAGCTCTTCAGCCGCATCGAGGGCGACCCCTTCACGATTATGGGGCTGCCCCTGCTGCCCCTGCTCGACTTTCTGCGCAACCACCGGGTGGTGCCCACATGATCCTCAGCGGTAAGGCAAGACTGGCCGGCGTGCTCGGCTGGCCCGTGACCCATTCCCTGTCGCCGCGCCTGCACGGCTACTGGCTCGAGCAGCACGGCATCGACGGCGCCTACCTGCCGCTGCCGGCCAAGCCCAAGGCCCTATCCACCGTGGTCTCGGCCCTGGTCGAGCTCGGCTTCCGCGGCTTCAACGTCACCATCCCGCACAAGGAGGCGGTGCGCGGGCTGTGCCACGCACTCGATCCCGATGCCGAGCGCATCGGTGCCGTCAACACCGTGGTGATCGAGGACGGACGACTGCGTGGCAGCAACAGCGACGCCTACGGATTCCGCGAAAGCTTGCGCCAGAGCGCGCCGGCCTGGCAACCCGATGCGGGGCCGGCGGTGGTCATCGGCGCCGGCGGCGCGGCGCGGGCGGTGATCGTGGCGCTGCTCGACGCCGGCGTGCCGGCGATCCGTCTGACCAACCGCACCTTCGGACGGGCCGAGGCCCTGGCCTCCATGTACCGCCCGACCGTGCAGACGGTTCCCTGGGGAGATGACGCGGCGCTGCTCGACGACGCGGCGCTGCTGGTCAACTGCACCAGCCTGGGCATGGACGGCCAGCCGCCGCTCGGCCTCGAGCTGAACAAGCTGCCGCGCACGGCTCTGGTGACCGATCTGGTCTATGCGCCGCTCGAGACGCCGCTGTTGGCCGCCGCGCGCCAGCGCGGCAATCCCACAGTCGACGGGCTCGGCATGCTGCTGCATCAGGCGCGGCGCGGCTTTGCCGCCTGGTTCGAGGTCGAGCCCGCCGTGACCGAGAAGCTGCGGCGCTTCATTCTCGGCGGATAGCGAAGGCCGGCGTCGTTGTTATGGTAATCCTGGGCCTCACCGGATCGATCGGCATGGGCAAGAGCACCGCGGCCGCGGCGCTGCGCCGGCTCGGCGTTCCGGTGCATGACGCCGATGCCGTGGTGCACGATCTGCTGGCGCAGGAAGGCGCCGCCGCCCGCGCGATCACCGCGGTCTTTCCCGGCGTGCTGCGCGACGGCCGCATCGATCGTCGCAAGCTGGGCGACCGCGTGTTCGGCGACCCGGCCGCGCTGGCCGCGCTGGAGGCGATCCTGCATCCGCTGGTACGCCGCCGCACCATGGCGTTCCTGAAACGCCAGGCGCGCGCGCGCCGGCAACTGGTGGTGCTCGATATCCCGCTGCTGTTCGAAACCGGGGGCGATTCGCTCTGCGATGCGGTGATCCTGGTCAGCGCACCCAAGCGCATTCAACGGGCACGCGTGCTGCGCCGCCCCGGCATGACACCGGAGAAGTTCGCCGCGATCTGTGCCCAGCAATTGCCCGATGCCGAAAAGCGGCGGCGTGCCGACTTCGTCGTGCCGACCGGGCTCGGCCGCAGCGAGAGCTTGCGCCGCCTGGCCGCGATCGTCAGACTGATGCGCCAACGTCCTGGCCGGCACTGGCCGCCGTGCGCACGGCAGACGCGCCACAGGCATCGTCGCCCCTACTCCCTGTGAAGCCTGCACGGCGGAACCAGACATGCGCGAAATCGTCCTCGATACCGAAACGACCGGGCTCGATCCCGCCGCAGGCCATCGCGTCGTCGAGCTGGCCTGCCTCGAGCTGGTCAATCATGTCCCCACCGGACACACGTTCCGCGAGTATCTCAATCCCGAGCGCCCGATGCCGGAGGAGGCGCAGCGCATTCATGGCCTGAGCGACGCCTTCCTGGCTGACCAGCCGCGCTTCGCCGAGATCGCCGATGCCTTCCTCGAATTCATCGGCGACGCTCCGCTGGTGATTCACAACGCCGAGTTCGACATCGGCTTCCTCAATGCGGAGCTGCGGCTGATCGGCAAGCCCGAGATCGAGGCTTCCCGGGCGACCGACACGGTGCTCATGGCACGGCAACGCTTTCCCGGCGCCCAGGCAAGCCTCGACGCGCTCTGCCGGCGTTTCGAGATCGACAACTCGGCGCGCAGCTATCACGGCGCCCTGCTCGACTGCGAGCTCTTGGCCGAGGTCTATCTGGAATTACGCGGCGGGCGCCAGCCCGGCCTCGCGCTGGTAAAGGAAGCTGCAGCCACGGCCGAGCGCCTAGTCGTGCCGAGCCGGCCGCAGCGCGCGCCGCGCCCGCACGCACCCACCGCCGAGGAACTGCAGGCGCACGAGGCGCTGCTCGACGGCCTGACCGATCCGCTGTGGCGGCAGTAGGGGGGTGTTTCTCTCCTGTCATGGCTGGGTTGGACCTATGGCTGTCCGGTCCAATGGTTTGGCGAGCGCCGCGTCGGCGTCGTGTCCTGCCTGTCGCGCGCTGTTCGAGAGTTCCTGGGCACCGAATCGCCCCCACGCCGATAGGGGTCGGGAAGGGCGTTATACCAAATCCCGATACTCATGACCGGGTTCCCATGCTTCGAGACGCCGTTTCGCGGCTCCTCAGCATGAGGTGGTAGGCGTTGATATAGAACGCCATTCCTCATCCTGAGGAGCGTTCGAAGAACGCGTCTCGAAGGATGGGCCATGAGTCTCTGGTTTCGAGACGGCGT